>JAHXPV010000011.1:0-64296 GCA_031625175.1 Thermoplasmatales archaeon AK | reverse complement strand
GCAAGAAAACCGGCTTACATGATCCAGGAAGTTGGGTTGAAGGTGCTCTATTACAACATGATGAGGGAGAATACAATAGGTTGAGGGAGTTATGCAACAATCTTCAAGATGGGTTGATTCAGAGCAACATTAATACATTGAATACTAATTGCATTCAGATACAATTGAGTGCGGAAGAGGCAGAAGTGCTAAAGCAAAGAAGTTATGATTACCTGGATAACGCTGAGTATCTAGTCACTCAGAGAAAATGGGACCTTGCAGTTGTTTCTATGCATCAGCATTGCGAACTACTTTTAAAGTACCATGCACTTCGTATCACTGGATCATATCCAAGAACGCACTCACTTCGAGAACTTATAAGGCTACTTACAAAGCACGATTCCAGACTCAACGGACTCCTTAGTTCAGAGCTGAATTTACTGAAGCTCTCAAAACTAGAAGACTCATATATATCATCTAGGTACTATCCTGTCAAGGCTACTGAGGAAGATGCCATAATGCTTATCAAATTTGTAAGGGAGGTATTTGATGAATATCTATCAGGATTATGAAACCCATAAACTGGAATCCCTGCGAAACCACAGGAAGATCCTGGAAAAAGTAAAGAGCATTGTCAAATCACTTGATCCGGAAGCTCGACTGATATTCTTCGGATCTGTTCTGAGGGGTAATTTTGATGCCTCCAGTGACATAGATCTGATCATAATACCAAGCAGTATATCGCTGAAGGACAAAATTAAGGTGACCGTGTTAATGCAGGTTGATGCTCCACTGGAAATCCATGTAATAACCAAGGAAATTTTTGAAAACTGGTATCTACGCTTTCTTGATGTTTTTGAGGATCTTTAATTGTGCAGAGGGTTGAAATACAGGTCGGTAAAGTTCACATATTCTCGCAAATTGGAATAAAATTTGAAACATGATATTGAGTTGGTGAAAAGCATTACAAAAGTCGCAGAAGATGGAAATAAAATGGAAGTTATTGACCGAACAACAGATTACTGGCTAGCTAAGGATATCTACTCAGATTCTGACATAACACTTAAAGATATTATGGCATTTCTTAGGGATAGGATAAACCGCACAAAGTAATTCTTACGCAAAATTGAACAGGAATCCTAAAGTTTTATCCTGATGCAATTTTGATATAACCATGTTAGCGGCACTCTTTACATCCGATAGTTGACGTAAGGATTACAATTTAAATTTGAGCAAAGGGAAAGTAGAATGGTTTTATTGATGTGTTAAGAGACAGAGACCCAGGTTTTTGAACCGGATTGTAATGGTTGTGCTGCAAATCCTATTGAAGTCGCCCGTTAACGTATTCATCAAAAAATAGTAGGCAGATACTTGCTGACTGGTACTCACTCTCAGTGAGTTTAATTAAATAGCTCAGACAAAATATTGTATTCTGAAAGTGAGTTGGGATGAAGAGATTCTTCGTGATAACTATTGCTCTTGTGATCGTTATTGCCTTTGAATTATCTATAATCTTAGGCTACCATTCTTCCTCTGGCTATATAAATGCCACAGATAAGCAAGCGAACGAATCCAACTTTATCGTGATAGCCAAGCTACCGTCGTTTGAGGCAAAGATTGTTGTCACTCTGTACGGGAATGGATTCTACAATATAAGTGAAGAACTGCCAACTAACTCCCAGTATGTCCATATCAGTGCTGCATTCAACAGTTCAAAGGTCCTTTCAAATATTTACGTAACGTTCTATTCCACAGCTTTGGTTAAAAATCTAGGGAGTTTAGGTCTCGATGCTGATATCGTTCAAAACATCTCCTTCTTTGATCCAATCGTCGTGAAGTTTCTTCCAGGAGATCAGAAGCCTGCACTAACGACAGGCCTGTTCCAGGAAAATGGAATCGAATTGTTGGTCATATCAGTCAATGAGTCCTCTGGGCTCTATTACAAGGAGGTGAGCAGATCACAGAGCCTGTAGAAAGGGCCATAAGTGCTGCCAACTCCCTGAAATACATCATAGAAAGGTCAAAGAGGTACAATCAGCTGTGGAGTGAGGCTGCTAGGGCGGTTGTTCTCATACTTTTGACTGCAGCTATGCTGCTAGCCTCTTTAATATTTATACTCCAATATGACTTCAATAATACTGTCACTCTCCTGGGTTCTATCAGGATATCGCAAGGAAATTACCTGCTGGTGTTCAACATTTTGGAATTCGGATCAGGCGTTGGCCTATTTGCGTTTGTCCACCGAATGGGTAGAAGGGTGAAGAAAGTTTTTGAGATACAGGGATCAGGATATTTCCTAAGTGGCGATGTCAAGGAAGTCGTGAAGTTCATAATTGATCAGGACTGGGATTCTCTTCTTACTGAAATAAGGAAGGGGAAAAACGGTTTCACTTTCTATACATGCATAGAAGTATTAGTCATTGCATTCATGTTCTACTTGACATTGTCAATTGCCTTCAGCATTAGCGTCGGCTTACTTCTCTCTTTTCACCAATACCAAATTGCCTTGATCATTTTATCAGTCATACTGGCTCTGGTGGTGCGGTACAGGAATATCACGAATGCAGTCAGTGAGATAAGAGACTTGAGGCAGACAGTGGATCAGCTGAGGTGGTTTGCTGAAAGATTCCGGGAAGAACAACTTTAGACCAGATCTTTACCTCGTAGCTAGGATACTGTACAGCCTTGCAGAGGAAGGATCATCAAACCGCTCTAATTTATCGGTTAAAACTGGTCTTGCTTATGATCGTCTCGTTAATTACCTTAGCTGGATGGAGGATAAGAACCTCGTGATGAATGACAATGGAATCATAAGCATTACCTCAGAGGGAATGCGGTCATATGGGAAGCTGGTAAACTGGATTATGGAATACGTTGGAAAGCTCAACTTTCCGAAAAGGGACAGGAAATAGCTTTTGAGAATTCAATGGTTATAGCGTCATTGAGTCTCCAGAAGGAATACATTGAAAATGATTGGAATAATTTGTTTATCAGGCAACAAGGAAATTGGATCAGGAATCCTTATTCATCAGGGAAAAGTCATCCCGGAGGACAACCCCGTTCAAAAGGGATTCTCTTATAAGCCTGTCATTTTTCTTGCTTCTTGCGGTAAATTCATCCGGGGTCAACAAAATGGCTTCATATCCAGCGGGAAGATCGATAGCCTTCAATCTTTCCAATGGATTGCCCACAAAATGCCCTATGATAAGAAGGTCTACGTCACTCCAAAGGTTAAAATCACCCCTGGCGTAAGATCCTATCAACAGAACTGTACACTTAATAGGTAAGCTTGTTGCGAATTCGGACGCATCCTTTATTACTTCTTCTCTTTGTTTTCTGCGTCTCTCAACAATTTCCAACGATTTTCAACCCCCGAAATGATTGTTTCGGAACACTCTAAAGCCTCCTTAGCATCATCTATCGTATAGTAGTCCTCAGGAAGACCTTCTGACCAGACATCCGTGTATCTGGTGGGTATATAGTACTTATCTACCTTTTTAGCAATCTGAATTAGGTCGTCACTGAATCCGCCCTTCTTAAGCAACATGGAAACCGAATGTCCAAAAGAATCAGTGCCTATTCCCCTGAGAAATGCTTTTGCTGAAAACTCTGCAGACTGCTGAGCCTTAAAGCATGCCCAGTTGAAAAATCCTGAGGATTCATCAGAATAAGCAGATTTGAGGGTTGATTTAGCATGGTTCATCCATCGGTTGAATTCATCTTCGTCCAGATAAATTGGCATTACTGATGATTAAGATTGAATAAATATATAACACTTGGTGATGCCCACCTCTATTTCATACTTCTCAAATTGCCTCTATACAGTAAGAAATCACGGATCATCTATCTGATGAAAGATTGTTTTTGCAACTAACAGGAGGCTGCCAAGAGAATTGGTCCTGAAATTACGGTAAAGTTTAAAAAGTGCCAATAAACTCATCCCTTGCTTCCAGAAAATCCTTGATCAATGGGAAATCCGCATGTCCAATAGTCCACAATTATCAAATGCACATACCACGCACTACTTCTAAATGGCTGTTGAAGCTGAGAAATGTCTCATCCATGAATTTTGCAATATATCTCTTCTCCAATGCACTAGATGTCCATTTATTGATTTCTGATACTGTTATATCAGTGTTCTTGGATATGGTGGACCTGTTGTGGAATATCTCCTCAAGGATCTCTGCCATCTTCCTTGTTGATATTCCCTTCCGTACAGGCATGCAACAAGATCGTCAATTCCGATGCTGCGCTGATATCTCTCAAACAGAGCGGTCTGGAATTCATTGTTGCGATCCCTTGGAACCCTGAGATTATTTATTTTCCCATATCTTGTGCCTATGTCCCTCTCATAGTAACCGTTCCTGATGCCTTTATTCTACTCAATGAACGCCTGAATCTCTCGCTTCATGAGGGATTCCATGAACTCCTTAACCGTCGATCTTACAATCTCAGATACTTTTTTATCCAGTTCCTCCATTGTTCATTGCCTCCTGGGTCGTTCCTGGAGGCATCCTTCCATTTTTCATGAAATTTCTCCCATGATCCAGGATCAGTCCTGGTTTCTCTTACACAAAATTCGGGATATTATCCATATAACCCAGCATGGTGTGTTTGCGTGTTATTTTTCCAGAAGCCACTCCCAGAGAGGGATATAACGGATGTTCCCATTTTCCCTGTAGTCCCAGGTGATTATGATTTTATCATTGCACTTGAGTTCTTTCGACGCCTTTTCAAGGCCGATTACCTCTCTCTCCGCGACATCCTCCCTGGATCTAGCGTATGAAACATTGATCAGTGTCGATACTTTTCCGCCCCTGACTATTACAAAGTCAACTTCCCTCCCCTCAGATTTGCCGTATTCTCTCCAGTAGTAAACAGTGAATCCAGTGAACAGTTCGGATCTTCTGCACAGCTCTATGAACACCAGATTTTCCATCCCTCTCCCGAAGTCAACGTCTCCGTTCATACTGGCAATCAGGCCATTATCTGCAAGATATATCTTTCTTGGATATTGTTTGCGGGATCTGGATCCTCTGGAAAAAATCTCAATCGGAAAGACTGTTAGTGCCTCTTTAAAGTAACCAAGGACCTGAAGAGGGCGATCTTTACCAACAGGGTAATTTATTGTCCTTAAAAATTGATAAGCCTTGGAACCAGAAAAATATTTTGAGTAGCTGGAAGAAAGATATTCAAACATATAGGACAGAAGCAGAGGCTCCACATTGAATCGTTCCCCCACATCCCTGAGGACAATTGCATCAATATATGACTGAAGCAGCTTCTCTCTTATTGCCGGATTATCCAGAATTTCGGGATAGCCTCCGTGTTTAAGATAATCTTCCAGAACAGAGATGATCTCCCCTCTCTTCTCCGACCTTGCAAGAATTTCTGCATCAGGAACATCTATGTTTTTAAGCTTCAGTATTTCTTTGTATGAGTATGGAAATACTGTGTAACTTATGCTGCGTCCTCTCATCTCTGTGGCTATTTCTCGTGACAGCAATTGGGATGTCGGTCCGGTAAGGTATATATGATATTCCTTTGACTCATATATCCTGTTAACCCATCTGCTCCATCCGTCCACCACCTGGATTTCATCTAGGAAGAGGTAGATTGGCTTTCTAATGTCGGGTTTTCCCACCTCATAATATGCCGTGATTAGATCCCCAAGATCTTCAGCCGAAAGATGCCTCAGCCTTTCATGTTCCATATTGATGTACAGAATATTACTTCTTGGGATTAATCTTAGAAGTCTGGAAATAATGCCATACACCATGAATGTTTTACCAGATCTCCTGGGGCCAACAATGGATACGACCACATCAACGTCAAGAGGAATGTCAATGTCCCGTTCATGAATGTCTGGCAGGGTCCTGGTGAACCATTCGGATATGACCTTCCTGAAATCCTCTACACGTGACACATAATGTCATTTCATCAGTATATATAAATCGTACTGTTTTTGGGGTGATTTTAAATTAAAATTACCTCCATTGCGGGAAATATTTATATCAGATCACGGAGAGTCGGAGGTATACCGGATACGCGAATATATTAACTGTCGAATGATCGTACCTAAAGCTCACGAAGTCGTCATACGCCTTTCTAGCTTCTTGACACAGGCGTATTCCTCCTGGTTGAAAGGCTCCTGCCAATCAGCGCCATGTATTCATTCGGTTGGAGAATACCGTTCGTAGCAAGTTTCATTATCGTCGTCATTGGCTTTTTAATAAGATTCCGCATCAAGGAAACGCCTATATTTCAGGCTGCGAAGGCATAGAAATCTATTGCTGGAGTTCCGGCAAAAGTGCTGTTAAGAAAGAACTGGGCTCAGGTGCAGAGGGGTACTCTGTAGGCCGGATCCAGTGGTAACTTCTCCTATTTTGTAGCTGCTCTTCTCCCGTCTGTATTTGAAAGCACAAAGGTTGTAACACCTACCCAAGCCCTTATTGCACTGAGTTTATTTGCAGTCGCAGACATAATATTTGTCTTTGTAGGTGGTGTTGTCTCCGACCGTGTTGGGAGAAGATCCATTCTTTTTGCTGCAAATCTTCTAGCTCTCGTCCTTCTCTACCCTGGAATTTACCTTGTCAGCCCAGTTGAATTCACAACAATCCTGACACTATTCGGGGTTGCACATGGCCTTAGCTATTCTCCACTAGGGGCGTTTATTTCCGAAGTCTTCCCAACAAATGTCAGGTACTCTGGCAACTCAATGAGTTACCAGTTTGGTAATGCTTTCATAGGTGGTCCTGCCCCATATGCCTCAGACCTGCTCGGAACAGTCGCATACCCTCTATACCCGGTATTTACCCTTATCTTCATAATTATAGCCTTTGGCACTATCCTATCAACAAAGGAGACAAAAAATTTAGACCTTTCAGCATCTTTATCTTGACTTAATAACCCATTGTGCTTTCAGGTGAACGTCAATGGCAACTGCATCTGGTAAGATTACATATCCGTAGATATTGGGGGAACATTTACGGACCTTCTGATCACCTCCGGAAACAAGATTATTGCTGCATTGAAGGTATCTACCACTCCGGGAAATCCCGAGAAGGGAGTGATGGAGGCCATTAGAAAGTCTGGGATTAAAAGGTTTGAGGAAATGGTCCATGCCACCACAATTGGCACCAATACTCTTCTAGGCCAGTATGGCCTGGACATCCCCAAAATTGCCCTCATTACAACAAAAGGTTTCAGCGATGTCATTGAAATAGGGAGGCAGAATCGTCCTAGCTTGTACGACCTTAGATTTCAGCGGCCCAGAACATTGGTTGTCCGTAAACATAGGTACGAGGTAACGGAAAGAACTAATGTAAGCGGTAAGATCGAACAGCCCCTCAACAAAGAGGATCTCATACGTATTGTGGATCGCCTGAAAAAGGAATCAATAAGGAGTGTGGCAGTTTCCTTCCTGCATTCATACCTGAATCCAAAAAACGAAAAAGAGGCTTACGAACTTATTAAGGATTATGTACCCTACGTTACGCTTTCTAGCAGTATCGCCCCCGAACCAAGAGAATTTGAAAGAACCTCTACTTCAGTGGTTAATGCCGTACTCACTCCGGTGTTTGTTCAGTACCTGAAAACTCTTAAAGATGATATCAGCACATACGGGAATCCGTCAATGAGTGTCATGTCTAACTCTGGCGGGTTGATATCCCATGAGGAGGCAATGTCTAAACCTGTAGCTGTCATCGAATCTGGGCCGGCTGCTGGTGTCATCGCCTCAAACGAATTTGCAAAACAGGTAGGAATAACGGATCTGATCAGCTTCGATATGGGCGGAACAACAGCAAAGGCTGGCACCGTATTGAACAATACTATTGAGATCACAACCGAATATGAGGTTGGGGGATCATCTCTTCAATGGATAATGGCACCATCATGTTAGTCGGCATTCTTAGCACCTGCTATTTGATATAATGATTACATTTAAAGTTGAGCACCAATTATATGAAAATAGGAAAGGAAGCCTGCTGCCTAATATTCACATTCAGTGAGATATGTTGAAGCGGCTGGGTGGTTTACTGAAAGACTCCAAGAGTCAGAACTTTAGACCGGACCTTTACCTTGGTGCAAAAACTAGCTACAGTCTTGCAGAGGATGGAGATTCAAACCGTTCAAGTCTATCTGTGGAAACGGATCTTGCCTATGATCGTCTTGTCAACTACTTAGACTGGATGGCTGATAAGAACCTAGTGACCAATGACAGCTGACTGATAAGAATTACTGAGAAAGGCATGCAATCATATTGGAAGCTGGTAAACTGGATTATGGAATACGCCAAAAAACCAAACTTTCCAAAAAGGGATCGAAAGTAGCTGTTGAAGAATCATATGGATATCTTAATCTTTGAGTCACCAAAGGCAATGTATCAATTTGGAATGAATTCTCAGGTTCTTTAGATTATCAGGATGGCAATATGTATGGCACCTTACCAAAGCTTTTATTTTGCCAGCAGGAGCCGGCAATTATCCTGGCTCCATACACCGATGACTCTATTCATCCGTTGGACGGCCAAAAAAGTACTGGAAAAAACAGGAATTGCCAGACAGACAAGTTCTAATAGCCTGAAGAGCCTTTTCTATACAGAAGAACATTCGGAATTCATGGACAGTATTATCCACAGATGATCCAATGACAAGGAAGCGGTATTCTTGGATCTTGTATCATCCAGGTTCTGCTGTCCTAGCAGCAGATGTTAGAAATGACAGCAGCCTATATGCCTCGTCCAAAACCACAAGCGATAATTCTTTCGAAAGCATTGATGGGTATATGCAACTACATACTTTGACCTGAGGGTAAGGCAAGATTCCAGTCTGAATAATGAATAGGCACTCATCTCAAAAATGACAAAACAGCCCGAAATTACGACCAGCGCGATAAGGTCGCGAATCGAAAGAGCAGGTCCGTCTGCTACATCGGAAAAGAAAGTTCGATACCACCAAACACTTGGAGCGGCTTTTCCTCAGAGAATATGGGTTCACGCCTAACATCGACGATTTATAGCATATAGGAAACATCTATCCAGTATGTATGGTGAATCAATGAAAGGTCAGTCCAGAAAACAAAGCGTCCTTAGAAAGCGGTAACTGGGTAAGTGGATGCACAGAGCTGACGCCAGTTGTATCAATGAGACCACTGAAAAGGGCGTGTCGGCCATGAAAAGGTTTCCGCAGACAGGTGGTCTACAAGACATGCGCTCTTGTTGCATTGAATTCATTTGCCAATGGGTCAACGTCAGATGCCTGCACTATATTGTATTTCAGCTTACTACCCTGGTGCAGTACGAACTTGATAGCGCCGGCATAGCCAAGCTTCATTGGGCCAACGACTTTGAGGTATTTCACCTCTTTGATCTGATCCCGTGATATCCAGAAGTCATTAGGGTAGTGATCGATTCCTGTCCCTTGGGATAACTTCTCCATTACTTCTCTAGATCTATCCTCAATTTCTTTGCGCTTTAGCACATCGTTCCAGAAGTCTACACTGCTCCCCTGCAACACCAAACCCTGTCCAGACAGGGGTACCGTTAGAAAAACAACACGCCTGCCGGTGACTACTATCGTGTTTTCTGTGTACCGCTCTACAGATACCCCACTCAGACCGCTATAATAAGCTTGAAGCCTGTAGACAGGGGAACTGTGCAGAATTACTGTTTCTCCAGCTTCCAGAGCAAATGGGCCCTCTTTCATAATATTGATACCTTCAGGGGATTTCCACACACTGCTCTTGTACTTTCTCTGCTCCATAGCAACATAGTTGTCTTTCCATTCATTTTTAATAGCCGATTGCGTCCTGTTAAGACTCCAGTACCTGTATAGAAATCCGGCATATATCGCTGCAAGCATGACTATCAGTAATAAGGCATAAAGAATTAGACTCGCCTTCAGGAACATTGCAACAAAGAACCCAAATACTCCAGTGATGAAAACAAGCGGTATCATTGTGGATATTATACCCACCTTGCCCAATTGAGTAAGTGGAGCAGCCACCCCATCTTGAGGAATCGACTGTTCAATCTTCGATCCAAGCTGAGACAGGATGCTGGGTTTAACTTCCTTCCCGCAGTAGGGGCATTTTTTCGCATCATCTGGGATATCCGCATTGCAGTTCTGGCATTGCATATCAGATCGAAGGATAACAAACTGCAAATATATTTAGACATTATTTTCACGTTAATTTGAGTCATTCCGCCCCGTAAATTGATATGTTATTCTGTTGATGGATTCCAATGATATTCAGAATCGATGGACCTGTATTGGCCTAAACATCGAGTAGGTGCGTCTTGACTCTTTAAAAAAAAGACGATCGATACTTACATAAACCAAGAGAAGCGTAAATAATTTCTGTCTGAAATATGATTGAGGAACGAACTGCCCATAATCATCCCCCAAGAGGTCTCGGTCAGGGCGTTTGGATTATTTCGGACTCATGATATTCATTCCCGGGTCTCCCCGAGCTAACTCCGTAGTTAAAGAGCACATCATAGGGTCTGAGATTCCAAGATTCCTCTAGTTTGACACAATCTAGCAGGTAAATCTATGAACGCGTCAGACCTCTTGGTAAAACCCTATAAAAGGACATATCATGTATAATGAATGATGAAGGTTCCCTGTTGTCTTACGAACCTATGAATCAAGGTATTATGACAGGTATAAAGGATATTTGCATATTATAGTATGCGAATAACACCAATATTCGTACACTATAGTAACTCAATGGATACCAGCAACCTCACAAGATTCAATGAATGGTGGGTTACGGGCGCCGTAAGAATGGAGGTTGCAAAATCATTCAGAAAGAGGGAGAATGAAGGAGCTGAACAGTTGCTCAAAAATCGCAAAATTCACTCTCTTATACTGACTCAGGAGAACTGGGAAGACAACTATCATGTACCAACTGTTTTCTTCTCTACTAAACTCCGGGATTCCTCCCAAAGAAATCCTGTACTATTCCCTTGATGATGTTTCCTCTGATCTTGAGGATCTTATAAACAGCTACTTTGAAAAAGTTCTCAATCCGCATCCTGCCAGCGCAAATAACACCTACGTATTCTTAGATGAAATTCAAAAGGTGAGGAACTGGGAAAATAAAATTAAGATCATCTATGATCTTTATTCTGGGATAAAGTTCATCCTGTTTGGATCCGCCTCGCTCAATGTTAGAAGAAGGAGCTTTAAAACACTGGCAGGCAGAGTTTTTTTACCTGAGGGTTGAGCCACTTACATTTTGTGAATTTGTTGAGCTGAAAGGGCATGATATTCCCATTGAAAATCTGCATCTAGCAGTCAATACCCTAAAGCCTCTCTTCTACGAATACATTTGAATGGGAAATTTTCGTGAGTTAGTTGAGGGACGGGACCAAAGAAAAATTACTGAATACATTAAGGCCCTGGTTATTGATAGAATCGTTTCCATTGATATTTTACAAGAATTCGAAATAAGAGACCCCGCGTTACTCAAACAGCTCGTTGAAATGATCTTGGAAAAACCCGGATTAATAATTAATTACGATAAGCTTTCCTCAACTCTAGGTCGCTCACGCGTCACCGTCACTACGTTTGTATGGTATTTGGAATATTCCTCACTGATACGTCTGATAGGGAAATACCGAGGAAACTGAAAAAGGCTTATCCTTACACCCCCTCTTTCACCCAGGCTATACTGGGAGATTTTGACAATTCAGTTGAGTCATTGAATATAGAAGCAACTGCACTGAGCGCATCTGGGGGAGAAATGCACTTGAGAGACGGTAATGTTGAGGTTGATTTAGTTAAGAAGGTCGGCAACAGCATAGTTGGCATAGAAGTAAAGAGCGGAAACATAGACACTGAAAAGACTGCACACGCAACGAAGAAACTCGGATCCAAATCAGGTATTATTCTAAATCTGGATGATTTTAAGGAAATGATGGTTAACGGGCTATATCTCTCGCTGATACTGCTTTGGGCCCCCCTTCTATATCCAGATGAACTCATAAAAAGGCATCTGGAAAAAGCATCACAACTCTGAATGGAGGCTGAGTGGAGGGCTTTTTATATCATTAACCAAGAGGTAAAGCAATAGAACAAGGATATTAAACTGCACTTTTCACTCAATCCAGATTCTTCTGTCAGTGCAGGAAGTAAGTCTATGACTCAAATTGTCTGCGGATGAATACGATCATAACATGAATTCGAGACCTTTTATTTCAGACAGACGATAATCTCGCAATTTCAAAATAAAAATTACGATCTTTAGGATGGTTGACATCCCGGATTCCGAGATGTCCCTCTTTCTAAATATACAGCTATGGTTCACTTACCTCTGAGCCTGGTGAAAACTATAAAACCAGCAATGCCAGCAATTACCACAACAGCTCCAATTACTCCATAAAGTTCAAGCGGAGAGATTGACGAAGGGGCAGGCGGCTTTTCGGTCTTCTGCAAGGTGACGTTAATGAGCTCAATTTGACCGGCATTCACTGTCACATTATTGTAGTAGGTCTTATAACCTGACTCAGAGACTACAACTGAGTACGTTCCTGCCTTAACGCTGACATTGAATGAACCACCACTGTAGATTACCTTTGACCCATTTATTTCCAGAGTTGCATTTCCAGGTGAGATCGTGCCTGTGATGTAAGCCCAGTGTTCGAATGTTACTGCCTCTGTGACATTCCTGCCACTGACAGTGACGCTGTAGGCATTGTTGGAAGCGTAATAGTCCTTCAGGTCTGGGATAGTGAATGAGTAAGTTCCGTTTTCAAGTGTGAATGTTGCACTTGAACCGCTGGAAGAAACGTTGGCAATGTTCTGACCCTTAACAGCCCACAATGTTCCAGAGGGCAATCCCTCCTCTGTGAATGTAACGTTGAAATAGTCATATCCTATGAACTTAGACTCTGTCACTGCCGAATGACCGCTGTAATAGATGTCGCCTGAACCTCCACCAGCTTGGCCATCACCGCTTTTTATGCTGTAAGAGTAGTTCCCGTAGGCAGCATCAGAAAAGTATATCTTAAGCGTCGGTGAAGTCAGAGCGTAAAGTTTTCCATCGAATGTAACCTCCCAGGAGGAACCGGGTTTGAGACCGACTTCTGTGAACTCGACAAATGGCCTCGTCCATGGCTTCATAAGAGGATAGGAATCCACAGCATTTATCCCCAAGGTGAAAGAAATATCTCCAATGCCATCAGCCCCTGGTATATTTTGCTGAGGACCAGAGTATTTGTCCTGCAACACAGCAGATGACCAGTAGTTGCCTCCAACAGGATAACTTGCATTAAACATGTTTCCCGAGCTCGAACTGTAATAAAGGGGATGCAGATAATTGCTGAAATCGTTATGGTAGAAAACATTATTCGTTGTCCCAGTGAGGTTAAGTGCGTAACTTCCAGACATATTGACATAGTTGCCTATAAACTGGTTGGAACCGCCACTGTCAACTACGATTCCCGTCAGGGTGGAGTTGATTGAGTTATTGTATATGCTGTTGTTGTAGGAATATATAAGCTTCAGGCCCGTACCTCTGAATCCGGAAGAGCCTGAAATTGAGTTATTCTCAACTAAAGAGGCCGTTGTGTTCAGCAGCAGTATGGGCCGCGTTCCAAGGGAGCTAGACAGGTTGTTTCCTTTGATGATTAGATGGGAAGAGTCATCTATGAAACCAATTGCAGTGGCATTGGGTGATCGCAATAGAATCGTATTGTTCACAAGCGAATCGTTCTTGAAAAACTGGTAAACCGGGAACTGGTAGTTTATGGGATTCCCGAATATGATGCCACCATTGAAATAAGAATTCGTGCCAGATACCTGAATGAAGTTATTCCTGAATTCGGAGTTTGATATGTTGTATCCCGAAGAAAAGAACCCCGCTCCCGCAAGTGCTATTGCTGTGAAGCTGGAGTTAGACTCATTGTTGTATCCATATATTTTGTTAGCTGAAACATTAAGGTAGTAACCCTGGAGATTAATTCCAGTGTTCTGATTTATTCCCTCAGACTCGGTGTTGTTTGTATCCGCCATGACCATTGTATTGCCAATTACGTCTGTACTGCTTATATTGACTCCATTCTGACCAATGGCATTTACATATCCGGCTTTGAGAACAAAGTTATTTTTCTCAATTGATATATTTTTTCCGGGGCCCTCGAAAACGATAGCATCTACATAAGCACCGGTCACCGCAGGAAAGTTGACGTAAAATGAGTTGCCAGATATTGATTCATCACTGCCGTATGCGCTTATCATGAAGTAGCTCGATGAATTCGTTGCGTTAATTCCTATGAAGTGATTATTGGCTATCCTGTAATTGCTACCATCGTATGCCAATATTTCGCCTCCATCTGAAAGCGTAAATTCGTTGTTTATAACTTCTCCAGTGCCATATAGGGTGATAGCGCCCTGGAAATTGGAGTCAGTAGAATGTATAATGTTCCCAGAAATTGTAATATTCAATTTTGGTCCATTTACCCCATTGACACCATTTGCATATAGGGCAGAGAGACCGGAACCACTTGAAATGTTGTCTCCAATAAGTGCAGAATTATTTCCCTGAAGAGTTACTGCAGCCCACGGTGTTTCGAAGATGTCTTTGCTCCCTACTGCGCTAAAGGGAACGTTAATATTTGAGTGTTGGATGGTTACATTTTGGGCGAAAGACTGAATCCCAGCAGTGTCGGTGACGGTTATATTGTCAGAATACAAGCTGACGTTGGAAACATTGGTACCAGCCCCGAATATATTTAGATCGCTGATGCCAATTTCTATGCCAACATAATTTCTGGGTTCATTGGCGCTGCTTGTGTTCACGTAGAAATTTGAATAAGATACATTGACAAAAGACACGTTACTGTAGACTAAAAGTCCAATTAATGCTGAAGTGACATTGAAATAATGGATGTTTATATGGCTTCCCTGCGAGAGGGAAATACCGATGACAGAAACCAACGTGAAATTCTCAAGAGTCACGTTATTGGCATCCTCTACAGCTATAGTGGGTTCACCATTGAGTACGTTTGTTCCATGAATTTTTTCTACAAAACTTATTTCATGACCGTTACCGTTGACTGTTATATTGGATCTAAATACAGAAAGTGTACCATTAATGTTGTAGGTCAGATTGTATACGGTCTTAGCGGCATTCATAGAAAAGGGGTCTGTGTATGCGGTTACAGACCCGTTAGCATTAATAGTTACATTTTCCATAATAGTATTAGAATTAACATATGGACCAGCATTATTGCCTATTCCTGCACTATCATTCGATGATAAAAGAAACATCGATGAAAAGGCGCATAGGCAGATAAACACGACAAGAAGTGATAATAGTTTTATCACAATAATGAATCTCAAAGTTATATTTATTTATTTTTGAATATAATACAAATTTCGAATGTTTATCAAAAAATTAGAATTTCTAGAGAATACACTTCATTTTTGAGCGGCTAAAAACCGTTTTGCCTCTATAGAAAAATATCATTATCAGAAAGTACCTGGCAGGAATAACCTAGATCAGCATTGTGGATAAAAACCATCTCCAATCTAATTTTCACCACGTATTCTATACGTGACTCTTTTCCCTAGATGGAAAGGAGTCCCGAGTCGTCGTCTATAGAATGAGTAAGATGCTGATTGCGGAAATACAGCTATAAACTGCTTTCCCTTCTATATAAAGATATCAAGCAAGAAAACAACCGTATTCGTATTCCAGGTAATCTAACCCATTGAAACTTCTCTAATGCGGGAGTATGGACCGCTCAGGTAAATCGGAAACTTCCTAGATTTGTAAGTCATATTTATCCATCAGCTCCAGCCTTCCGCAATTCGGATTTCATCGAGAAATAGCTAGGATGGCTTCTTCCTTTCAGGATTTCAGGATTCACAGTAAGCGGGATGTAAATACCCACGATGATTCAAAGAAAGTTGTGTCATTCTATCATGCTTCTTATCAATATATACAATGTTGCTTTCAGGCGGAATTTTCTAGTTTCTGATAATAAAGCTGCAAAACATAAAGTTTCACCGTATCTTCTTAGGTCCACACTAGGGACAACCTCCCTGCGTCCAACATTATCTCAATATGCCGTTCATTCTTAGTGGGAATATTGCGGTGACCAATTCAAATGACACTTGCTTAAAGTCTTTAACTCTGAATTCAGATTGCGATCCCTCTTCTAAACTCAAATTTACGACCTGTGAACAATTTCTGTGCAAAATTATCCGTAGTGTTGATGATTAGTCACTAATGTAGGCACACTTTGTAATTTGCATTATTCCAAACCGATGGGAGCCACTTGAACCTTACCTGAAACAACCGGATACCTTCTTGAAACCTGACAGTACATGCCAGGAAGGGCCTGTAAGGGCAAATTACAATTGATTCTTCGGCACCGCCATCATCCCATATTCATCATTCGCTCAAAAAACCTAGATGAGGTATCTTAAAATTTCTGAGTATTTCTTGTAAGCTAATTTTCCTTTTTCTGTAATCTCGATTATCACTCTCGGTCCGGAACTCCGAAAAACGGTCCTTACATTAACCAGCCCGCTTGAAGCTAGCTTCTCAATGTGATTGCTAAGGCTACCCTTACCAATTGAAGTAATGGTCAAAAGCTCGGTGAAAGTCAACTTAGTATTCAGTGCGAGTGTGATAAGAATTGAAAGCCTCGCAGTCGATTTCATAACGGGCTCGTTAAGAAGTTCGCTGAGTTCTTCGAGCTTGTGGTTGAGTTCAGTCTTAGAACTTTCGTCAGCCGGACCCGAGTGAGAAGACAATTTCAGTTGCACTCCTCTTGATTTATGTTGTTGATAAGATCATCGCCTGCATTTGCGAATGAGAGAATTGATGCCATAAACCACATAATCATCGTGGGAACCCAGAATTCAGGATAATAGTATGCACTTCTTGTTAGAATCACTGATAAGGCGCTTCCCACATCACTGAAGATAAAAGATCCAATGGCGAGATTTGCCTCAAATGGAATTATTCCCAGAGATTGTAAAACTCCGCGATAGATGTAAACGGGAATCATCGCAAGGATAACTGCCTCAAGAAATAGCCCAAAGAATGTTCTGAAGAAACCGGTGGCAAGCAGCACTACAAGAATTAAAATTGCAACAAAGAATGCATTTCTTAATATTATATCTTTTAAGTTTCGTCTCGGATATCTGTAGAGGGCTTTCTGAAGCTTTGCAGTTCTTGCCACCTTTTCAAATGTTAAACCGGTTAGGTATGAAGATACCACTATGATGGAGCCATAAGAGACGGAGAATGCGACATCCTGTAGGAGAGTTGAGGTTAACTGATTCAGGAAATTGGGAATATAAATAAAAAGAAATATCGAGAGTGCCCATATTGCGTAATATTTTCCCCATGCCCTTCTTAAAAGGTACCTGACAGTTCTTACGGCCTTGTTTCCTGCGCAAAGGAGTTGTTTGGAAATCTTTTCGTAATCTGATTCAATCATAACTGCCTTCCCTGCTCAATGGATCTGGGCCTGATTTTAGACACAAGCACCATCGCAATCACAAAGAGAAGCGCGATCCACAGCAGTAATGACATGATAAATATATCTGTGTTGAGCAATGGACCGGTTCCACCGCTCAGATTGAGAGGGGTATTGCGGCCAAAGTAGGTAACCATAAGAAGCCGCTGGATATCTGCGAATGGACTGCCGTACACTAGATCCACAGGCATAGATTGACCGAGCGCGGAAAAAGCGAAAATGTAGGAAAGGATCTGAGGAACAAAGGCAACAAAAGCTATGCTCCTCAAGCCCGCGTAATTGTTCACTGCAACCACGAGGATAGCTGCGGTCAAGAACATGAAAATGCCTGCGAGGAAGAATACACCTATCGACTGCAGGGGCATTACCGGAAGGAGTGAGTAATGGGACCGGTAACTGTACATTGCCGCAGATAAGACCATCAATATGGTTCCGATGGTCGCCACGGCCAGCGCCGTTGCAGCCATTAGGCTTAAAACATAAGTTGATGGCCGCAATTTCGTAAAGCGGAATGAATAGGCCAGTGATGCATTTGAATAGTAGACGGAGTATGAAATGGTGGTTGCAGCAACTCCTGAGGCTATTAGGCCTATAATGGAATACCAAGCGGAAGTGTAAGCAAGTGATTCCAGCCTGGTTGTCATGTTGTACCCGAATACGAATGCCCCCATGAAAAGCCAGAAGGTTGTAAATCCAACTCCCCAAGCCCACAGAGGCCTGTTCGAGAAAAGAGATTTCAGAAAGTATTTCAAGATCACTGCATCACCCCATCAAAGATTGAGTTCAGATCCCGTGTATCAGAAATGCGTACTGACCCTGATCCGAGAGTTACAGAAAATATTCCGAAGTTTGTCCTAAGTACTGATATGCTGTCCGGAATCTCTCCCCTGTTCAGGTAAAGTTCATTGATCTGTGAAGCTTTAAACTTACCGTACAGCTTTCCCTCGAACATAAAATAGAGTTGCCAGTCTGCCAGTTTTTTGACGATTTCAAGCTCGTGAGTATTCAGTATTACCGCAGCGTTGATTGAATTAAGCAGCTTGAAATAAAGCATCCTTCTGCTCTGGTCGAGGCTTTCAAATGGTTCATCAAGTAGGATGAGGCCTGGCTTAAAACATAAGGCAAGAATGTTGCAAACAGCTTTCTGCTGTCCTGTGCTGAGTTGGTAAATCTTTCTATCGAGAACATCGTTCAAGCTAAATTCACTTATAAGCTGGAACGCCTCATCAGGTTCGTGTCCTTTCAGATCCGCATAGACCTTTACAATGTCCTTCACGCTTCCGTTGATTAAGCGATATACCTCTGGAAGGTTAGTCGAAACCCTTAGTTCTGCTCTTATATCATCAGGGTCGCGTCCATAGACCAGAGCAAAGCCACTTCTATTCCAGACAAGGCCAAGGAGTGCGCGGACGAGGGTTGTCTTTCCTGAACCATTCGGACCCACAATTATGATCTTTTCGTCGTCCACAACCAAACTGATGCCTTCCAGCACCTTTTTTTCGCTATTTCCATCGTAACTTGCACTCAAGCTGCTGATGTTAATCATTAAAAATGTATTGTCAGGATTAATATATAAAAGTATAAAAGTTCAAAAATTGAACCAGATGGTTACAAATGATTATATAATTCATTATCCCCTGTTTAAAGGCATTCATTGTTACGTCACACTCATGGGCGATATGAATCTGCTTATCGGGCAACAAGGAAATTGGATCAGGAATTCCTATTCATCAGGGAAAAGTCATAACGGAGGACAACTCCATTCAAAAGGGATTCTCTTATAAGCCTGTCATTTTTCTTATTTCTTGCGGTAAATTCATCCGGGGTAAACATACCTGATTTCTGGAATTATATATACAATTTGTTTGGTCCAATTGCGTCAATCTCCGAGATATTAGGGTAGGTGGGCCGGGTGAGGAAATGTCTGCACGACTACAAGACCTCCAAATATCAGCGCAATGACAAGATACACGAAAACAAGAATCACCCAGGCAATAATGGCAACGAAGAAACCATCGACCCATCCGGTGTTCACCATTGACTTGATCACATAGATCATTGCCAGCAGACCAAAGAAAAATCCCACAATTGGTGTCAGGAGGCTGAAAAGTAAGAAAAATACGGCAAATGCCACTATAGCCACTATAGAGATTGCCGTGCCCTTGGATACACTGATCTTCTTTCCAGTCACCACTGAGACGCTCACTCGAACTGCAAAGCCATCGATAATAAGTGCAATGACCAGTGCGAGAATAAAGACAGCAAGTCCTAGAAGGCTTTGAAACGGTAATAAATCTTGTTTAGGATGAATTTTTGCTTTCATAAAATAATTGAAAGGAAACTAGAATTAAGCTTGCCGGAAACTTGAAAATGCAGTCAGGCCCTGGATTCTGCCCAGCCCGGCTGCTATCTGAACCCAGCTTTCTCCAAGGTTTGGGGAATAGAATACCTCTCCGGCTGTTGTTCCGAAATATAGACCGGGTTCTTCCATATCGTCATGTGTCATTGCATCACGAAGTACGTTGGTATGAACATCCTCTGGAAGCAGGCCAGAACTGTCATTCCAGGTTTTACCATTGCTGTCAGACCTGAAGACCCTCAGCTTCCCCTGGATGCAGGTGTTGTGGATTTTGCAGTCGTTCTGACTGGCCGGTATTACAAAAAGATTTGGTTTATGGTCCAGTACCAAGTCGATCGGAAAACCATGGCGAAGATCATCTCCTGGGCTTATATCCATCCAGCTATCGCCGCTGTTTTCTGACGCGAATACACCGCAGTGGTTCTGCTGGAACACCTTGCCCTTCTCTTTTCCTGAAAGAACCATTTTATGAGTGCAGGAGTGAACCTGTTCCAGGTGCTTTCTACTTCTCTCCTCCGGATCAGCGCTTTCTCCAGGGTAGTATGATCTTCTGGAGCCGACCGGGCATGAATCTGTGACGCCATCCTTGAGGACTCTCCAGGTTTCTCCACCGTCATCGGATCTGTAAGGGCCATTGCCTGATGCTACGATGTAAATTCTGTTTTTAAAGGCAGGATCAAGAAGGATGGTGTGTATAGTTAGGCCCGTCGTACCGAAACCCCAGTCAATGCCCCATTCAAGCCTGTGAGGAGCATTATGGAGACCCGTAACTTCATTCCAACCTCTTGCCGAATCCTCTGACTTGAAAAGATGCCCATACTGTGTACCTGCATAAATCACCGAATCGTTCTCAGGATCTGTGGCAATGGACCACACCTTTCTGACATTCAGCCCCCTGCTGTATGGCTTCCAGACTTCTCCTGGATCCTTGCGGAATACACCCTCGGTCAGAGTTGCTGCGAACAGCCTTCCATTTGAGTCCACTATAATTTTGTTCAGATCCTCCGACTCAAGAAATTTCTTGCTCTTGTGCCACATTGACCTCTTATTGTCTGAAGTAAGCAGAATCCCTCCAGCTTTGGTTGCGACTGCCACTGTTACTTTATTGGATGCCATGGTATATCAGGGCGTATGCGCTATTAACAATTTGCATGGGTAAATTATCGTGCGTTGGAAATGCCCGGTATCATGGGATCGGGTACCCTGGACAATGCAATTAAAATGAAGATTTCAGCAGCTCTGTAATTATAACATATGATTACGGCTAATATCAAAGATAGGCGTAAGCCATTGTTATGGCAAACACCACCAGGGTTATGAGAGAACCGTAAACAAGGAAATCACGGGACCTGTAAGATCCCGGAGACATGACAATAAGATTGGACTGGTTGCCGAATGGCGTGAGGAAGGTGCAGGCCTATTGTGTTTGCAAGAAGTACTGTGAAAAGGAACAGAAGAACCGGGGAGCCTCTGATTAATGTTGTAATGTATGTTAGTGCTCCGGAGGATACGAGTGCATTTCCAACGGTCAGGTAGAGGGCGACAAACACAACGATGTTCCACTCAACGTACCTGTACATCAACTTAGGATTCAGTGTTCTCGTGACCAGCAGGAGAAGAAGGCCAATCCCAAAGGACAGGACTATATTTATACCGACTGTCGCAAGCACGACAGATACGGCTATTGATGCAATTCCGGCGGTGGCCCTACGTTTATTCAGGACCTTAATCCCCCTCTGAGACAGAGGTCCCAGATTCTCATGGCTTATGAATTCCGCTATGTCCGATTCCTTCCCCTGAATGACCAGAACGTCCCCAGATTCAACCTTTAGAGTCCTAAGGCGTCCAAAAATTCTCTTTCCGTAAGCGGAAATGCCCAGAATTGAAATGTTGTATTTGCTGGCCTCCCGGATTTCCCAGAGAGACGACCCAACCAATCGAGAGTCTGGCATAACAAAAACCTCTGTCAGTATGACTTCGCTGCTTTCCACCGGTGGGGCAGTCATCCTGACTCCCTTTATTCCGGAAATTACAGAAAGTGTCTCCGGCCTGATCCTGATTACAAGGATGTCACCCGATCGTATTATTCGGCTCTTCCTGCTTATTCTCCCAGGATAAACTCCCACTATCCTGAAGTCAAACTCGGATTCAATTTCACTAACACTTTTCCCGTCGATCTCGCTCCCCTGCTGAACCATTACTTCGATAAGGTAGTCCCCTGTCTTGAACTGCTCAACATTGGTGACTTGCTTTGCTCTTCCCTTGATGATCCTGCTTATGATTATCGCAATGGGGATTCCGGCTACCATAATTGGCAGTCCGGGAATGAGAAACTGGAAGAATGGGAGAAAATGGCCCGTATCCTGGTAATAGAGATTATAGAGTATGACATTTGAACTGGTACTGGTTACGGTATATCTCCCGCCCAGGACACTCACAAATGCTATCGGGAGCAGATACTTTGACGGAGACTTCTTGATCTTGTCACTCAGGTAGTAAGCAACAGGAATCATCATAAGTGTAAGGGCGACATCGCTGAAGAAACCAGATAGAAAGCCGATTGACAGTAAGAGCATGAAAAGGATTAACACCTCGTTCTTCAGACTTCTGGCAATAAGTTCACCAAATTTGTCCAGGATTCCGGTTTCAGAAACGGACTTGCTTAATATCATGACGAGTGCGAGTAGCACCACTGTAATGGATCCGAAATTCATTGCAGCCTGGATGGGTGAAACGACACCCAGTATAACCAATGCAGCAACAGCCCCCAGACCAACAAGATCATACCTAACCCTGTTCGTCACCAGGATCGCGGCGGATCCCACGAATACGATGAGAGTTTCAAGGGCAGTGGTGTTCAAATCGATATCTCCTGGTTATTATCCTAAGTGTGTATTACATTTTCCTTCCGCTTCTCCATGCCGCAATACTCTTTTATCTCTCGGTTGCATTTTGCTGGGTGCCCAGAATACTCGTAATCGGAGCAGGAATTAACGGGCTTTTCTCAGCGTTTTATCTCAGTGCCAGCGGGTACGATGTCGTGCTTGTTGACAGAGGCGATATCCTGTCAGGTACTTCCGGGCGGTTTCATGGAATGCTTCACAGCGGCGCCAGATACGCGGTGAATGATCCTAAGTCGGCAAAGGAGTGTGCTTCTGAAAGCGAGTTCCTCTTCCGTGCTGCACCTTCAATGATAGACGATACTGGGGGTTATTTTATAGCGCTGTCCGCCAAGGAGGAGGATTATGGAGATTCCCTGCTGAAAGCCTGTAAAGAATGCAATGTTAGCGCTACAGATTATGAAGTTTCTGAGCTGCTTGATGAAAATCCATTCATCAATCACAATGTGAAGAGAGCCATCCGAGTGCCTGATCGTGTAATTCATGGCTACGAATTCGGGATTTCAGTTGCTGCCCTTGCTTCCCTCAACGGGGCAAAGATACGGTCATTTGAGGGGGTATCCGGCATAGAATTCACTAGGAAGGAGGCAGTTGTATCATTCAGAAATTACAGAGGGAGGGAACACAAGGATCGTTTCGACTTTGTCCTTAATACTACCGGACCATATGCCAGTAGCATACTTGAGATGGCTGGATTAAATGATGTGGAGGTCATGCCCACCCTTGGGACAATGATCTGCTTCAGAGGGACCTACACCAGTTCGATCCTGAACAGAATGCGTCTCCCCTCTGACGGTGACATAGTGGTCCCTTATGGATGTGAGACGATCGGAGGCACACAGGCTGTAGTCACAGTCAATCCTGACTCGCCAGAAATTGATCCTGAGGAACTGGAGGAGATGAGGAATGAACTGGCAAATATGGTTCCAATCCTTGCCAGAAAGACCTTTGAAAGGTACTATTATTCCATCAGGCCACTGATAAGGTCAGGTGACCTAGATCCGAGGCAGGCATCGAGGGATTTCTACATCTTTGACCACAGTTCGAATCACAAACTGCCTATGATCAGTGTCCTGGGCGGTAAATTTACGACAGCCCGGCTCGTTGGCTTTGAAACGGCGTCGAAAGTGTCGGAGGCACTTGGCGGTGGTAGCATTAAATTAGCAGAACTTAGACTGGACACTGCAGTTGATAGCCTGATGGAGTCCCTCGGCACTATTGAAAAGGAACTCCTTGAAGTTTCTAAGGCCCGGATTGGCACCATGGATGACCGACTCTCAAGAGAGACAAAATTCCTGCTTTGTGCTTCTTCTTTCATTAGCAGAGAATAGTTGTGACTCCGGGAACATTTTTAACTAACCAGCAATACTTTGTGGACGTGATCCCATTGAACCTGGAGGGAGAATTTATCTCAAAATTGGGCAGTGAAATGGTTTCGTCCATAATAGGGAACGTAGAGCAGGTATCCGGGTGCCTTCCTGGAATCGAGGATATTAAAAGAGTCGATGAGACATACAGATGCAGTGTGCGAATTGACGTCTCAGAATTCAACATGGGTTACCTGAGCACCCTTTCCGGCAAGCTGACCTTATGGAAAAAGGAATCCCCCGGAGAAATATCTTATGTAACTGAGGGAAAAATGGCTGGGACAAAGGTCAAGATAGATATCCTGATCCAGGTCGAGACCCAGGATTCTGGCACCCTCGTAAAATGGAAATCAGAAATTTCTGTTGGTTTACTCGCAAAGCTGCTCGGCGAGGACAAGGTGAATGCCTTTCTGCAGAAAACAGTGAAGGAGGTTCTTGATTGCCTGAAGGCCAAACTATAGAGCCATCCCATTTATATCATTAGACGGCATTAATATCTATGATCCTGGGACTCTGCCACATTTGCAGCAGGCAATCTGCCAGAAGTTGCAGGATTTGTGGGCTCCCCTGCTGCGAACTCCATTGCCACAGTGGAATTTGCGACACGTGCTTGGCAGGAAAAAGACTTTAACGTTCCATCCGCATTTTCAAAGTGAAGCTTCTTAGCCAGTTTAGGTCGCTACTATAGATCCGCCTTATATCATCCAGGCCATAGAAAATCATAGCAAGCCTCTCAAGGCCAAGCCCCCATGCTATTACTGGTTCCTTCAGTCCCAAGGGAATAGTTACTTCAGGCCTGAAGATGCCGGACCCGCCAAGCTCAATTTCTCTCCCATTGATGTAAGCAACGACATCCATGCTAGGCTCTGTGTACGGATAATATGATGGGACGAGCCTGATATCATCAAAACCAAGCCTTGAGTAGAATTCCGTCATCAGCCATTTAAGTGTGCTCAAGTTCGCATCACTGGCGTAATAAGCACCCTCTATCTGGTGCAACTCTGCAAGGTGTTTCCAGTCCACACTTTCATGCCTGAAGACCTTTTCTATGGAGAACAATGCAACGGGACATTCCTTGAGCTCATACAGGGTCCTAATTGTGCTGACCGTTGTGTGTGTTCTGAGCAGAGGCTGCTTTGCCTTATCCATGCTCCATTTATACTCCCAGCCTCTGTATCTTCTAATTCCTTTCTCATGGGACCTCCTTACCGAATCGATGACCTCCTGGTGCTCAATTTCCATTTCCGGGCCCTCCAGGAAGAATGTATCCTGCAGATCCCTGGCAGGATGATCCTGAGGTATGAACAGGGCATCCATATTCCAGAATGCGGTTTCAATGTAATGGCCTGACATTTCTCTGAATCCGAAGGATAGGAAGATTTCTCTTATTATGTCAATAAGCTGTCTTAGGGGGTGAGCAACTGCGGTTGTCACTGCCGGAACTGGTGCGTTGAGGTCATAGGCCCTGAACGATTCCTTCTGCCAGTTCCCACCTTTTATAATGTCTGGTGTGAGCCGGCCGATGGTTCCCCCTGCAATTCCCCGTTCAACTGTCTTCAGTCCGCGGTCGTTTATCCTGATTAATCTGACGAGCTTCCTCTTCGACACAACAACGCCGCTTCTCTTCAGGAGAGATTGCATAACCTGGTCATCAGCCTGCTGGGAACTGTTCGCGATATCAGACAGTTTCTGCTGTCTCATCTCAAGTTCCAGAAGGATCAGTTCCATGCGATCCTTTGGAATCTCTATAATACCATTCTTCCCCGGCTTGATTCCGAATTTAGACAATTGTGTTAGTGCTATGCCAATTTCAGATCTATCAAATTTTTCCCCGAGTTCGTCAAGCGAAATAGAACCCGATTCCGGAAACAATCTCAGAATTCTCAGTTCCGGAAGGCCGATCTCAAGATACCGCTTTCCTTCTTCTCCCAGTTCGAAGGTCGTTCTATCTTCCCGCCTGACGTCTATAAGACCCTTTTTCTCTAGCCATGATACGGCTGACGAAATTTCTCTGCTGTCCAGGGTATCGATTTTGATGCTGGATTCATCGATCCAATTGTTGCCCCTATCTCTGAGATAACTGAGAACTAGTGACTCCTGAGGACCGATAGTAGCGATGATGTGCGGACCAGTAGCATTCTCCATTGACTTTGGGAAAATCCCTGAGATTATAAATAAATTGGCAATGGGGTCCAATAAAAGAATGCATACACAGAGACCTGTGTGAAATATTTATTACTATTCGGATAATTCCCGTGAAGTGCATGCTAGAACCCTTGCCGTTGGATTTGTCGTTTTTATCATCGCAGCATCGGCTCTAGTTATAACATTGGGTCATTCAGGAAACGTAACCAACAGTCATGGAACGGGACTGGCTTTTTCTGAAACATCCGTTAAAGGCATGGCACATAGTAATATGACCTTGCTCAGCGTTAACTTATCAGGGGTTCCAACCGGTGACCTCATCGCTATGAGTATTGGCAATAGCACCTTTTCTACTGACAACGGCCACTTTGAAGTTATGCTGCCTGCTGGTATTTACCAGTACAGCGTTGAGAACTCAATGGGTTACTTTTCGCCGGCATCCAAAGGCTTTGTTAATTTGTCAGGAGGCTCTGTCAATCTCACAATTCACTTCGCTGGAGTTTTCTCTCCAACCCGATCGCTTGACATTCAGAATTTGACATTGCTACCCGGTTCAGCAGTGATGGGGCAGCTTAACGTAACATCAGTGGCATCTGTGTACGATCAGCTGAGTAATAATCTGTTTATAGCCACCTCAAACAATCTCATAGTTGACTACAACCTGACATCCAATTCGATTTCGTGGGCAGATCCCGGAATTTCAAACATTACCTCCCTGTCTGTAGACACACGAGACTCTTCACTAATAATTGCTTCGTATAATGGACTATACACATATTTTTTCCGAACCAATGAGACCCTGCAGTCCTTCAATATTTCCGGAAATGTTACTCAGATTCTTTATGATGGTGCCGGTAACACAGTGTTTGTGGCTACCGAAAGTGGGCTTTACACCGTTAACCTGACCACTGATTTTGAGAGGTTCGTTACTGGAGGGAGTTTCACGGATAACTCACTTACTGAGAATTACCAGAACGGTACGGTTTTCGCCCTGGACAACTATTCCGTAGTTCTTGAAATTTCATCCTCAGGCAATAATGTCAAGGTAATTTTCAGCGGGTCCCAGTACAATGCACTTTTGGGCCCTATTCTGAGTATAAGCTACTCAGAACTTTTCAATGGCCTTATAGCCAGTGTCCTTTCTTTCAGCACCCCTACTCTGGGACTGATAAGTAACGGTTCGATACAGTATATGCCATATTACGGCACAGCAATAGAGGCTTCCCCCTTTGCTGCATCTGGGGTCATTGCGGTATCCAATTCGAATCCCTACAGCTCCTCCCTTGTTCTATTCAACTTATCCACATACCAGACGCTGCTGACAGAGAAAATAGATTATTCATTCTATTCGATTCCTGTCGGGAACGGCGTTGCAGTCTTCCTGAACAGCGGACCGGTCTACATCTACAGTGTACATTCGGCGGTTCATAAAGTGACTTTCCAAGAGACACCACGGATCAATGAAACATGGGGAATATCTGTGAACAATGTAACCATTAGAACAAACAGCACAACGATTGATACCTATCTTCCTAACGGAACCACAGAATTTGAAGTTCTGCCGCCACAGGGGTGGGGATACCTTGGAATGGACACTGCTAACGTGTCCGGAGAATCAACAATAGATATTCAGTTTTCAAGGGTATATCCTGTTTATTTCAACGAGACCGGCCTTCCAGCAGGCGATTTCTGGTCAGTCAACTTAAGCAATCAGCACTTTGGTTCTGTTGCCCCCTCAATTGCGATCAGTTTACCGAACGGAAGTTACAATTTCAGCATTGCTTCAAACTACTCCGCTTCCCCCTTCCCGCATAATGGGACCATTACTGTTAATGGGGAAACCAGGGAAGTTGAGGTAAGCTTCTCCAGATTCCAATACAGCCTGAGCATTGTGGTCAATGGTCTGCCGCAGGGAACGGTCTTCGGATTTTCTATTGACGGCGTCTTTTATAGCTACGTCCCGTCGGCCGCGCCGGGTTCGGAATTTACTTTAGACTTGCCAAACGGGACATATACCCTGCAGCTCCTACCGGTTCAGGGCTACATAGCTTCAATGACAGAGGCAATTGTAGTTATCAATGGTACTGGGGTGGTAGAGAGAATCAACTTTGTGCCTGCCCTTTTCAGTGTAACGATCGGGCTTGTCGGGTACACCGGAAACGGCACCTGGACACTCACACTAAATAATGCCTCAACCTTCAGCGGGAATGAAACCTATATTGTGTTGAATTTGCCCAACGGGACATACAGATATTCACTGACATTCAGCAATCACATTTTCCGTGCAGCAGAAGGTGAATTTCTCGTGGATAACAGGAGCCTAAGCTTCAACATAACCGTCATCATTGAGAGATATCCCGTTATCTTCAGAGAAACAGGTCTTCCAGAAAATGACCTTTGGGGAGTCAATCTAAGCGGTACGATATACAGAGGCGTAAGTCAGATCAGTGTCAACCTTACGAATGGTTCATACCAGTATGCCATTATTGCCCCGGAGAATTTCCGGGCTTTTCCGCAATCTGGTGTGTTTGCTGTAAACGGATCTGCGATAACGATAAACATAACCTTCAAAGTCAGCTATTCTGTTTTTGACGTTGTATTTGTACCTCTTTATCTCCCTCACGGACTCAAGATGGTTGTGGATTTGAATGGAACCTATTACTTTTCCAACAATCACAATTTCATCGTGATACACAACCTCACCAACGGAACCTACACTATTGGCATAATGGCATCCACAAAGTCCGGAAAGTTTCTACCAGGAGGGTTCTTCGGTCATCTTTTAATTGACAATTCCTCCGGTATTGTTCTTCCCGTCTTTCGGGGGTCCCACGTAATCGGGGTCATTTCTATCGGCTGCGTTGTCACTGAACCCACAACTCACAGCAATAAGATGATGGGAAGAGATGATGGGAACTCTTGGAAAAACATTGCCTCGGTGAAATGGCTAAGATTCTAAAGTTGTTATAAGACCCTCAGACCGAGGATATTAAAAAGAATAACCATTATAAAAAAGAAGTATCCGATGAAGCCCGATATGAAGCTGCTTTTAAACAGGTTGTCCCTGCTGCCAAGCTGTGAGAGAATCCACACTATAAACAGAGCCATACCGAGTATGGTTGAGTATATCAGAAGACGGGAATAGAAATCAAACCTGAAAATCCACTGCATAGAGGGTGTCACAAGTGATATTGTAAAAACGCCGGCTACAAGCATCTCCACAAGCAAAATTCTCTGAAGCGTGGTTCCCAGAAAAAAGTACACTGCCGAAATGGAACTCTCGAAAATCGAGATCGATAGGGCCAGGGAGATAATAATGTCAAGTGTGGTAGACAGGTGAGGAAGAAAAACACCCAGATAGGAAGTTGGTGTCAGGAGCAACAAAAGACCGCCCCACGCCAGTATTGACATAACAACTCTGTATAGTTGAAATACAGAAGGATTCTCGTACAATTTTAGACGGAGTAGCCTGGTGTTGAACCTGGCATAATACTTTTCCGGGTACCCGGACTCATTAAAGTGGTACAGCAGTGTTGGGGTGATTTTCGATATTACAGTGGAATTAGGATAAAAAGGTGAAAATAGACCTGCACCACTTGCAAGATGACTTACAATCAGGTCAATGGAATCTGGTGTTTTATCAACGATGGATGAAAAATAAGGATTTTCACCAATTATCCGCTTCAGTCTGGGCAAAAAGGAAAGCCTCTTTCTGAAGCTTCTGCCCAGAACCCAGTAGATAAGAATGGCGAATATAGTTGACCCTATATACTGAGGAAGAAATATTGAAAAATTTGAGATGTGAAGGGCCATCTCTAGGTACATGGCATAGTGCGTTCCCAGAACCATTTCGCCATGGCTATCATCGACAAGAACGAGGAAATTTAAGTCCAGAGACCCTCTGTAAATTGTGTTCTTTTTTGCATTTTTGCTTACTGTGAAAGTGGCATGAATCTCAAATACATTTGAGGAAACCAGTGACACATTTGCAGTTTGTGTACTCGCTCCAGATCCGGAATATTCCACCAGTTCCTGTGACTGAGAAGAATTTTCCAGGATTAATCCGAGGGAGGAAAGAAAGCTCAGACTGCTTAGCGCAGTAACATTCGGATGAATTTTACCGTCTGCCTGTTCATTTTTCAGGGATGAAAATGTCCCAACACTGTTGATTGAAAATGACTGGGCAGGAACACCAGCCTCGGAAATGTTCACGTATAGAATAGTGCCGTTTTCCCTAGCCGTGCTCTGAAGGTAGATGGTTTCATTTGAAGGGTGCATTTGTAAATTTGGATTGGCGGCGTTTGTACTTATGGTTACAGTGTTGCTTACAAAAATTGAACCGAAGGTCGAGGCAGATCCTAATATGAGCACGACAGCAACGATGCAGAAGACGAAACTTCCCGTCAGGCCCCTCTTAACTTTCGATCCAGATCACCTTCAGCTTATACTGTAACTTACCGTTATAAGTCCCGTTGCCTCACTGCTCAGCGTTGTTATTGTGAATCCTATGTAGAGTGCCACGCCATGACTCTTGACTGCTATTGGGCCAGAGGTGGTCAGCACCTTTGCGTTTGTATTCTCCAGAAGTACACTGCCGGTAAGGCTGTCAGTTGCACCATTGTATGTCAGAGGGGAAGCTGAACCGTACATTATCACGCCAGACGGCAGTGTGCCATTGATATAAACTACAAGTTGGTTGGAAGTTGTGCTGTCGTTGTAAAGAACTAGAACGTTGCTGAGGGTAACATTCCCTAGACCCGGGATAGCGTACAGATCAACGCTTAAATTCGTGTACTTGGTGTTGTTTCCCTGAATTCCAATGAAACCGCTTTCGTTGGCAACCTTATAGTCATTTCCGTTGGGTTCAAGATAGACAGCATTAGTTTTGCTTGGAATTATACTGACTGCAATACCGTTGTTCACTATTACAGCAGAAGTCGCAACCAGCGGAAGCATCAGCGCAAAGCCAAGAGTTAAGACAATCAACCAGGATCGTCGCATCCGACAGTTATTATGAGACTATATTTAAATATTAGTTAGGTTATTTTTTAAATTTCGTAGTATCTTATTGACTGGGCTTCAACTATCTGGAAAAAATCATTCACAATTTAAGAAAATAGAGAATAAAAATTTTAAGAAAACGGTTCAAATGGAAAATCAGAGAGGCAAATGCATGCCAAGTGCAAAGGTCGTTGCCGCCGCAAACATCAGATACATTAGCCAAGTACCCGTGACCAGATGCCAGAATCCTTTAATCCTTGTCCAGATGGCGGATTTCTTAAGACTGGCGGGGATGTCAGATATGTACACCAGTGCAAGAAGCACGAAGAGCACACCAACTGGGACATCACCGGCCTTGAAGAACACAAAGGCACCGGTAATACTGATCCACAGGAAAGCTATTGCCATATATCCGTCCACAGTCGGGTCTCCCTGAACGTATTTGTTGATACCAAGGGCAAACCAGTGGACACCATAGGCTGTGAATGCCAAGGCGGCCATGTATAGCGCTGTATATCCAATTGATGACTGGAAGGCATTAAAGATCGTGAGGCCAAGGAACAGATATGTACCGGTGACGAACTGCATGAATCCAGGCATCCAGATACCCCACTGCCCCAGCGTCTTGTTGACTTTTTCAGTCGTTTCTCTGGGGATTCTGAAAAATTCCCATCCTCCCCATACGTAGTATCCAGTTCCGAGTCCAAAAAAGCCTACTGCCAAAGGTGGTAAAGGTGATACCATAGCAAATGCTACGCAAAACAGGTTAAATATTTTTCTATGGTTTATATAATGAAGTTATTTGGCATCCACTGGCTGGTACTAATGTTCGGATGCGTCAGCTGTTCTGTGATATAACCCTGTTCTTACTAAACAAACTTGGGAACTTTTAAATATTTTCTTTATGTAATATCTTTATGATTTCTTCAGAAGGTGATCATTATAAGTAGTTCAAAAGTTATCGAGGTTGCTGATATTTCGGAAAACGAGAAATTAAGTGTCCTGCAATATCTAACCTCACATCAGATTGACATACCTCACATCTGTTACCATCCCAACCTCGGGCCGATAAAATCATGCGATACCTGCCTTGTTGAAATTGATGGTAAGATAGTTAGATCCTGCAGCTTTGAGATAAGAAAAGGTCAGAAGATCGTATACGAGAGTGATCGCATTCTTGAACTGCGGAAGGAAGCTGTTCAGCGTGAGCTGGTAAACCATGAGCTTTACTGCACCGTATGTGAGAACAACAACGGAGACTGTGCTCTGCACAACACCGTGCACATGCTAGATATAGACATTCAGAAATATAAGTTCAGACCGAAACCATACGGTGTGGATGACAGCAATCCATTCTATGTGTATGATCCGAATCAGTGCATCCTCTGTGGGAGGTGTGTAGAGGCCTGCCAGGACATACAGGTCAACGAAACCCTCAGCATAGACTGGACAAGGGATGTCCCAAGAGTTATCTGGGACAACGATGTACCAATCAATGAGTCCTCATGTGTATCCTGCGGACATTGCGTGACAGTGTGCCCCGTGAATGCTCTAATGGAAAAGAGCATGCTAGGCAAGGCTGGTTTCCTCACAGCTATACCGAAGGAAACCAAACGCAGGATGATAGACCTTGTCAAGGCTTTCGAGCCTGAAACCGGCATGGGTCTCGTGATGGCTGTCAGCAACGTTGAATCTGATCTGAGGAAGAGCCAGATTAAGAAAACAAAGACTGTCTGCACGTACTGCGGTGTCGGGTGCTCTTTTGAAATGTGGACAAAGGGAAGGGAAATACTCAAGGTTCAGCCTATGCCAGAATCTCCTGCAAATGGAATCAGCACATGCATAAAGGGTAAGTTCGGATGGGAATTCGTTAACAGTCCGGACCGGCTAAAAACCCCGCTCATACGTGAAGGGGGCCGTTTTCGCGAGGCTTCTTGGGATGAGGCTATCTCATATGTTGCTGAGAAATTAAGGAATCTGATGGAGAAATACGGCGGAGATGCAATTGAATTCATTGCGTCCTCAAAAGGCACTAATGAAGAGGCATTTCTGGTTCAGAAAATGGCCAGGCAGATTTTCGGCACGAACAACGTGGACAACAGCTCACGATTCTGCCAGGCACCAGCAACAACCGGTCTTTGGAGGACGGTTGGCTACGGGGGGGACGCAGGATCAATTTCAGATATCTACCAGGCTGATTTGATCATTGCCGTGGGGACCAACACCGCAGAATCACATCCTGTACTTGCAACAAGAGTCAAGCGGGCCCACAAGCTGAACGGGCAGAAACTCATTGTGTCCGATCTGAGGAAACACGAGATGGCAATGAGGGCTGATATCTTCCTTCATCCCAATCCAGGCACAGACCTTGTATGGCTGAGCGCCGTCACGAAATACATTATCGATAAGGGATGGCACGATCAGGAATTTATCAAGAGCAGAGTGAATATTTTTGAAGATTATTACAGGAGTCTCGATCAGTTCACCCTGGATTTCGCGGAAGAGATCACAGGAATTTCGAAGGAAACGATGATCAAGGTTGCTGAAACCATACATGAATCAAAGAATGTGTGTGTACTGTGGGCAATGGGAGTAACACAGCATCAGATGGGCAGCGACACATCAACAGCTATTTCCAATCTGCTTCTGGCTATAGGTTCATATGGAAGGCCGGGTACTGGTGCATACCCACTCAGAGGACACAACAATGTCCAGGGCGCCAGCGACTTCGGAGCTATGTCTGCTTATTTGACCGGCTACCAGAAGGTTTCGGATGATGAGGCAAGGAAGAGGTTTGAAAAGAAATGGAACTGCAAAATCCCTGCATCGCCGGGTTTTGACAACAACACCTGTCTTTCTGCAATAGAGAACAAGAAGATTAGGGGGATGTACATTATAGGGGAGGAACTAGTGGAAACCGGCCCGTCATCGAACTACATAAGGAAGAGACTTGAGGAACTTGAATTTCTGGTCGTTCAGGATCTTTTCATGAGCGAGACTGCAAAGTATGCCGATGTGGTTCTGCCTGCAGCCAGTAGTCTTGAAAAGGAGGGGACATTTGTCAATACAGAAAGAAGGATTCAGAGGATTTACAAGGTGATGGAACCATACGCGTCCTCACGGGCAGACTGGGAGATCATTCAGGACATTGCCAGAAAGCTTGGATACAACTGGAATTACAAACACCCATCTGAAATTATGGCCGAGGCTGCCGAACTGGCCCCCATCTTTTCAGGTGTGACCTACGAAAGGCTTGAGGGTTTCAAGAGCCTCCAGTGGCCGGTGGCATCTGACGGAAGCGATTCCCCGTATCTGTACAAAGAACGGTTCAATTTTCCAGACGGAAAAGCCAGATTCTATCCATTGAAGTGGAACCCACACTTCGATTCGGAAGAGGAATATGATCTTCATGTTAACAACGGCAGGCTTCTTGAACACTTCCATGAGGGGAACGAAACTTACCGCACAGAGGGAATCAGGGAGAAAGTTCCAGATACCTTCGTGGAAATATCGAGGGAACTTGCTGAGGAAAGGGGCATAAAAACGGGCGACACGGTTAGGTTGACTTCCAAATTCGGATCAGTCAAGGTAAGAGCCCTTATCACCGACAGAGTGAGCGGCAAGGAACTCTATTTGCCCATGAATGCTCACGGCGATGAAGCTGTGAATAACTTAACAAGCCTTGTTATGGACCCGGATTCGCACACACCCGCCTACAAGGAGGTTAGAGTAAAGATGGAGAAGCTTGATATCCCCATGAGAGAGTCCCCGCTCCCCAAGACTAATCCGAGATTCGGGCACCCAAGACCCCAGAAGGGTGTTTTGATTGAGAAGAAATGGTCGCGTCCTGACTACGTGAGCCTGGCTAATGAGTGAGGTGAGAAAGTGTCAAAGCTTATTGAGGAGTACCGCGAAAATGAAGAGGAGAACGCAGATCCGATGGCTGAAATTTTGAACAGCGTTGCAAGGAACGCAGAGGCACTTAATCAGATAATGCAGCTGCTGGAGGCAGTCAGCAAAAGCGGACTGCTCGATCTGATAAGGGCACTCCTTGAGAGGTACAATGAGGCTCTCGGCATAATAACAGAAGAAGCAAGTAAAGAAAGGAATGTGCGTGCCATTCGGAATCTCCTGAGCCTTTACACCTTCGTCTCCAGGGCTAACCCCGAAGCACTTACTTCTTTTATGGCCAACCTTGCTGATCAGATTAACAGGGCTGATTCATTGAAGAAAGAAAGGCCACTCGGTCTTTTCTCTCTCAGCGGAGAACTGAAGGATCCGGATGTCAGTGCGGGAATCAGAATCCTGCTTAATGCTGCCAAAGGATTCACAAAGAAATGAAGCCTGATCAGGACTCACTCGTCGGCACTTCTGTTATAGAGAGCGAAATCATAAAATACAAAAAGGGTCGTGAAGCTGAACGTATTAGCGACAGCATAACTGTGGAGGAGCCTCTTGAAATAAAATTGGTGATCAGGGGAAAGGAGGTCGTGCACTCAGTCGTAATGAGGACACCGGGTCACGATCTGGAACTCGCACTGGGGCTTCTCTATTCGGATGGGATCATCGGGAGCATTTCTGATGTTGACCTGCATGATAATCTACACTTAAACGAGGAGAAGAATGTAATAAAAATCAAAATCACAAAACCACGGAGCACTGTCCCAAGAGACCCTGTGCCCCGCTTCATTAATTCAAGCTGCGGTCTGTGCGGCAAGGCATCCATAGACCAGCTCTATCTGAGGATAGGAAGCACAATCAGAGATAGGCTGACTGTCAGTTCCGACTTGATCCTTGAGCTTCCAGGCATTCTTAGGGATCGGCAGAAAACTTTCCGCATGACAGGAGGTATCCACGCAGCAGGGGCCTTTACCCCTGATGGGTTACCCCTCTACATTGGTGAGGATGTTGGTAGGCACAACGCGGTCGACAAGGTTATTGGAATGCTTCTATTGGAAAATGATACGGGCTCCGGAAAAATAATACAGGTCAGCGGGAGATGCGGCTTCGAAATTCTTCAAAAATCGGCATTGATGGGATTTCCAATTGTTTCCGCTGTTTCGGCACCAAGCAGCCTAGCTGTTCAGACGGCTGAAGCCCTGGGAATCACTGTTGTGGGTTTTAACCGCACTGATGGCTTCAATGTTTATTCCCATCCTGAAAGAATCATTTTTCGGCGGGATCACGGCTGATTTTAAAGTTGAGGGATACCGGGGATATAGATGCGGCGAACAATTAATTATATTTGAAGCCATTGTTATGTTATGGTCGATATAGAGGCTTTGAAAAAGCAGGTAGTCTCATGGATATCAAACAATGATGAAAATGCAAAGAATCTCGTGGATCTGCCGTGGAAGGTAAAGTGGGATCAGTGGCATCTGATCCTCGAAAATGAAAAGATTCCATTCGCGTTCCTTGTAGGATTCCACGAGGAAGCACTTCATATAACGGTCAGAACAGGAATTGAAACCGCCGTCATGGAAAACCAGCAGAGACTGGCCCTCTATAGAGTGCTCTTGATACTTAATCAGAGAGTGGATTTAACAAAGTTCATGCTGTTTGGAATGAATGAAGAGGTAATTGCCAGGGTTGATCTGGCTACTGATGGCCTCTCGAAGGAGGAATTCAACCTGGCGCTGAACATTCTCCTGTCATCCCTGTACCTGATGGTGCAGGCTCTGCATCTTGAGGAGGAGTTCAACCAGCAGGTCACTAATAGAATGATGTTGATGATACAGGATCTTATTTCTCAGGGTAAGTCAAGGAGCGATATTATGGAGTTCCTTGTGAAAAACCTTGGACTTAACCCGTCAGATGCAGAGAAGATACTCAATGAAATATACAAAACGCAAAAGATGTCTGAGGGCACAGAACATATGTACGCCTAATGATGCATCAACCCTTTGAGACTACCTTATTCATGAGGTGATACCCAACAAAGAGAGAAGAATGAACAGAAAAAACTCCCTCTGGTGCTGTCTCAACTATGGGGGCTCATTGGACAGTCTTCACGACTTTATCCAATTTTTTGGGAAGATAATAGAAGCAGTTGTTGCTGTCCTTTGCCTGTTTGGTGCGGTCTCATTCATTTCGGAGCCTTACAAACTCACAGGTTGCACAGATGAGGGTTAGCGTTGAAATCTCGCAGCAATAGATGTTTTTCAGTGGTAGTGTGAAGGCGTAAAAGACTAAAATCAAAAATATATTTCCAGTCCCCATTTCTAAGCAGGGACTAAAATTCTAATTAGGGATCATTCATTTATTTTCTCAGCCACAATAAAACCAAAGGGTTCTAACTCGTATCTGCCTGCTGAGGAGCTGACATTCCACTTGAACACAACAGAAAAATCAGCTGGTAAAACCCAAATTCCAATCTGATCCGAGAGATTGGCCGCAAATTCCAGCTTTCCAAGTGATGAGGAGTATCTCACCTTCAGGATATGATTCTGAATTCTGACAAAATCCGGAATTGTGCCCCCAATGGCATGAGTTCTTCGAAGTCGTATAAGAAGTCGATAGGCTTCCTGTATCTCCCTACCTGCCTCGGTATCAGCTTCACTCCATTGGATCTTTGAAGAATAGAAAGCTTCAGGATCTGAGGGCCTAATCTGATTATCCCTTACCCATTGGAAATAACTAAACTCGTTTTTTCTCCCCTCATCCACAATCCGGGCGTATTCAATATCATCCGTATCAATAAAGAACCAGAAGGGGGATTTTGTCTGAAACTCCTCACCCATGAACAACATAGGCGTGAAGGGTGAGAGGAGGGTTATGAAAACTAAACTCAAGCTTTTGTTCAGGCCCATGTATGCTGCGGGCCTGTCTGAAAGAGGCCTGTTTCCAACCTGGTCATGATCCTGCGAAAAAACAATAAGCTGGTCCAAGGTATATCTGAAATCCCTGCTGCCCCTATACCTCTTCAGAAACTTTGAAAACTGGCCCTGGTAAACAAATCCGGATCTCAGAGACCTCTCAATTTGCTGTTCCTCTCCGTAATCCATGTAATATCCATCCCTCTCCCCTGCAACATAGGCATGAAGTGAGTGATGAAAATCGTCGCACCACTGGGCATCCAATCCATAACCATTCATTGTTGAAGGCTGTATTAGCTTTGGGTCATTCATATCGCTCTCTGCGATGAGAATTGGTTTCTTTCCCGTATCACCAAAAAAATTGCGTACCGAAACCGCAAGTTCTTCAAGAAAATGGCAGGAAGAATTATCAACAATAGCGTGTACCGCATCTAGCCGAAGCCCGTCAACGTCAAATCTATCGAGCCAGTAAATGGCGTTCTGAATGAAGAAATTCCTCACGTTTGGAGACATCGGTCCATCGAAATTCAGTGCATCACCCCAGGGTGTATGGTAGCGTGGCGAAAAGTAGGGTCCAACCTGAGGAAATATGTTTCCTCTTGGACCCAGATGGTTGTAAACAACATCAAGGATGACAGAAATTCTTCTTTCGTGAGCCGCCTTAACGAATTCAAGGAACTGAAGTGGCCCCCCGTATTCACTGTGTACAGCGTATGGAAAAACGCCATCATATCCCCAGTTCCATCTCCCCTCAAACTGCGCAATTGGCATGATCTCAACCGCATTTATTCCAAGAGATTCCAGATGATCAAGCCTATTTACCATACCTTTAAAAGTGCCCTCAGGTGTGAATGTTCCAGTGTGCAGTTCATAAATAACCGCGTTTCGCAGATCAATATTTGAATACCCTCCAGGGTTCAAGTCATCTGGAAAGACAACAGTTCTTGATGCGCCAAAAATGCCAGCCGGTTGAAACCTTGAAGCGGGGTCAGGTATTTTTTTCTTCTTATCCAGAATGAAACTGTAATCAATGGGATTTGTGTCCTCAGTAATGAATGACCAAAAGCCGTCATCGTCTTTCTTCAACTCATTCGCAATTCCTTCAATTTCGACCGCAACTTGGTGTGCAAAAGGCGCCCAAAGCCTGAAACTAGTGTAGCCGTCTCCAACAAAGGATCCGATTTGGTTGTATGGTGCAGAAGAGCTGAGACGAATGGCCATATCATCCCCTTCCGTAAAGTATGGCAAAGTGGTTCTCTGCGAATAGTTCAGAACATGTTATGTTTCCTTCCAAATGAATGGTTTGTCCTGTCATTTCGTTAATCAGATCTCCTTTTGTATCTCCTAAATCTATGACCGTATTTCCCATCTTTTCGGCCCTGAGGACGAGACCTGTACCGAAAAAGGCAGAGGTGTATCTTACCAGGGCAATAACAAGAACCTCATGATTTAGTGATACAGTGTAGGCAATAACCGCGTCTCGGTGATCCCCTGAAACTGAAAGCGACGCAATTTTTCCCTCCTGGATGAGATTAAGATGCTTACTTCTTAATGATGCAAGAAATGAGAATAATGCCAGCTTGTACCCTCTAAATCCCGCTGGATAATCCCTAAACTTCCGCATTCCGCTAAATTCTCTAAGATTGGCATGTATGGCTGCAAAATCCACTAACGCTCTATTATCAGGGTCAGTGAAGTGGTAATTTCCGAACTCAGATCCCTGGTAACATGCTGAAATGCCGGGGAGAATGAATTTCAGTATCAGAGAGGATATGGAGTCATATTCCCCCGCAGATCTGCAGAGATCAATGAGAAGATCAGTCTTCATCAGTCTTTTGGAATCAATTTCGGAAATTATTTTGTCGAAGGTTTCCAGGACGAGCCTTTCATATTTTTCGTTCACGTTTTTCCAGTCTGTTTCCAGGGCCGACTCTCTTGCAGCTTTTATTAACTGGCCTTTAACCGCTGAGGTGTAATCAGGGTAATAATTTCTTACACCGTATGAGGCTATGATTAACTGGATCAAATATACTAGGTGTTCTCCTCGAATCTTCTTCGCGGATTCCTTAACGGTAATGGATCGCTGAATTTCATCCAATGCTTCCTCGTACTGAACAGGGAACTGGGATATTGCAATTCCGACGTACCGCAGGTCCTCCCCGTATTTAGTATCATGGGTCGAGGTTTCATTAAAACTGTATCTGCAGAGTTTCCTCTTCTCCACAAAGTCAAAAAATGCCTCCGGTGTGAAGGGCTTCTCCCATGGGGCATGACCCACCTCATTAAGGAATATCAGAGGATTGTATGAGAAAAAGAGCCGATCCTCAAGATTCTTAGCCATGATGGCTCCTGTATACTGCTGAAGTTTTAGCATTGGCTTCAAACAGACCAAGCACTCATTATGGAGATGGGTGGATATTATCCTAGTGATTGTGCATCCTTGTTCCATGTTGAAATTATCCAGCCATTCTAGTAATGGTTCAATTCGGTCGTATGAGGCGTATGTCCGGTAACGGTTTAGCGACATAAGCATACGCTTCACTGTCTCACGAGTTTCATGGAACGTTAATTCCATACCGTGATCTGCAACAAGAGAGTCGTAAAAAAGCCAGGCAAGATGATCCAGGTCTCCGGAATACTCTTTTTCCAAAAATTCTATCTTGTACCTCTCAAGCACATAACCCTGGCTTTCATACCCCCTATTGATCTCATTGAAAACCTCTCTCAGTTTCTCTAGTCCGGGAGGGTACAAGAAGAGGAGATCGAGTGCAGACAGAAAATCATAGCCGGTTGTACCATCCAGCCCTAAACTGCTGTCCAGAATCTCACCCGGCATGAGTATCTTCTCTGCCATCAGAACTCGACCTGGTAGATTTTCCCGCATCATTCTCACATATCTGGCAGGATCAAAGAGACCGTCGATATGATCGATTCTCAGACCTTCAATTGTACTTAGAGACATTGCAAGATCGATAATCTTCCTATGCGTTCTAATTAAAGTTTCTATGTCCTCTGACCTGATCGATATGAGACCGTTTACTGCAAAGAATCTTCTGTAATTGATCCTTTTTCCCGAATAGTGCCAACTGGTTGGAATCAAATGAATCCTTCTGAAAAGGGACCGGACAATGTCAGGGTCATTGAGATTAATGCTTTTGGTGCCGCCGTTTCCATTATCCCACGAAGTTGCGTTTATGCCATCGATTTTATCCAGAACCGATCTGAGAATGCTTGAATCCACTTCTAAAAAGGTATCTCCTATCTTTATTCCCGGCTCACGCCCGAATCTAATGCTTACGAGACCAGATTTAACAACCATGTCCAGAGGCTGAGGAAGAAAGGGGAATATCATGGAATCCCGGGGGGAAAAAGGGTCACTGTATACGTCAAATAATGAAGCAAAACCTGAAAAGTCTCCCTTTGTCAGAAGTATGAAGTGGCAGTTTTGTGGATTATATGCCATATGGTTTGGCACAATATCAATGATCATACCCATTCCTTGTTCTCTGATTTTATCAGAGAGAAGACGCAAATCATCTTCTCCTCCAAGTTCATTATTCACAGAAGTGTAGTCTGTAACATCGTAACAGTGGGTGCTTCCCTCTGTTGCCTGAAGTATTGGAGAAAGGTACACGTGCGATACTCCCAGCTTTTTCAGATATGGAAGTGTCTCAATTAAATCCCGAAATGTAAACTGTTTATTCAGCTGCACCCGATAAACAAGGTTCCAGTGCCTCACTCCTCTTCACCCTGATGATGGATGAAGCTGACGTCACTAAGCATTTCTATCACCACAGAAAGTGCCATATGACAATGCAGTTCCAACCATATAATCAGTTTCTCCTTTCCTGAATTACTGCAGAAGCAGACGAGTTTAGTACGTAATTTTCGCCAGGAATTGGCATGGGAAGACCTTCCACAGAAGGAAGGTTCGTGTCCACGTACAGTTCCCATCCATTTTCACTATGTGGAAGCTTGAAGTCGACGGCCTCATCTGAGGCATTGAAGAGCAGAATCAGGTCTCCACCTATTAGAACGTCATCAACGTATGATACCTCAGAAGTAAACCTGCCGGAAAGCCAAACCATTATGGATTTAAGGCCAGGGTCATTCCAGTTTTCCTGAGTCATCTCTCTGCATTGGCTGTCAAGCCAGAGGATTTCCTTCATGTTGGAGCCAGGGACGGGTGTGTTTCTGAAGAAATTTCTCCTCCTCAGCACAGGATTTGACCGTCTTAGGGAAATTACATGCCTTGTGAATTTCAGAAGTGCCCGTTTTTCCTGGTTAAAATTCCAGTCGTACCAGCTGATTTCATTGTCCTGGCAGAAGGCATTATTATTCCCTCTCTGAGTTCTGGCTATCTCATCGCCACCAAGGATCATAGGGGTTCCTTGTGAAACAAGTAGAGTAAGAATATAATTTTTTATCATTCTGAACCTGCGCCCAATAATTCCAGGGTCACCGGTTTCACCCTCAATCCCGCAATTATAACTGTAATTCTCATCCATGCCGCCTGGGTAAGCCCCGTTGAGTTCGTTATGTTTCTGGTTATAAGACACAAGATCATACATTGTGAAGCCGTCATGGGAGGTTATGAAATTTATACTGGCAAATGGTCTTCTCCCGTTTTCCTGATACAGGTCAGGCGACCCGGAAAGCCTGGTGGCAAACTCGCCAAGGAGCCCCAAATCTCCTCTCCAGAATCGCCGCATGAGGTCTCTGTACTTCCCGTTCCATTCTGCCCATTTTGGCGGGAAATTCCCCACCTGGTATCCTCCGGGACCAACATCCCAGGGTTCTGCAATAAGCTTGAGATTGGAAACCACTGGGTCCTGATGTATTGTATTCAGAAAGGGCGAAAGCATGTTCACGTCATAAAGCTCTCGGGCCAGGGTTGAAGCAAGATCAAATCTAAAACCGTCCGCCTGCATTTCTGTTGCCCAGTATCTAAGGCTGTCCATAATGAGCTGCAGCACCTGGGGGTTCCTGGCATCCAGACTGTTGCCTGTCCCTGTAAAATCCACATAGTATCTGGGATTCTGAGGGTCCAGAACATAGTAGGTCGTGTTGTCCAACCCCCGGAAACTAAGAGTCGGTCCGAGATGATTACCCTCAGCTGTATGGTTGTACACAACATCAAGGATAACCTCAATTCCGTTCTCATGTAGCTTCCTCACCATATCCTTGAACTCCTTCACCTGGGATCCAGGCTTTCCCGAGCAGTATCTGACATCGGGAGCGAAGAAGGCTATAGTGTTGTATCCCCAATAATTGACGAGGCCGGCATCAGCCAGGAGCTTGTCGTCCACATGGTGGTGCACAGGCATAAGTTCAATGGAAGTAATTCCTAAATCGGTAAAATACTGTATCATCGGATCAGAAGCCAAGCCGGAATAGGTGCCCCTTATATTTTGTGGAATATCTTCCCTCCTGAATGTGGCTCCTTTCACATGGGTTTCATAAATTATAGTGCGGTTCCAGGGATGAAACGGCTTCTTGACTCCGTTCCAGTCATAGGCTGAGTCAACAACTATCCCTTTTGGAACTAACTTGTAATCAGCGTCAGTGTTAATCGAAAGATCCTGATCAGGGGAGTCAAGGTTGTAAGAGAAAAGGCTATTATCCCACCTGACAACACCAGAGAGTGCTTTGGTATAAGGATCGATCAGCAGCTTCCTATCGTTGAATCTTTTCCCGCTGATAGGATCATATGCACCCTTCATTCTGTATCCGTAGTACTGTCCTGCCCCAATCCCTGAGACAAAAGTGTGCCAGACGTATCCGTCGTGTTCCTTAAACTGAATGGTTTCAACAGGGTCTCCATCATCAGTATTAAACAGCTCGAGGTAGACTTCTTCAGCATTCTCGGAATAGACTGCAAAGTTTACTCCATTGTCCCTTAAAGTTGCCCCAAGGGGATATGAAAAGCCTCTTCTAATTTTCTCAGGTGAAAGCATTGATTATAACCTCTGTTGTTAACAACATTCACATCATGTATTTTGCTATCCTTTCTAGGGCAGTTTTTGGTATAATTGTCCAAGCAGGCCTATTATTGGCCTCATACGCAAGTTCGTATAATGCCTTTTCCAGTTCAAAGAATCTGGACATTTCAAGATATTGCTCGTAAGAGGATGGCAAAAATTCCATTCCGTAGGCTGTTTCCCAGTATTTTTCCTTAAATCTGTCCGTAAGCAAGTCTGACAAATAAATCGCTTTGCTGTGGGAAATACCAGATGTGGCAGGATAGTAAGCTGCTGCATAATCAAGGGACCTGATCATGCCTGACACATCCTTCAGTGCGAAGTCCTTAGCCTGCCTCTCAGTCTCACTTCTCGCTGGTTCCCCTTCAAAGTCTATAATCATTGGTCCCCTGGGAGTTTTCAGTATCTGACCCAGATGCAGATCACCATGTACCCTCATGACTTTAGAACTCCGAAGCTGTTTCAGATCGAATCTTTCCAGGATTTTCATTATAATATCAGAAAATTGGGCTGAACTTAATGCTTCTCCATCCAGATAATAGTGCTGGTGTATGTTCCTTATAACTTCAGCTAGGGCATATACACGCTTCTTCAGACCAGACAGGATCTCTTCATTAGCCGGCTGTGGCTGGAACTTATCGCCAGAGAGGTTGAACAGAGCTCTGTGCAGGTTGCCAGTTACTATTGCAAGCTGGTCAACATGTTGAATGGTATCCATATCTAGATTTACTGGTTCATCCTTACCTTCTGCAATACTCTTCTGAAATGCTTCCATCAGCCTTCCGGTAAGGAATGACCAGTAGTCCCCGTCATTCCTTATGAATTCCTGAACACTAAGAAGCGACAGTTTTCTGTCTCCTTCGTAGACCAGCTGGGCGTATGGCATCGGAACATTCTTGAAATGAGTTTCAGCGTGAAGCTTCTCCGGTAGGACGAAATCCGGATTATCCGGAGAGATTGGCCTTCTGTATAGCTTGCATATGAATTTATCTCCAAGCACAAACGACGTGTTCGACTGTTCAGCTTTCAGAATTTGTGCTGTAACATCTCCCCGCAGGTATCCTGCAAGATCATTCAAAAACATCCCAGAAAATATAATCCTTCCATGGGTTCCTGAGAGTGATCCCAATTGAACTACATCACGGATAACCGGTACGAGAACTCCGGTTGCGACTTCATCAGTAAAGATTGACTCATTGCCGCTGCGGCTCTCTCCAACTTCCGCTTCGTGAAAAAAACCAGCGAGAGCTATAGTTGCTGCTTCTCTCTCCGTTCTCACGTCAAGAAGGACGATTCTTGGAGATTTGCCGTTAATGCCCTTGGGAATAATATCCCTAACCGATGCTGCAACAGACTCAACACCCTTGAAGGGAAACCATCGGGCATCCTTTATCTGCCCTATGATCCGATCTCCTATAGGAGCCCCTGCATAATCATCACCTTCGGAGGGGCTATTCCTTTTCATTCAGGCCTCTCCATCTTTAACCAGAAAAAGGAATGCCTGGGAAGTGTGAGGAAATACGGCAGCTCCCCGATGTCGGGAAACTTGAAGGAGCTTATGACCTCCCGAAGATGCCAGCCAGCATACTCCTTCAAGTGAAGTTCCACAAATCCTGGTTTTCTGGCTATATTGAACACACACAGCATCTTTTCGTCCCCATAGGATCTTATAAAGGCAAGTATGTTTTTCTGGTCCGTATCAAGGAATTTTATCGTCCCTCTTCCAAGAAGTTTGGCATTCTGCTTTCTGATGACAACCATCCTCCTGAACCAGTTAAGAAAGGATGTTGGAAGCCGAGACATTGACTCGACGTTAAAAATATCGTAGTGGTAGTTGGAATTCACTATCACAGGCGCAAAGAGCTGCTCCGGGTCTGCCCTAGAGAAGCCGGCATTTCTGTCAAAGGACCATTGCATGGGTGTGCGAACACCGTTTCTGTCACCAAGGTAAATATTGTCTCCCATGTTTATCTCGTCCCCATAATAGAAGATCGGGGATCCAGGAAGACTCATTATAAGAGCATGCAGCAGTTCAAGAATGTATCTGTCATTATCAACCAGCGGAGCTAACCTTCGTCTTATCCCCAGGTTCAGCCTCATTTTGGGAATCTTTGCATACTCGTTGAACATGAAGTCTCTCTCCTCATCAGTGACCATTTCCAATGTCAGCTCATCATGATTTCTCAGAAATAATCCCCAGTCACACTTTTCGGGAATAGGGAGCGTCTGGTTCACTATATTTACTATTGGATATGCGTCCTCCCTGGCTAGTGAAATAAATATCCTGGGCATAAGTGGGAAATTAAAGTTCATGTGGAACTCGTCCTCATTGCCAAAATAAGCTTTTGCGTCCTCCGGCCACTGGTTTGCTTCTGCCAAGAGAATACAGCCCGGATATTCCCGATCGATCATTTTGCGGATCTCTTTGAAAAAGGCGTGAGTCTCGGGGAGATTCTCGCATGACGTTCCTTCCCTTTCAAAAAGGTACGGCACGGCATCGCACCGGTATCCGTCAAGCCCTTTGTCAAGCCAGTATCTTATAACCCTCTTCATTTCCTCCCTGACCTCGGGGTTATCATAATTCAAGTCTGGCTGATGGCTGTAGAATCTGTGCCAGTAGTACTGTTTCGAAACAGGATCCCATGCCCAGTTTGACTTCTCGGTATCTATAAATATGATTCTGACGCCTTTATACTTGTCCTCGCTGTCCGACCATACGAACCAGTCCCGCTTGGGACTGTTTCTTGAGCTTCTGGCCTCCTGAAACCACTGGTGCTGGTCAGAAACATGGTTAAGAACGAGGTCAGCAATTACCCTTATACCCCGACTATGAGCTTCTGATACAAACTGCTCAAAATCTTCCAAGGTTCCATAGTCTGGCAGAATAGAATAGAAATCACTTATGTCATAGCCATCATCCCGCAGTGGTGACTTGTAGAAAGGCAGGAGCCATATGCAGTCCATCCCGATGCTCTTTATATAATCAAGCTTCATTGTAAGTCCTCTGAAGTCACCTATTCCGTCATCGTTGGAATCAAAGAAACTTCTCACAGAGACCTCATAAAATGTGGCATCCCTGAACCAGAGAGGATCTGAAGGGTCATACATTCATTCCACCACCAGTATGTGTGCCGGCTTGTACTCGGGTATAAGTCTGACATAATTCTTTCTGCCTTTCCAGCTGTAACTCTCGCCACTAAGAAGATCGGTCACCTTGAATGTTCTGCATTCCCCATTAGGACTCCAGTCTTCCGGAGTTTCCACGAAAGCTTCATGTGTTTCATAAGGGTTTATATTTACAGTCACAAGAACTGATTTTTCATTGGCGTACTTGCGGCTGTAAACTACGATATTAGGATTACTGCTTGAGTGAAATCTCACATTGCCGTGACTCTGGAAGTGCACATATTCTCTTCTTATCCTGTTAAGCTTGGATATCACATTCCTGATATTGCCAGGTGCCTTCCAGTTTCTGACTTTTATTTCGTACTTTTCCGAGTTCAAATACTCCTCCTTTCCAGGGATCCCTTCATTCTCACACAGCTCATACCCGCTGTAAATACCCCAAAGCGGTGAAAGAGTTGCTGCAAGAATAGCCCTCAGAATAAAGGCAGGTTTCCCACCTCTCTGGAGTATAAAAGGCAGTATGTCCGGCGTGTTCGTAAACAGCATTGGGCGGAAAAATGATGAAATGTCCGGAGAGTTAAGCTCGCTGAAGTATTCCCTTATTTCCCAGTCGAAGTTCCTCCAGGTAAAATATGTGTAGGACTGATGAAATCCTATTTTGCTCAATTCATACATAACACTGGGCTTGGTGAATGCTTCACTGAGAAAAATCACGTCTTCGAACTTCTTAAGGGTCTCCGCAATCAGCCACTGCCAAAATGGGATGGGTTTGGTATGGGGATTGTCTACCCTGAATATCCGCACGCCATTGGAGGCCCAGAAGAGAACTATATCAAGAAGTTCGTTCCATAGTTCCTTCCAGTTTTCAGTTTCAAAATTCAACGGATATATATCGTAGTACTTCTTGGGAGGATTCTCGGCATACCTTATAGTCCCATCAGGCCGGTGGTAGTACCACTCCGGATGCTCTTTCACATAAGGATGATCTGGTGAGGTCTGATACGCGAGATCAAGTGCCACCTCTATGTTGTATTCTCTAGCTTTTTTAATAAATTCCCGGAAATCATCCAAGGTCCCAAGATCCTGATGCACAGATTTATGCCCTCCACTCGCATTTCCGATTGCCCATGGACTTCCTGGGTCGTCCTTCCCTGGAGGTATGATTCCGTTTTTTCCTCTTCTGTTCGTTACGCCAATAGGATGGATCGGGGGGAAGTATACAACATCAAAACCCATTTCTGCTATATCCTCAAGTCTTTCAATGCAGTCCTTGAAGGTTCCATGTTTCCCCGGCATCCTGGTTTGTGATCTTGGAAACATTTCGTACCAAGAGGAAAAATAACCTTTTTGTCTTAATGAAACAATTTCGTAGACTGGGGATGTGCTTCTAGTGCGATGAGATAGAATCTTCTCCAGCGATTCTCTTTTCTTTTCTATGAATCTTATTGCATCACCCTGCCTCATATCAAGTGTTGATTCAAGGGAAGCTATTAGCCTCAGACCTCTTCCCCTGCTCATTGCGCTTGCTGCCTTCAGTCTCTCGATTCCGGCAAGAAAATCTGACCTGATGTCCTCTCCTGCCCCATGCCATGATTTGAGGTCTCTTAACCAGGTACCTATCTCATCATACTCAGCTGAAACTCTGAACTTGTACATGCCAGTGCTTTCCAGGAATATGTGCCCCACAAATATATCATCCCCGACAGGCGACATCCTAGACTTATTCCATATTTTTCCTGAGGATTTCTTGTATTCAACCGTTCCAGACACTAGTTTAGTTCCGTGGGAAAAAATTCTGGCTGAAACCTCATGGTAAAGCCCTTGCGATCCTTTAGCAGGAAATTTTCCATTCTCAACCTGCGGTTTAACATCTTCGATTATGATGTCACTCGGTTTCCTTATATTCATTATTTTCACTTCCCAAAACAACACAGGATAGCGGCGGAAGCGTCAGGGAAACAGAATATTCAAAGTCGTGCTTTCTCTGATGCAGTGCCTCAACTATTCCAAAATTGCCTTTATTTGAACCGCCATAATAAGAAGAATCAGAATTAAAGATTTCCTTGAATTTGCCGCCTGAGGGGACGCCCACCCGGTATCCGTAACGCTGAACAGGAGTGAAATTGAATACACAGATGAGCTCTTCCGTGTCTGGCTTACCCCTAATAAAAGAAATAACCGTGTTATCTGAATCTTTGAAATCAATCCATCTGAACGCATCGGGTACGAAATCGAATCTTGCTAGCCCACTTTTTCGGTAAAGAAGATTCAGGTCATCCAGCAGCTTCTTGGTCTGATTGGTGATATTCCGATTCCAACTCCACTCCAACTGAGCGTCAAAATTCCACTCCGACCTCTGTGGGATTTCACTCCCCATAAACAGAAGTTTTTTGCCGGGAAAAAGAAACATGAATGAATAGAGAAGCCGTAAATTAGCCAATTTTTGCCACTCATCGCCAGGCATTTTGCCATAGAGTGAACCCTTTCCGTGTACCACCTCATCATGGGAAAGCGGAAGTATAAACTTCTCAGAATAGGCATACCACAATGTAAAGGTAAGGTTACCAAGCTTATACTTTCTGAATATGGGGTCAACCATAAAGAAGTCAAGTACATCATGCATCCAACCCATATTCCACTTCATATCGAACCCAAGACCTCCGCTAGAGGTTGTGCCAGTGACGTTACTCCATGATGTTGACTCCTCGGCTATCATCAAGACGCCAGGGTGACGGATATGCACTGAATCGTTTAATTTCTTCAGAAACTCTATGGCCTCCAGGTTTTCATGCCCACCAAACCTGTTTGGAATCCATTCTCCATGTCTTCTTGAATAGTCCAAGTATAACATTGATGAAACAGCATCAATCCTTATGCCATCTGCATGGTACTGTTCTACCCAGTAATGAGCATTTGATAGGAGAAAGCTAACAACCTCTCCCCTTCCGTAATTAAAAATGTAAGTCCCCCAATCAGGATGTCTGCCAAGCCTAGGATCCTCGTGCTCATAAAGATGTGTTCCGTCGTATCTGCCTAGCCCATACTCATCCTGAGGAAAATGTGCAGGCACCCAGTCAAGTATCACACCTATCCCCTGTTTATGAAGGTAATTCACGAAATACCTGAAATCATCAGGTGCACCGTACCTGGACGTAGGTGCGAAATAATTTACAACCTGATACCCCCAAGATGCATCGAGGGGATGCTCCATAATAGGAAGCAGTTCGACGTGGGTGAAGCCCAAATCTGAAATATGATCTGCAAGTCTGTGAGCCAGATCCTTGTAATTGAGGAAACCTCCATTATTGTCTCTAAGCCAGGAACCAAGATGAACCTCGTATACAGAAACCGGATTATCCAACGGGTTAGATAGAGCCCTTGACCTTAACCAGTCATCGTCTTCCCAAATGAATCCAGTATCAGACACAACAGAGGCTGTTCGGGGCCTTAATTCTGCCTTGAATGCGTATGGATCGGTCTTCTCAAGTATTTTTCCATCCGGTCCCCTGATGGCGTACTTGTAGACTTCATCATTTCCAATACCCGGTATGAAAATCTCCCAAATACCGGAATCTTTGACATTTATCATGGGATTTTCTCCCACATTCCAGTGATTAAAATTACCTACCACTGAAACTGCCTGAGCATTTGGCGCCCACACCACAAACCTTACACCGTTAACATCCGGATACTTCAACAGGTGTGAACCGAACGTTTCGTAAGCTTTTATGAGCTCGCCCTTTTTGAACAGATAGATCTCATAATCACTCAGAAGTGGCTCAAATGTGAAAGGATCCCGGCGTCTTGTAACATAACCCGATGCATCACGAAAGCAGATTTGGTAGCGACCCTCCGCATGCTTGTCGATTTCACCTTCGTAGAGGTTCTCCCTTACTTTGGAGACCCGATATCTCCTACCCCCTGATTCAATCCAGGCCTCAACCGATCTAGGTGCGAGGAATCTGACAACTTCTTTCCCTCCAACGACATGTTTTCCAAGAACAGTCTCCGGATGGCTGTGCAAAAAATTGCTAACCATTGATAGTGTATCTTCAGCCTCAGGAAACCGCGGCATTATTTTCAATAAACATTACAGATATTTAGTGCTTATGTTGAATGTTCAATTGCCAAGTTACATCCGGATACGTAAATTGCCTTTGCAACCAAGAGTTAGTATATTCTACCAGACCTTGGGCAATTAGAGGATCTGTAATTATTTTCTTTGTTGTTTACTCGGGGAATTATAAATGGCAATAATCAGTTTCTTAAACGCGCCTCATGCACAATATAGATGAGTGGGGGCGAGCATATAGAAATCTGAAAATGATTGTTCTTTGTAAACAGACGAATCTTTGGAAACGCTGTTTCACCATATAAATCTAAATATATCAAGAACTAGGAAATACCTATATATTCTGAAATGTGAAACAGTACCTTTTTCGATCATATCTATTCTATCAATTTCTCATTAGTTTTAGTGGGTCTGTCCGGATTTGGACCGGAGTTTCCAACTCCCGAAGCTGGAAGGATACCAGGCTACCCCACAGACCCTTGCACTGGGAATAGACGCAAGCCTAATATTTGTTTTTAGTCCGTAGCCCGCATTATATTTTGTATTTAAATTTGTCGGAAATTTCACCGATTTTAATTCACGACAATCAACGAAGACTAAAATAGAAGAGCGCTAGGCCAAATTCAATTCGTTGATTGACGTAGAGCAACTATGTTAATACAGAATAATCTTATATACTAATTGAGATACTAAAACACAACCAATACCAGTGGAAAATTGGTGGGTGCATGGAAAGAATCAATTTGACTGAAGCTGAAGAATGGATAGAGAGTGTTGCGGATATACTTGAACCTGATGATATCCATATCTGTGATGGTAGCGATGATGAATACCAGAGATTAGTTTCATTACTGATCGAGCACGAGGAACTGATAAAATTAAACCCGAAGTCCTACCCAAATTGCTACCTTTACAGAAGCGATCCAAAGGATGTTGCGAGAACAGAGAAAGCAACATACATATGCGCAAAATCAAAGGATGCGGTAGGGCCACTTAACAACTTCCTACATGTGGATGAAGCAAGAGATAAAGTAATGCCTATTCTAAAGGGTGCTCTGGCGGGAAAGACCATGTATGTCGTGCCCTATATAATGGGTCCAGCTGATTCCCCTTATTCCGATGTGGGAATAGAGATAACGGACAGTGAATACGTTGTTCTTAACATGAAGATAATGACCAGAATGGGCAAAATCGCCCTCGAACGAATTGAAAAAGACGGAAGGTTTGTAAAGGGTATACACGTCTCAGGTTCCCTCGATCCTGAGAACAAGTACATACTCCATTTTCCCTGGGAGAGAACTATCCTGGATGCCCACATTGTCAGTGTAAATTCTGCCTACGGGGGAAATGCTCTTTTGAGCAAAAAATGCCATGCCCTGAGGATAGCCTCTGTGAAGGCAAGAGAAGAGGGATGGATGGCCGAACACATGCTGATTCTGGAAGTCGAGAATCCAGCTGGGAAGAAATACTATTTCGCCGCGGCTTTTCCGAGTGCTAGCGGAAAGACAAATCTGGCTATGATAAACCCCCCTAAGGAGTACGCAGAAAAGGGATGGAAGGCAAGACTCATAGGTGACGACATTGCCTGGATACACGTGGGCAAAGATGGCAGGCTGTATGCGCTGAATCCGGAAAACGGATTTTTTGGCGTAGTTCCTGGTACAAACTACGACAGTAACCCAAATGCCATGTCGGCAATTTATAAAGACACCATATTTACAAATGTTGGTCTCACTGAGGACATGGAACCGTGGTGGGAGGGGCTCTCCGTACCTCGCGGAAAGAAAATCTTTGACTGGCGCGGCAATGAGTTCAACCCTGCATCAGGAAACAAGGCTGCACACCCCAATTCGAGATTCACTACACCCCTGAAGAACTACCCTCACCTGTCTCCAGAGTGTGAGAATCCAGAAGGAGTTCCCCTGACCGCCATATTGTTTGGCGGAAGAAGAGAGCACGTGATTCCGCTTGTTTTTGAGGCTTTTGACTGGAACCACGGTGTCTTTCTTGGTTCAACCATGGGCGTCGAGCAGACAGCAGCGGCCGAAGGCAAGGTTGGTGAAATCCGGAGGGATCCTATGGCTATGAGGCCATTCTGTGGTTACAATGTGAACGAATACTTCAGACACTGGATTAAAATAGGAAAAGTTGCAAGGCATCCGCCTGGAATTTTCTATGTGAACTGGTTCCGGAAAGATGAAAATGGAAAGTTCATTTGGCCAGGCTTCGGGCAAAACATGAGAGTAATCAAATGGATCATAGACAAGGTCGAAGGCAGAGCAAAGGGAAGGAAAACGCCAATAGGATACATCCCTAGGCTCGATGAACTGGATATGAATGGCATTGCGGTTTCATCTGAAGGTGTTTCCAAGCTTCTATCCTTCAATGGGGATGAATGGAGGAAAGAGGTGGCGGATATGAAGAAGTACATAGATTCAATTTCACCAGGCTATCCAGACGAACTGTTGAAAATATTCAGTGACCTGCAAGGAAGCCTTTAATTCATTACTGGACGATACTTTCAAATCCAATTTTCCTCTTATAGGGTCTGCATTCCCAAATCAGCATACATTTCCTAAAGCAATAAAGAATTATGAAGCCAGGTACCACTTGGTAATGTCAGAGTACTGTATATGCTATTAGTGAGAATCTATTTTTTAAACACACGTATCCCCATACGATGATAGAGCTAACTGATGGAATTTTCAAAGAAATCTTGAGGAGTTCCAGAACTGTCTACATTCAGGGTTCCGCATCTACTCCGATTTTCTTAATCGAACGTTTAAAGGAAATAATAGACGAATCTTTCAAACTTTCACTATATCACATCGAACTGAATGGCGATGTCTTCCTTTTTGATGAAAAATACCCGCTTCCCCCTAATATCAGAGATTACTCGCTTTTCGTAGGTTCAAATGCGCGTAAGGCTATCACCCTGGGACGCACAAGATACGTGCCCATTTTCCTATCGGAGATACCATGGTTAATTCGGAATCACATAAAGCCTGACGTAACTATCATAAATGCAACCAAGCCAGATGGAAAGGGTTTTGTCAGCCTTGGGCCGACTGTAGAAGCTACAAAGGTTGCTATAGAGAATTCAAAGTATGTTGTTGCCCAGCTTAATGATGCTGTACCCAGAACTTTCGGTGATTCTACCGTTCCGCTTAATCTAATATCACATTATGTGGAGTGTGACCAGAGCCCAATCGTGAGCAAAAGGGAAAAGGCTGATCAGATAGACCAGAGAATCGGAGAAAATGTTGCTGAGCTAATACCAGATGGCTCAACCATTCAGGCTGGAATCGGAAAGATACCGGATGCAGCCATGAGTGCCCTGAAGGATAGGAAGCACCTTGGAATTCATACAGAGCTATTTTCAGACGGAATGATGGAACTTGTTGAGGCTGGGGCAGTCGATAATTCACTCAAAAGTATAGACAAATACCATGTTATAGCAACATTCTCAAAGGGGGAAATGAAACTTTACGACTTTCTGGATACAAATGATACATCAGTGATCAGAAGAAACAGACTTGCGCACTCCATCAACTCTGCAGTTGAAGTTGACATCACAGGACAGGTGTCAGCCGAATCAATTGGGACGAGAGTAATTTCAGGAGTTGGCGGCCAGATGGATTTCGTCAGGGGATCTTCCCTTTCTGAGGGTGGGAAAGCCATAATCGCTCTCCGTTCACTCACCGCCAGTGGCGAATCAAAGATCGTCCCTGTGCTAAAACCGGGAGCAGGGGTAACAACCACCAGGAATCATGTACAGTGGGTAGTGACTGAATACGGAGTTGCTGACCTCAGGGGAAAGAGCATTGAGGAAAGGATAACTGAGATGATAAAGATCGCACATCCTTCAAAGGTTGACTGGCTAATTGGTGAGGCCAAGAAATTCTACGAGTTCTGATTAGACTTCCTCCGGTAATCCGTTTCGATATTGCCAGAGAAATGGTAGCCTCTGCGACGCCACGTAAAATTTTCAGTCCTCAAGATAGTTTTTTTCATATTCAAATCTTAAAACTTAAATACTGCAATATCGTAGCGCACATATGAGCAGAGGATCGTTAGTCGCAGTCATAGTAGTAATTATTGTGATTGCAGCAGGATTGGGTGTCTATTTTGCGAAATATTACAAGCCTGCCAGTTCAACGCCAACGGAAATATTGATAGGCATGCCATATGCTAGCAGCGGAAGCTTCGCGTTCTCATCCCAGGCAGTGAAGAGCGGATTTTCAATGTGGGTCAATCAGACTAATGCGAATGGGGGACTTTACCTTTCTAGCTATGGTAAGAAGCTACCCATAAAGATGGTTTACCTGGATGACCAGAGCAGCACTTCCCAGGTGGCTACCGATTATACAGACCTGATAACACAATATCATGTCAATATTCTCGTCTCCGACTTCGGCTCAACCCTGGTAGCGCCCGGTATCCCGATCGCCCAGCAGCACAACATAGTATTCTGGGATACTACAGGTTCCACTCCAACTTTCTTCAATGCCTCTGATCCGTACCTCGTGGACCTCGGAATTGAGAGTTCTGCACTCTGGCCTCTCCCGCTCGCCGAGTATCTTGTTTCACAAAAAGCCACAATATCCAAGGTTGCAATACTGTACACCGATCAGGACTTCACGACGGCACAGGCACAGACCGTGGATAACTACCTAACAAGCCATGGCGTCACTCCGGTTTATTACCAGAGCACCTCAGACTCAAGTGCCACCGAGTATCTTACAACACTTGCGTCAATTAATTCTACCCATCCGGATGCTGTTCTGGAGTTCGGTTACGACCAGAACGACATTGCGTTCTTCCAGGCAATGAACAGTGGGCACTATCATTTCAATATGACATTCACCATATATACGGGCCTTGAGAACTCATTGCTTGTAAGCAGTACCCCCTCCGGCAGCCTTAACTACACATGGACATATGCAGCACCACCATTCTCTGAATATTCCAGTGTGACTCTGGGTCCAACTACCGCTCAGTTTGTCAGTGAGTGGAAGGCAAACTATTCAGTCGCTCCTAACCTCAACAACATTGCTGGGTACAACAGTGCACAGTTGCTTGGTGCAATAATTACAAAGGCAGGTAGCCTAGATCAGACTGCTTTGCGCAATGCAGCCAATGAGACGTCCGGAACTGTTACTCTAGAGGGGGCTTTCATAATAAACAAGACCACCGGGGCTCAGGTTGGCGAATCCATGAATCTCATGCAGTTCCAAGTGAAGAACGGTGCGCTTCAGCCTGTCGTAGTTTATCCAACAAATGTATCCACGGGGAGCCCGGTATATCCGGCCCCTGACGTGGTCCTGACATCCATTGCCTCTGGAAACCCCTTCACCAGCACCGATCAAACTGCTTCAGCCTACTACAACCATAATTATTATTGATCCTCATCTGGTGCCCTAGATGTCTCTGGTTCTGGATGGAATAGTTGTATCCATATTGCTTACCGCATTTTTTGCAGCTATGGCCATAGGGCTGAACCTGATATTTGGAGTTATGAAAATTGTAAATTTGTCCCATGGCTCATTCTTCATGATGGGGTCATTCATGGCAATTTCCCTCTACGGGCTCTACAGGTTCAATCCCCTCCTGTCTGAGATATTCATTATCCCTCTGTTCTTTGGGATATCTGTGCCTCTGTACTTTGCGCTGATACCCAGGATCTCCAGATCCAGGGATCCTGAAATCTCGTCGTTTGTTCTCTTTTTTGGTGTTGCATTTGTCATACAGTCGATTGCAATTTCACTGTATGGAACCACTTTCTACTCACTGCCGATCTCTTCATTTTCAGAGGGTTCCGTTGAAATATACGGCTTCTTCATACCATTCGCCTATTTCGTAGCTGCTTTATTTTCCATTGCACTGATCATTGCCATTTATCTTTACCTCTACCACACGGGACTTGGTCTTCAGACCCGGGCACTCATGAGCAACAGGGAGGCTGCAATCCTGTCAGGAGTCAACGTGACGCTACTATCGGTTATTGCCTTCTCAATGAGTATTGCAGCAGTAGCTTCGGCGGGCGCCTTCTCATCTCAGATTTTGTTCAGCACCTCACAGGATATGGGTGACATAATAACGATCACGTCATTTACCATCATAATAATAGGTGGCTTGGGCAACCCACTCGGAACTCTTGTTGGGGCCGCAGTTTACGGGTTCACCTATGAGTTTGGATCAATTTATTTTCCATCATGGCTCAACGTTATACCGTTCCTGATCCTTCTCGTCGTCATCCTGCTGAGACCGAACGGTGTCTTTGGAGGTAGGTTGCGTGAAATCTGAACCGACATCTGACCACAGGGTTACCACAATTATGAAGGATGCTGCCAAATCTATTGTTCCACTCATCGTCCTGTTCGTGATCGCGCCCCTGATCTATCAGGATCAGTTTCTGTTCTTTCTCCTAGCCATATTGCTTGTATGCACAAACGCCCTCAATATCGTATACGGATTTACAGGTTACCTGCCATTCGGATTTGCAGTATTTGTTGCCTTTGGAGCCTACACTGCCGCGATGACAGTTAATCTTCTTCATTTCCCCGTGTGGCTTGCTGTTGTATCGGCTGGCCTGTCGTCTGTCCTTCTCTCGCTTGTGTTCACCCCTCTTCTGCGCCTCAATGGGGCATATTTTGCGATCGCTAGCCTTGCAGCCTTCGAGGCGGTTTACAACATCTACCAGAATGGCGCATTAAGGAATATAACAGGTGGACCCTACGGGATATTCCCCAAGGTGCCCTACACACCGAATCTGGACTATATTACTGTTGTACTGTTGGCAATAGCGTCCTCCCTTCTCATTCTTTTCATAAAGCGATCGGACTTCGGCCTGGCGCTGCAGGCAATCAGGGATGATAGGTACGCAGTTGAGACTGTGGGCGTGAACACTCTGATGATGAGAACTTATGCATGGGTGCTTTCATCACTGCTTACCGGATTGGCCGGTGGAATGTACGGCCTTTACATAGGCTTCTTCTACCCCAGTGGAGTATTCGATCTCACACAATTCTCAGTTCTGGTCATAATATTCCTTATATTCGGGGGAAGAGGGACTTACCTTGGACCATTAATAGGAACCGTGATCCTCTTCCTGCTGTACCAGTTCCTGAATCTAAGTTTTCCGAATCTGTATCTTCTGGTTTTTGGTGTGATTATAATTCTTGTGATGCTGTTCCTCCCTGATGGCGTCATCAGTGTTCTTCAAAAAAGGGTAAAGGGGGTGCTCTAGTGGCAGCTGCGCTCGAGGTCACTAATGTCACCAAGCGGTTCGGTCAGTTGACAGCGATAGACAAGATGAGCCTTCAGTTGGATAATGGAGAGATACTTGGCCTCATAGGGCCGAATGGATCGGGTAAGACGACGCTCATAAATATTGTTTCAGGAGTCATAAAGCCCGATTCTGGTACGATCCGGCTGAATGGTCTGAACGTGACTGGTATGATGCCGCACAGGATTTGCCACCTCGGTCTGAACAGGACGTTTCAGACACCAAGGCCTTTTTCCAGCCTTACTGTGGAGGAGAATGTTCACCTTGCACAAAGATTTGGAAGCAGAAATGCATCAACACCTGGCAACAGTGATAGAGAGGAAAAAATTGATCATGTCTTGGAACTCACCGGTCTTCTGGAACTCAGAAAAAAGCCGGCACATTCTCTCAACACCTTTGAGAAAAAAATGCTCGACCTTGCCAGAGCACTGTCAACGGGCCCAAGAGTGCTGCTGGTCGATGAGCTTGCCGCCGGGCTAAATCCAGACGAACTGAAATGGGTGAAGGACATACTTGAGTCCGTAAGAAAATCAGGGGTATCCCTTGTGGTCGTGGAGCACATAATGTCATTCATCAGAGATGTTGCCGGAAGGGTTATAGTCATGGACGCCGGCAGGAAAATTTACGAGGGTGACTTTGGTGGAGCCGCTCAGAATGAAACTGTGAAGGAGGTTTACCTTGGAACAAGAAGCGTTACTTAAAGTCAGGGACCTCACGGCTGGTTATGGGGAGGTCAGCATTCTAAAAAATATCTCCTTCGATCTCAGGGAGGGCGATATTACATTACTTCTTGGCACAAACGGATCTGGTAAAACGACACTCCTGAAGACAATCGCAGGCTTGCTGAATGCCTCTTCAGGGAAAATTATATTTGACGGCAAGGATATAACCGGGCTTCCGGTAGCAGAAAGAAGAAGGATTGGGATCACATTTGCATCTGAAGACACGTATTTCCCAACGCTTACTGTAAAGGAGAACCTTTTGATGAGCATGGGTAGGCAACATCGCGCTTATGAGCAGAAATTTGAGGAGATTTTCCACTTTTTTCCGGAGTTGGAGGAAAGAGCGAGGTCGCGGGCATCATCTCTGAGTGGTGGACAGAGGAAGATGCTCATAATGGGACGCGCTATTGCATCCGGTGGAAGGATAATAGTGATAGATGAGCCGTCCAGCGGCCTCTCCCCCTTGTTCGTTGATAAGATCATAGATTCACTGACAGTGCTGAAGAAGAAGAAACAGACAATTCTGCTCGCTGAGCAAAACGTTGAATTTGCATCCCTTGCCGAAGAACTTGGAATACTGGATGAGGGGAGAATGGCATTTTTTGGAAGAAAGGAAGAAGCGCTGGATAATGATGTGATCAGAAAGACCTACTTTAGTATCTGAAGTTTAGTGATGGATGTGGATATAAGTCGCTTTTATCGATAAGCGTAAAAATCTTAAGGTTTTTTAAACGATATTGAGCTTTGCTCAATGTTCATTCAGGATGTGAGCCATCACTGTATATCCCACCAAATAAAGTTTCAATGATCCAAAGGGAATGATGGGCCAAAGGGCACCAACGCAGTTAGAAGGTCTGACAGCAGTAAATCGGAGTGAGCCAAAGGATCGCTGATCTCCCAATGTTCATTGCAAGACGACCCATCACCATGCCTCCTCACTCGGAGTCTCAACTGAGTTTTCAGAATTCTGTGCTTTCTGATTCAATGGAGGAAACATCATTCCTGGTGCTGCTTTGGCTCGCCTGGAATGGCAAAAATTCGCCCATTCCGGGCATAATGCCGAGATATCTCTTATAACCCCCTTCGACTGCTAATCTCAGAGTCTGTCCCATTAATGCTATAACAATTTAATTAGAATGGGAGAGGTAGTTTGTTGTCCCCTTTTTCCTGTCATTCCATAAGCACCTTCATGATCGCGAGAGTTCAGCGCCTTTGTTCAGCTAGGGCTGCGGAAGTCATATCAAGACCGTTTTCCCTTACGTTTTCCAGGCTCTGGGGAAGCATGATCTAGGTGTTTCATGTGTTAAGGGATCACTTCGGGGCGAGTTGTTCCGATTTGACCCTAATGAGAGAGAAAACACTTAAAAGACCTTGGCATGTTACATTGATGAAATGCCCACTATGCGACGCAGAGATTAATGTAACTCCGATAAAGAGATGGACATTTAATGTATACAGTGTATCACGCTTTCGATGCTCTGAATGCGGTTCTAACTTCAATCTTTACCAGAGTGAGTCCAGAAGCTACACGATACCCAAGGCAAGAAGATGAAGCACATTTTAGGATGCGAACTTTCGATATTCGTTTTAAAAAGCTTCAAAATTAAGGAGTGTGCCTTCTTAATCCCTCTATAGTATCCGGAGATGCGGCAAGCCGAGGATGGAGCAATAATGTTGAGTTAGAGTGGGAAAAGACACTGCACCGCTTGTAAAGGCAGTATTCAATGGTTGACCGGCCTGAGCGCCTCTCATTGGCGAATGCTTATTTTCAATGGCGGAAAGCGATCATATGGCGGACGAAATAATTAGAGCGTACAGGTTCATCCTATTCACAATAATTGCATTGGCTCATAAACTTATGGAACTGGACACGATAGATATGATAGGTCCTTCTAGACCCATAAATAATCACTTTTACTGACAAAAAGTGCGGTACTCTACTCAGGGTATCTTATCCATCTTAAAGATGGCATTAATCCTTAGTATCCAGGTTTAATAACAAAAAGACGCGTCAGCTTGATAGGAGCCAATGGTTGGCAGGTAAGTGGTATGCCGGGATCGGGCATTAACTTAAAAGTTTAATGCCATGAGATATTTGATATACTTCCAGATCATGGTGTATTATGGATCAGGAAGATCTCGACAAGGAGCTACTGAGGCTGGAAAAAACCGATCTGAATGATGAGATCAAGGTTAAGATAAGGGGGTTCATAGACGACATCCGCCTGGCAGGGCTTTCAGTGAATAGGCAGTACTTCTACGCCATCAGGCTGAGGCAGATCGCTTCCCTAATACCGGATAGCTTTCTGAATCCATCAGAAGCCGACATTAAAAGAGTTCTTTCGAGGCTTCTTTCTGGGAAGATAGGAAGGAGAGTCAAAGGGCATAACCACAGTGGCACATATTCAGAATGGGAGATCGAGAACTATAAATCGACGATGAAGAAGTTCTACCCATGGCTCCTGAAGGAACAGAACCCTTCATGCATCTCATGGATCAAGGCAAATAACCATCCCAACAGGAACGTAAAACCAGAAAACATGATCACCGAGGAGGAGGTGCATAAGCTCGTAGGCGCCCTGAATAACGCCCGTGATAAAGCTTTCGTTTATGCCCTCTACGATTCCGGATGCAGAATCGGAGAGCTGCTGACTCTGAGAAACAAGGATATCGAATTCGATGAATATGGCGCGATACTGTCGGTCACTGGAAAGACCGGATATAGAAGGGTAAGGATCGTTGGGAATTCGATAGCATATCTTAGGGAATGGCAGAATGCACACCCACTCAGAGATGACCCTAACGCATGGTTCTTCTGCGGCATAGAAACGGAGAACAGGGGAAAGAAGCTTGAGCATGCCAACGTGTACAAGTTCCTTAGAAAGGGATTAAAGGATGCGAAGATAGAGAGGCGGATATATCCACACCTTTTCAGGCATACAAGGGCCACGATACTCGCATCCAAGGTGACCGAGGCGCCACTGGAAGCACAGATGGGCTGGGTTCATGGATCTAGGATGACACAGACATACGTACATCTATCAGGGAGGGATCAGGACAGGGCCATACTGAAGGCATACGGCATCGAGCTTAAGGACGAGAAGCCGATAGAAGAGCAGAAGCCTGTGGTGTGCCCAAGATGCAAAGAGCCAAACGATCCAAAGGCTAGGTTCTGCTGGAAGTGTGGCATGATACTCGACAAAACTCTAACGGAGCAAAAGCTGAAAGAAGAGGCGAAGCAGATCGAGGATACGATCATGAAATCAAAGGTCGTTGATACGCCTACGAAGCAGATCATAAAGACGTTCCCTGATGATTTCAAGGATCTGATCCTTGAGACGGTGCTGAAGCAGATTGTGGAAAATCCGGAGTTGAAGGAGAAATTTCAGAAAGAACTCTCAGAGAAAGGGAAATAATTGGGCCGATCGGAATTTGATTAAAATTTTAATGGAATATTTAGTTATTAGAGACTAAATACGTTTTTAGGGACGATGTGAAGGACATAAATTTACACCTAAAGATAGGTTTATTTGTAGAAAGAATTATATTGAATTACGCTTTTCAATTTTTTCGGGTGAACTATAATGCAGGAATCTACTATCTGGACCGTTGTTGAAAGGAATGATAAGAAATTGGATTCGTTATTTGACTCTTTAGAAAATGCATATTCGTCTAAGCGAACCATTCTTTTGAAGGAAGAGGAAGAGTATCAATACGCGATACACGAATTTAGGGAAAATGCGATTAAAAACATTAGATATGTCTCAGGTCAGATTGTAAAATTTAAAAAAGAAAGAGCAGTAGATTCCTTCAATATAGATAATGATAGTATAACACAGGAGCAAACTAGCAATCCGCCAATCATAGGATACTCAAACTTCGTTGTTTTTAATAAATATATTCTAATTGAGCAAAAGGGGAGAACACTGGGACAAAGACAAGTTCTGAACGCAATCATGAAATTCTGCGAGGAAAAAATCAAAGCAGAAAAATTGGACATAGATTTTGTCACAGATAGTAAAGCGATGGATCAATTCATAGAGACTCAAGAAAAGATAATATTAATAAGATTTTCAAATATAATCCTCAATCCTGACAATCCAGATCGAAATATTCAAAGATTTGAAGAAATAATAAAAGATTCAAACAGTAAGAATACTGAGTTTTCAAACGGATCCGGGGAGGGTATAAATAGGGAATCTAGCATTATAAAAGGAGGCCTAAAACTCGCTGAAATGCAAAAACTCAATGTTAAAATAGAAGGGGAAAGTGGGGGGCAGAAACAGGAATTTAATTCTTCTAAAGGAAGGAACAAGCAGAAAGAGAAAGTAACATACGAGAAAGGAAGGCGCGATGGGACTGTAATGTCAAAACTAATTCAAAAAATCATGGAATTGATCTGATTATTTTTTCTCTGCTTCTTCCCAACTATTAATTAATTTCTCACTTTTTCTAGCAGCTGTTATTGCTATTTTTCTTAAAGCTTTAGTTATAAGGACGAAGGTACCAAGAAAACCATATATTATTGCAAAGAATGCTAATGCTTGAATCTCAATATTATAATAGATCATCTCTATGAAACCAAATAAGGGGATCGATATGAAGATCCAATACGAGGACCAGGAGATTTGAAATAATAGATATTGATAATTTCTAGAAGCTATTAAGGCCGATAGATGATTTTCGTCTTGAATCGAGTAAATTATTGCGTATGTCGCTAAAATTAGACCTAGAAGTGCAATATCTAAGCCAATTACAAATATTACTTCTGCTGTGCTCATCGGTCTAAGCCTATGGAACAAAATTATAATCAAAACTGTGAAGAGTGAAATGTAAAAATCCCAAGATTCTCTGGAGAAAAGGATACCCCTAATGCCTCCGTTTAAGTGAAATAGGTAAGCGATTGAATAATATTTTAAATCTTTATTTCGCATAATCTCATCTCATATAATAAGTATAATAGAATAAGATTGTTGCATAACTCCCTCAACCTATTGTATTCTCCCTCATCATGTTGTAATATAGCACCTTCAACCCA
>JAHXPV010000010.1:0-66436 GCA_031625175.1 Thermoplasmatales archaeon AK | reverse complement strand
AGGTTCTCCCGTTCAGACTATTGCAACGAGGTTGAATTTCGGGGGCGAGCTGGCTGAAGAGGTGGTTGAAAGATCCGGTCTCAAGGCAGTGGCCACAGCAGACTTCAATCTTGCCCATGTAAAAACCCTTAGGGCTGCATTGCAGTCTGTACTGGGTGAGGCTCTGCTTGGGAGGGGGTATTATTACGAATCCAAAGATTACCTTGCTCCAATAGAGTTCAGATCTTTCGGGGAGACTCCTTCAAAGGTCTATGAGGATTTCAACTTAGCTGTTGCGGACTACATCAGAAGCCATCCAAATGTGGAAACACAGGGTGACTCAAATGCCAGAAGGATTGCATCCATCCGTGAATCGATTGCAGAATTCGAGAAGCGGGCAAAGGAGAATGCAGAGAAGGGCAAATTCATAGCTGAACACTTTGCAGCCCTGCAAAAAATCTTAAAGCTGGCAGCGAACGGAAAGGCTGCTCAGGGTCTTCCAATGACAATCGAAGGGGTCACGCTCGAATCGGTTGACCAGGCCTCCAAGAAAGTTGCTGTGAGTCAAGGCGAAATTACTCTGGATCTCTTTTATAATGAGTCCATTGGCAACAACATGAACAGGTACTACTCATTAGCCAAGGAGTACAGATCTAAGATTTCAGGCGCTCAGAAAATTATCGAGGAATTTGACAGAAAAGATAGAAGAGGATCAACTACCATTGAACATAGGAAGAGTCCCCGCAGGAAGAGGGAATGGTTTGAATCCTACAGGTGGTTCTTCACGAGCGAGGGTTTTCTGGTTATAGCAGGCCGTGATGCCAAAAGCAATGAAAAAATTGTAAAAAAACACCTTGGCCAGAGAGATTTCTACATTCATGCTGACGTTTACGGCGCTCCGAGCACGATTCTGAAATCATCTGACAAAGGCACACCTTCTGAGATTTCATTCAGGGAGGCCTGTCAGTTTGCTGTGTCATTTTCAAGAGCCTGGGCCGCTGGTATGACTTCAGCCTCCGCATACTGGGTTCTGCCATCACAGGTAAGCAAGACGCCGGAATCCGGAGAGTTTGTCTCCACCGGATCCTGGATAGTGAGAGGTAAAAGAAACTACATATTCAACATTGAACTTGTTCTCGAGATAGACCTGGTAGAACTGAAGGGAACGGAGGTACCAATGATCCATCCCCCATTTCCTACACAGAAGGACACTGATTCCAAGAAGGTGGTTCTGAGACCCGGTGACAGCAAGAGATCTGAGGTTGCTGCCAGGGTCTCTGAGATTCTGGGTGTGTCTAGGGAAGAGATAGAGGCCATCTTGCCACCCGGAGGCTCCACGATTGTGAGCGCTGCATAGACGCTTAATGTTACTGCAGCTTCCTCTTCAGCTCCTCGATGAGGGAAACATCGGAGGGATCAATATTTCTTAGAAGGGCGAGTTCATAAGAAACATAGTCTCCAAGGTGTATCAGATAGAACAGCTTCTGCAGCAGTGTGTCACCAATCGGCTCGACAGCGGTGAACGTTCTTTCAGTTACAAGCTGTGTAACATCCACTCTTTTCCTGATCCTCTGGCTTTCGGGTTTTATAGCTATGAAATAAAATCTGTCAAGTGAATAGGAGAGCTTCAGCGGCATCGTTTCGTTATGGTTCAGCTCTGGAAAGTCACTGCTGAAAGCCAGTATCTTCGCATTCTCATTGAACTGTGTTTTCCATCTGTACGCTACTGACCTGTAGGGGGAGGATGCCATAACGACTGGAAACCTCTCCTGTTTGAAAATCTCAGAAGCGAGCTTGGAAGCAAGTGAATGATTCTCATCCATCTCCTTCAGGATCAAGTGTGTTCGTTCAATGTCCTCCTGACTTGGATTCAGGAAGGTATTAACTAGAGGCATAAGCATGTAGCCCAGGGCGCTTCTGGGCTGTAAACCTGGAGGGATCCTTATCACCTGGCAATTTTTTCTGGCAAGGGAACCACCGGAGGTGATTGCGACAATACTTGCATTCCTTTCTTCTGCTTCCTCGCATGCTGACAGCGTTTCTTCTGTATTTCCAGAGTAACTTATTGCTATGAAGAGTGTATTACTATCAACAAAATCTGGAACATGGTAATCATGAACCACAACAACCGGAAATTTGCTGTAAATTTCTGCAAAAATTCTTCCGACCACACCTGAACCGCCCATGCCGCTGATTACAATATTCTTGAATACGCCAGGGGTAACGATCCTTGATCTGTACCTTATCTGGTCCTTCAATGATTTAAGCTCGGCTGCGAAGTCCATTGTTGCCAATCATGTCAACATATAATACTATTGCCACAAAATTCGGTAGCGCAGTGAGCCGCGGACCAAAAGGGGGAACTTAATGCCGGCAATTTCTGCTAGAATGGGTTGGCAACTACCAGGTAACCCCAAATGGCAGTAACCGCAACTGAGACTGCAATTATGACCTTAATCTTGGTCTCTAAGCTCATCTGATGGTTATAACTCAAATTTATTTAAAATCAATCCATAAAACCCAAAGCTCTGAATTCCTCTATCGAAGTAGGAATGTCATCCTACTCCGATTGGGCAGCCAGCATTCCGAAGTATCTCTCAACGTAATGGTAGCGCATTTTCATTCTTATGCGAAGGGTTGAGAGCACCCCCCTCAGGAAAACAAGTCCCCAGAAGCTGTCAGGTTTGGCATCCTGCACCACAGATTCAGGAATTTCTTCAATTCCTTTCAGGGTTCCCTCCTCAAACATGGATATTATCATTTCCTCATATCTTGCTGCCATTGCGGAATAGCCATACGGTCCATCCGGGGAGTGCGTGTGTGCCTGATCGGCACTTATGATGACCAGAATTTTCCTTGGATATCCAGAGATGACCTTTGCAAAACTGGCACCTGCGTTTAAAAGCAACTTTCTCTCCTTTAACCGGGACTGACCGAGGTATACAAGCTCACGGCGATCAGTAAAATGCAGCGGAATGAGTGTCCCGAAATCCAGCGGAAATTTTGAAAGTGGCCCGGATGAAGTTATAAAACCAACTTCCTCGAATGTTTCGTTTGACTCCAGAATCAGTCTGGCAAGCTCCTTTTCTGTTTTGTATCTTCCAGTGATTCTATACGCACCGATTTTGATCCTTCCTTCCAGGTTCTCCGTCATCACCACAGGAATATGCGATCCCAGGCGGACCCCATGAGGCGACATTATGGCAATAACATCATGGCAAAGACCGGACATCATGTCTCTTATGGTATCTGCCATCTTCCTACTCTGTTCCCCTGTGTGGTTAATGAGCTCGTCCCCATGCGGAATCACAAGTATCTTTTCGACAGTCATAAAGCATAATGGGCACCATCATTATATTTCTGCCCTCCCCTGGCAGACAGATCTTCTAATGAGTTTGACTTGTATATCCCGTCCTGAAACTCACCCGACGACCCGGCTGGTTTATTATACTTTTCAGAGGTCAGTTTCAGGGCATTAACGAAGCCGGACTTGGGAATTTAAGGCTTAGGATCTTACAACGGAAACCCAAGGTTCCACAAAAACCTATATATGTTGTTGAGCATTCTGGGATAAGCTTTGGGTAGTTTCTACCCTCTGAACATAGCAAGATATTAGGTGAAATCAAATGGCACAGAAACCACACATAAATCTGGTTACGATAGGACACGTGGACCACGGCAAGTCAACCCTGGTAGGGAGACTGCTGTTTGAGCACGGAGAGATTCCTGCCCATATTATTGAGGAATACAGGAAGCAGGCGGAAGAGAAGGGAAAGGCGACCTTCGAGTTTGCGTGGGTAATGGACAGGTATAAGGAAGAGAGAGAAAGAGGAGTTACTATCGATCTGGCCCATAGAAAGTTTGAAACAGACAAATATTACTTTACCTTGATCGATGCCCCAGGACACAGGGACTTTGTAAAGAACATGATCACTGGAACGAGCCAGGCTGACGCAGCTATGCTTGTTGTTTCCGCAAGGGATGGGGAAGGCGTCATGGCACAGACCAGGGAACATGCTTTCTTAGCCAGAACCTTGGGGGTCCAGCAGCTCGTAGTGCTTATAAACAAGATGGATGCAACACAGCCACCCTACAGCCAGAAGAGGTTCGAGGAGGTCAAGAAGGATGTTGAGAAACTCCTCCAGTCCATTGGCTACAAGAATATACCGATAATACCAATCAGCGGATACAAAGGAGACAACATTGTAAAGAAATCTGACAACCTCAAGTGGTTTAACGGACCCACACTCCTGGATGCTCTTGATGCACTTAAGCCCCCCGAGAAACCGACAAACAAGCCTCTCAGGCTGCCAATTCAGGACGTTTATTCAATAACTGGTATTGGCACTGTCCCCGTTGGCAGGGTTGAGACCGGTGTATTGCATGTTGGCGACAAGGTTATCTTCCTTCCGGCTGATAAGCAGGGGGAAGTCAAGTCAATTGAGATGCACCATGAGCCCATGCAGCAGGCTGAGCCTGGGGATAATGTCGGATTCAACGTAAGGGGAATCGCTAAAAACGACATAAAAAGAGGAGACGTGTGCGGACCCCTTAATGCACCACCGACGGTTGCAAAGGCGTTCACGGCCCAGATCGTTGTGCTGAACCATCCCAGCGTCATAGCTAACGGATACAAGCCTGTGTTCCACGTACATACCACACAGGTGGCCTGCAGGTTTGACGAGATCGTAAAGACCCTGAACCCGAAGGATGGCACAACCCTGAAGGAGAAGCCGGATTTCATCAAGACAGGCGACATTGCAATCGTTAAGATAGTTCCTGACCGCCCATTCGTGATAGCAATCAGGGATATGGGCCAGACAGTGGCTGCTGGCCAGTGTATCGAAGTCGAAGTTAAGTAAGGTGAGCTTATGGCTTCATACAGGGCAAGAATATCTCTCAGTGGCACCGAGCATAAGATAGTGGACGTTGTCTGTGACGAGATAAAGGGCATAGCTTCAAGGACTGGCGTTGAGTTGCACGGCCCTGTTCCCTTACCAACAAAAAGGCTTGTTGTCCCGGTTCGCAAGAGTCCTGACGGTGAAGGCTCCCCGACATGGGACCGGTGGGAGATGAGGATTCACAAGAGGCTCATCGACGTTGATGCGGACGAAAGAACACTGAGGCAGTTAATGAGGATACCAATCCCGGATGGTGTTCAGATAGAAATACAGATAAAATCCTAATTTTTCCTAAATACCGTTATATAAGTATTTTTAATTACTGTGGGAATCTAAAAGTTGATGGTTTATGGGTAGAAAAGAAGACAATATTGCAAAGGCAATGAAGCTGATAGAGCAGCCTGAAAGGATCAGGAACATGGGTATTGCTGCCCATATTGATCACGGTAAGACCACTCTCAGCGATAACCTGATAGCCGGTGCCGGAATGATGAGCGAGGATCTGGCCGGTAAACAGCTCATGCTTGATTTTGATGAGCAGGAGCAGGCAAGGGGAATAACGATCAACGCCGCTGTTGCATCAATGGTCCACGACCTTGGTGGGAAGGAATACCTCATTAATCTCATAGATACCCCTGGACATGTGGATTTCGGAGGGGACGTTACCCGCGCCATGAGGGCAGTTGATGGGTGCATAATCGTCGTAGACTCCGTTGAGGGGGTGATGCCACAGACAGAAACCGTAATCAGGCAGGCTCTGAAAGAAAAGGTCAAACCTGTCCTATTCATAAACAAGGTGGACCGTCTTATCAACGAACTGAAGCTCAACAGCGACGAAATGCAAAAACGCTTCCTTAAGATAATAATGGATGTGAACAGGCTGCTCGGAAAATATGCACCGGAGGAGTTTAAGCAGGCCTGGCAGGTCAACGTTCAGGATGGACGGGTGGCTTTTGGTTCCGCATACAACAACTGGGCCATTTCAGTTCCGGCGATGAAAATCTATAATGTTTCATTCAAGGACATAGTTGAGTACGTCAAGTCCGGCAGACAGAAGGAGCTGGCAAAGAAGGCGCAGCTTCACCGAATCATTCTTGATATGGTGATAAAGCACCTCCCGAATCCAATGGAGGCACAAAAATACAGGATTCCACAGATCTGGAAAGGAAACCTTGAGACTCCTATTGGCAAGGGAATGCTGGAGTGCAGTCACACGTCACCTGTAAGCATGATGATAACAAAAATAATTATTGATCAGCATGCTGGAGAAATTGCTGTGGGAAGGGTATTCAGCGGAACCATAAGGAAAGGCAGTGAACTTTACATTTCTGGCCAGGGATCAAACAAGTATAAGGTTCAGCTACTCGCAATGATGGTGGGACCTGACAGGATCCCGGTTGACGAGATATCCGCCGGGAACATTGCAGCAGTAGTTGGGCTCAAGGCTGCTGTAGCGGGTTCAACTGTCTCGTCCCTACCAGATATGGAACCCTTTGAGCCCATGGTTCATTACAGTGAGCCTGTGGTGACTCTTGCAATCGAAGCCAAACATACAGCCGATCTTCCCAAGCTGATTGATGTTCTTAGGAGTGTTTCAAAGGCGGACCCATCAATACAGGTAGACATAAACCAGGAGACGGGTGAGCATCTCATCTCGGGAATGGGAGAACTGCATCTTGAAGTCACGTTGTACAGAATCAGGAACGACTATAAGGTTGATGTTCAGACATCCGAGCCTCTGGTTGTCTACCGTGAAACAATAGAGAAGAAGGGTGGACCGTTCGAAGGAAAATCGCCCAACAAACACAACAGGTTCTACTTTGAGGTTGAGCCACTGCCTGAGCCTGTTATTGATCTCATAAAGGACGGAAAGGTCCCTCAGGGCTCAAAGTTCAAGGACAAGAAGACTCTGGTTGACATACTGGAAAAGGCTGGTCTCACAAGAGAGGAAGCCAGAGGCCTCGTAGCAGTGGACGGATACAATGTCATGGTGGATGTTACCAAGGGTATACAGTACCTGGATGAGACAATGGAACTACTTATTGAGAGCTTCTCTGAGGTCATGGCAAAGGGCCCGCTGGCTAATGAAAAGGTTTACGGAGTCAAAGCCAGGCTTGTGGATGCAAAGCTTCATGAGGACAGCATCCACAGGGGTCCGGCACAGGTGATACCCGCTGGAAGAAACTCAATTTATGGGGCCATGACGCAGGGCAAGAGGGTACTGATGGAACCCATTCAGAAGGTCTTCATCAGTGTGCCGCAGGAGATCATGGGCGCTGTTACCAATGAGATCCAGCAACGCCGCGGTGTCGTTGAGGAGATGAATCAGGACGGAGAGGACATAGTTGTTGTTGCAAAAGTACCTGTAGCAGGGATGTTTGGATTTGCATCAGCTATAAGGAGCGCTACCGGCGGAAAGGTGCTGTGGAGCTCCGAAAACTATGGCTACCAGAAAGTGCCACCTGAGCTGCAGCATGACATTGTGGCTAAAATAAGGGAGAGAAAAGGCCTTAAGCCAGAACCGTACGACGAGGCATACTACGCCTCCCTCTAATTTTTATCTAAGCCTTTTCTATTTGTTCATGTTACCCTTCACATGAAAGCATTATGCGCAAAGTGCGGAAAGCCACGAATTCAACATGAACTATTCTGTGAATGCGGTTCGTTCTTTGACCTTAAGCCGGATTTCAAGTTCTCATCGGATCCAAGGAAAAATTTTCCCTACATCAGGGAATGGATATCTCTTGGCGAGGTTGTCACCCCTCTCGTGGAAGAGGGGAGTTTCCTTCTGAAACTGGACTACTTCCACCCCACATACTCATACAAGGACAGGGGGAGCAGGTGTCTCATCTCCTATCTTAAAACATTCCTGCAGACCGGATCAGAGATAAATGAGGACTCTTCCGGGAACGCAGGTGCTTCGATTGCGGCATATGGGAGAAAGGCAGGCTTCAGTGTAAGGATATTCACTTCAACGCAGGCTGCTCCAAACAAATTAAGACAGATTGAAGCCTACGGGGCAAGCATAACAAAGATACATGGTTCAAGGGACGATGTCGCTAAGGCAGCTTTCAATGCGAATGGCTACTACGCCAGTCATGTGCTGAATCCGGAGTTCAGGGACGGAATCAGGACACTTGCATACGAGTTGGCTGATCAGATGGACTACAGATCGGATATCTCTGTTTTCTTACCCGTATCCGCTGGGACCCTCCTCCTGGGCGTTGTCTCCGGATTCAGGCATCTGTATGACTCAGGTGAGATAGACTCCTTGCCCGAGATCGTTGCTGTCCAGCCTGAAGCAGTCTCACCGATCGCCTCAAAATTGCTGGGAAAGAACTATGAACCGGATAACAGCATCCCGAATGTGGCGGACGCTCTTGTTTCCCGAAATCCGCAACTGCTTGATCTTATTCTCAAAAGCCTAGGGAACACATCCAGGGGGGTCATTGTGAACAACAGTGAGATCCTCAGCGCAATGGAAGACTTTCACAGGTCCGGTTACCTAGTGGAACCAAGCTCGGCAACTGTCCTAGCAGCATACAGGAAATACCATGGAAAGAACAAACCGGTGCTTGTGCTTACTGGAAACGGTCTCAAGACTATACCCGTCAGCTAATTTCCTGGGGTTTCTCCTTTTCCTTCACGGGCTTTCCGTTTATGACCAGGCTGTAACGGAGATCGGCCCCGCCTCTCTTCACTATGATTGAAACACTGCAGTATTTGGTTAGAGATAGGTTGATGGCACGTTCCGCCTTTTCCGGATCAACACTGCCCTCCATCATGTACTGTATGTTGACGAACCTGACTACCTTGGGATCGACCGGTTCCCTCTCAGCCTCCACTCTTACCTCAAACCTTTCAGGAAAATTTTTCATTTTTCTAAGTATGAGCAGAACATCTGCTGCGGAACAGCCACCCATTGCGAAAAGGAGGTATTCAGTGGGCGAATACTGGTTCTGATCATCCACTATCGGATCCTTTATTGTAATCTCAGGTTTGCCGGGCACATTTGAAATCAGACCGCGGTCCTTTTGAAAAGCGAAGGATACACTGAGCATTTCCGCCAACTGTTTACCTACTCATCAGGAACCTTTCTGAGGGCATACCCGATGGCTTTGAGAGCGTTCAGAACAGCAGTAAGACCGGCTGCTGTATCGGGGTCCTTGAGCATTGCATAGAGCCTCAGAAAAGATGTTGCCTGGGGGTTTTTTGCGCCGGCAACCATGCCCTCCCAAACTGCGTCGGAATTGAAGAGAATGGACTTGATGGCATCGCTGGCTCGTTCAGAGGATATTGCATGAAGTGCTGCTGAAAGCACATTGAACCCCTTCACAAAACCATACAGAAAATCTCTCGACGTCAGGAAAGATGCAATAAATTCAAGATCACTCGGAAGGAAGTCAGCGGAAAGATTTTCTATCACATTGATAAGGCCAGATTCCTTCAGCTTTTTGAAAAGCCCCACAAGGGACAGCAGTTCGTCCTTGCTGGAGAGAACCTGGTCAATAAGAACCTCTATGTCATCTTCTTCACTTGTCATATCCTTAAGTTTTGCTTCATCTGTAACCATTTAGACCATCCCCCTTAACAGTGAGGAGAAGTAGGTGTCTGATGAGGACCAACCCAGTATAAAATCCCCTTTGCTTTCATAAATGCGTTTTTGGCCTCCATCCTCTGTCATTAGGTATGAAAATGCCTTGTCACTGTCCGTCAATATTATCTCCGGACTCCTGAAAATGTAAGTTGACTCAGAGAGCCCGCCAGTTACGCTTCTAACGATTCTGCTTGCAACAAATGTGGCCTGGAGATGAGCAGCTGCCGCTGACTTGAAGGCGGTAAGATTATTGGCATCCCCGATGGCGAAAACATCTGGATAACCCTTAAGGGTCAGGGTCTTCGGGTCAACCCTCACAAAATCAAGGTCATCGACAAACTCCTTCGGCAGTTGAATGGATTTTCCCCTATGGGGAGGAGCCAGGACAAGAAGGCTGTACTTGTACTTGTTTCCGTCTGAACATTCCACCTCCTTGTTCTTTGGATTCACAGATTTCACAATAACATTATCATGCAGCTGGATGTTCTTAGCCTGAAGCAGATTTCTTATCTGTCCGTCAAGATTTAAGTCAGGGGAAAGCTTTTCTTCATTGGAAAGCAGGACTATATTGCTCTTTGAGCGGACCCCCCTCTCCTCCATGAATGCGTTGAGCAAAAGACTAAACTCAAAGAGCGACTGAGGATACTGGATCGATTTTGCAGTGCTTCCGACCACTACATTGCCGCCATTGAATGCATTTAGATATTCTTTCAGTTCCAGAGCGTGCTGCAAGTCATAGAAGTGCTTGGCCTCGCCGTCGTATCCGGGAATTTCCTCCGGTGTATATCGTGTGCCAGTTGCAATAACGATGAAATCCCCCATCAGGCTTTTCCCGGATTTCAGGAACACAATTTTCTGAGAGAGGTCTAATCTTGAAACCTCATCCCTGACGTAATTTACACCATAATTAATAAGAAAATCCACAGGTTTAATGCTTGCCTCTGACTGTTTCCCACCAAAAAGACCTCGAGATCCTTCTCCGAGGTCAGATATCTGAGCTTGTTGGCAAGAGTTATACCAGCCGTCCCGTCACCGAGTACTATTGCCCTTTTAGGAATTGCCATGTTGTTTCACCAATGAATGTTTCATTCGCTGTCCATTTCCAGCCAGTGCTGCAGCGAATAACGCCTGTTTATCCCAACTTGTTATTTGTATTTTTGCACGAATATTACTAAGCATTGCACAACTCACCACCCACTGAAATCCACATTCGCAGTGCAAAAATAAAAATGCAGCAAAAATAGCTTGTAAGGACCATTAAAATGTTAAATACCCATTGGAAATTGCGTAGTATGGATTCCAAGATGCAGATTGTCTCCAAGGAGAAGAACACCATTGTCTTGGAGATGCTGAATTACGATAACACTCTTCTTCGGCCACTTGTTGAAGAAATTCTGAAGGATGAACAGGTTGAGGACGCAAGGTACTATATTAAGCACCCTATCATAGACACACCAAAGATCACAGTCAGGGTGAAGAGCGGAAAGCCTCAGGCGGCTGTCAAGCGGTCCATCAAGAGGCTGAGCAAGGTTTATGAAAACCTTGATGCTGAACTCTCCAGAGAAATTAAAAGGCTTTCAGAAAAGAGTCAGTGAAACGGATAAGATTTGAAGGAACCCATTATTCTCGAATTCTACAAGGACTTTCCCGATGCTGCCTTGCATGAGCTAAATGCAATTCGGGACACCTTTGGTACCATAGACCTGATGGAAATACACTTCCCCTTTGCCCTTGTCATGTCGAAGGGCAGGGATTTTCAGAGACTTACATATCTTAAAGAAGCTTCAGTTGTGATCGCAGAATCTGAAAAATATGAAGGTTTCAGTAGCACACAGCTGCCAGAAGGCAAATACTACATCAGAATAAAAGACCCTATGAAATGCCATGGAACAAGTGATGAACCTCTGTTAGGTAATATATTGAACTCCATTGGCAGGGTAGATTTCAGGTCACCCGATTTTGTCGTCAACGCCTTTCATCTTTCAAAATGGTATCTGACCAGAAGAACCTATTCAAATTCCAACGCCACTTACAATGAGCGTCGTGCACCTCTGCGCCCCTTCTTTTCACCCGTTTCACTCCATCCAAGGATTGCCCGGTTAATGGTCAATCTTGCCAGGGTGAAGCCTGGAGATACACTGTTCGACCCCTTTTGTGGGACAGGAGGCATTCTGATAGAGGCCGGCAAGATCGGTTTGAAGGTTGTAGGAAACGACATCTCTTTGCAGATGTTTTCAGGGGCGAAACTCAATCTGAAATATTTCGGGATCAGAGATGCAGTATTCTTCAATTCTGATTTCACCAAATTAAATGCATCGTTCAAAGCTGATGCCATTGTTACAGACCTGCCATATGGAAGGAATTCACATCTATCAGCTGTCAACATTAAAGACCTGTATTCGAGAACATTTGGCCGGTTTCCGCAGTTTCTTAAAAGGGGCAATTACGCTGTTTTTATGATAAACGACACCTCTTACCTGGAACTGCTGCATCCGGATATGAGCGTAAGGGAGACACTCTCAATGCGGGTGCATAAATCACTTACCAGGCATATTATTGTATCAAGATATGAATAAACGGATATGGGTTTAATTTATATAGAAGAACAAATTTACCACTGAAATGTCCAGTCAGGAAAATTCAGTGTTTAATATTACAAATCCAATCAGTTCAGATATAAGAAGAGCAGGGGAAAGGCAGCTTATGACAGTGAAGTGGAAGGAAAAGCAACTTACCGCTGAAGTAATGTCGCTTCAGGAAAAACTAAATGAGTTCAAGGATATCTATCTCAGGCAGAGAGCTGAAATGGAAAATTACGTCAAGGTCAAGGAGCGAGAGATGCAGTTAATAACGAAGAATGCATCCAGGGATGTCATAAAGAATCTACTGCCTCTCCTGGATGCTCTGGACTCCGCAATAGCGAAATCGGATGATGCGGGGAACCTGAAAGCCCTGAGGGAGCTGGCCATATCCTCACTGGAGAAGTATGGACTGAAAGTAATCGAAAGCAGTGGTCAGAAGTTTGATCCTTACCTGCATGAGGTGATCTCCGTGGTCGATTCAGACAAGGACGGCATAGTCATTGAGGAATTTCAGAAGGGATACAAATTGAATGACGAGGTTATAAGAACATCTAAAGTGGTTGTTGGGAGGAAAGGTGATTGAGAATGGCCAAGATAATTGGTATTGACCTGGGAACAAGCAATTCTGCAGCAGCAGTGGTAATTTCAGGAAAGCCGACAATAATTCCAAGTGCGGAGGGCGTTTCTGTTGGAGGGAAATCCTTCCCCAGCTATGTGGCCTTCACAAAAGATGGTCAGATGCTGGTTGGCGAGCCGGCAAAGAGGCAGGCTCTTCTAAACCCGGAAGGAACCATATATGCCGCCAAGAGGAAGATGGGGACAGATTTCAAGTTCAAGGTATGGGACAAGGAGTATACCCCCCAGCAGATTTCGGCATTTATCCTTCAAAAGATCAAAAGGGATGCCGAGGCATTCCTGGGAGAGGAGGTGAAGGAGGCCGTTATAACAGTTCCTGCGTATTTCAACGATAACCAGAGGCAAGCCACAAAGGACGCAGGACTCATAGCTGGTCTTGAAGTTAAGAGGATTATTAATGAGCCTACGGCGGCATCACTTGCTTATGGTATTGACAAGCTGAAGGAATCACAAAAGATTGTAGTATTTGACCTTGGCGGAGGAACCCTTGATGTTACAGTGATGGATTTTGGGGACGGTGTTTTTCAGGTACTGTCCACCTCCGGGGATACCAACCTCGGGGGAACTGACATGGACGAGGCAATAATAAGATTCCTGGTAGAAGACTTCAAGTCTAAGGAGGGAATCGATCTTTCGAAGGATAAGAATGCCTACATCAGGTTAAAGGATGCTGCTGAGAAGGCAAAGATAGAACTGAGCTCTACGATGACCAGCGACATAAATCTTCCTTATATCACCGCAACTCAGTCCGGACCCAAGCACCTGCAGTACACGCTTACCAGGGCAAAATTCGAGGAGCTCATAGCACCCATAATCCAGAGATGCAAGCAGCCCCTTGACACTGCTCTGTCGGCTGCAAAGCTGACCAAGAATGATGTCACAAAGATAATTCTGGTGGGCGGACCAACGAGGATACCGGCAATAAGGAAGTTTGTGGAGGACTACTTTGGCAGAAAGGTTGAGGGCGGCGTCGATCCCATGGAGTGCGTTGCTGTCGGTGCGGCAATTCAGGGCGCAGTCCTGGCAGGTGAAATTAAGGATATTGTACTGTTAGACGTCACACCTCTGACCCTGGGTATTGAAACGCTCGGTGGCATTATGACACCAATCATACCTGCGAACACAACAATACCGACGAGAAAGTCGCAGATATTTACAACTGCGGCTGATATGCAAACTGCTGTTACAATTCACATAGTTCAGGGCGAGAGACCCATGGCAAGCGACAATGTGTCGCTTGGAATGTTCAATCTGGTCGGCATCCCGCCTGCTCCTCGCGGCATACCGCAGATCGAGGTGACCTTCGATATCGACGCGAATGGTATTCTCCATGTTTCTGCCGTTGATAAGGGTTCAGGAAAAAGTCAGAGCATCTCCATAACAGCTACTAACAAGCTCAAGCCGGAAGAGATAGAGAAGATGAAAAAGGAGGCGGAGCAGTTCGCTGAGCAGGACCGCAAGAGAAAAGAGGAGATAGAAAAGATCAACACGGCAGAATCACTCGCATACACTGTCGAGAAGACCATCAACGAGGCTGGTAATAAAATAGATGAGAACACCAAGAAGGAAATACAGGGTAAAGTGAAGGAACTCAGGGATGCCATGGGAAAGAAAGACATTCCGCAGATAGACAAGCTAATGGAGGAGCTCTCCAAGAAGATTCAGGAAGTTGGTGCCAAGATGTACCAGAGCGCAGGTAGCCAATCCTCCTCAGCGGGAGGAGGCGACAGCGCACAGGGCGACCAGCAGAACCAGGAAGCTACCGCTGAGCAGAAAGTATATGATACCAACTATAACGAAAAGAAGCCATGATGATCTCTGATGGCTAAGGATTACTACAGCATTCTGGGAGTTCCGAGAAACGCTTCGCAGGATGAAATAAAAAGGGCATTCAGGACGCTTGCACGGAAATATCACCCCGATGCCAATCCCGACAACAAAAAGGAGGCAGAGGAGAAATTCAAGGAGATTAGCGAAGCCTATGAAGTCCTGTCTGACGAGAACAAGAGGCGGATGTACGATCAGACGGGAAGGGTTGAATTTGGCCAGGGAAGGAGCGATTTCACCTGGCAGGATTTCAGCCACTTTGATGATTTCAGCGATCTGAGGGATATATTCAACAGGATATTCGGTGGCGGATTCGGTTTCGGATCCCAGAATGACACATTTTTCTCCGGGTTCGGGCGTGATCAGGAGAGCCTGGACCTCATTACGAGCCTTAGGATACCTCTGCGGGATGCCTACTATGGTGGCAGGAAGACCATTAAATATAGGCGTAATGCACCCTGTGAAACTTGCGGTGGAACTGGATCAGAAACCAGAAGAACATCCACATGCCCAACCTGTGGTGGAACGGGGCAGCAGAGAGTTGTTCAGGGGCAGGGATTTTTCAGGATGGTAACAGTAACGACCTGCAAGACCTGCTCCGGAAGGGGACAGGTGCCGGAGAAGACATGCAGCAGGTGCAAAGGCACTGGTTCCGTGAGCATTACTGAAAACCTTGAAGTTGAGATACCAAAGGGCGCGCAGAACAACATCAGACTGAGGGTGCGGGGAAAGGGCCAGTCATCCCTGGGCAGGAGCGGAGATCTCTATGTTGTCCTGAACATAGATGAAGAACCAGGGATTAAGCGCGTACAGGATGATATTATTGTACAGGCTGAGGTATCATTTCCAGAAGCTGCACTTGGCACAGAGAAGGAAATAAAGGTATTCGATGAAACCTTCAAGGTAACAATACCGCCAGGCACGCAGCCGAACGAAATCATACGTATTAAGGGAGCCGGGTTTCCGAGACTGAATTCAAGGGGTAATGGGGATCTTCTGGTCGAGGTCAAGATTGTTGTCCCAAAGCATCTTACCGCCAGACAGAAGGAGATCCTGCAGGAGTTCATGGGAGAAAGTCCCAAGAAACACTCATGGCTCAGGACATAGATTGTGAATTCCTGGCACTAAACGAGACATCATCTGACGGCACCGGTAATTTTAAAATCTCGCATGTGCTTCACCCTGCCTTGCAAATTTTGTATACTGTCCCTAGCGGTACGGAATTCTTGATCTAGGCATGGAAAAGTATAAAAGCATGCCAGAGCATATTCAAAGGTGAAAGTACTGGTGGCGTTCGACAATTCAGCTGTCGCAAGGAAGGCTCTGAAGTTTGCGCTCAAGTTCAAGGACATAGTTGATGAGTATGTAATATGCTATGTCTCTCCACTTGTTGTGGGCGCTGGGCCCAGTTTTGACGCCTACGTTCCACCGTCGATGTATCAGCATGCCAAGGACACGTCTGAGGGAGTCATAAATGCTGCGAAAGAGATTGTGGAATCGGAAAAAGTGAATGCCACCTTTCTTAAGCTGGACGCACCTGGAGAACAGATAGCCAGGGTGATGACAAAATCCGCCACCGAGCGATCTGTCGATCTCATAATAACAGGAACAAGGAAGCTATCCGGACTTAGCAAGGTACTTCTTGGATCGGTGAGCAGCGAAATAATCAAGCTCAGTCAGATACCAGTACTTGTGGTGCCTCCTGACTGACCTGTAACTATTTTATAAGCACTTGCTATAGGGTTGTGTCATGGGAAGTATCAGGCCATCCAACATCAAGAGAATTTCCAGTGAACTGGTTGAGCAGCACAAGGATCTCTTCAACGAGGATTTTACTAGAAACAGAGAAATACTGAAAGCGACAATGAAAGGTGTTTCCAAGCGAACTCTCAACCTCATAGCGGGGTACGTAACAAGATACGTGCTCAAGAAAAAATCAAGGCTCCAGAAGGAAATCGAGCAGGGAACGGTGGAAAACTGACCCTTACGATTCCTGTTGGGCGCATTATTTAATATTTCAGGCTGTCATAACGGGGCATGGAAGGTCCCGGCGTTTTTATTCTGGACGCATCCAGAACACCAATCGGAAAGTTTGGCCGAAGCTTAGCGAAAATACCAGCGCCAGAACTGGCTGGCTCAGTTATTGCCAAACTTATCAAACGCAATGGCATTGATAAGAGCAGCGTGGAGGAAGTAATCATGGGCAACGTTCTCCAGGGCGGTGTAGGACAAAATCCAGCCGGGCAGGCTGCAAAGCATGGGGGTCTCCCTGATACTGTTGTGAAGTACACGGTAAATGTTGTATGCGCGTCAGGTATGCTTGCAGTTGAATCGGCGGCAAGGGAGATATCATTGGGGGAAAAGGACCTCATTATCGCAGGCGGCATGGAGAGCATGAGCCGTGCCCCGCTGCTTATCCCTTCAGATGCGAGATGGGGCGTTAAACAGCTTCTGAACCGCAAGCTTGAGGTTCAGGACGCAATGCTCAACGACGGACTTCTTGATGCTTTCTATGGCGAGCACATGGGCTTATCGGCGGAAAGGAGCGCTAGGAAATTTGGCATAAGCAGAAAGGAAGCTGATCTTTTTGCTCTCAGGAGCTTTGAGCTTGCCGAAAAAGCCATGGCGAGGGGTGAAACGGCTAAGGAGATCACAGAGCTGAACCAACTGAAGGCTGATGAAGGGCTTAGGAAGACTTCCTTGGAAGACCTGGCTGCACTCCCCCAGGCTTTCTCAAATGAGGGGGTGCTCACGGCCGGTAATTCTTCCCAGATTTCAGACGGTGCCTCTGCTCTGATTCTCTGTTCCGAACGCTATCTTAAAGAAACAGGCAAAAAGCCTATTGCCAAAATAACGGGATTCGCATCAGCCTCCCTAGATCCTAGGGACTTTGTGGAAGCCCCGATCCCTGCCACCCGGGATCTCATTAAACGAAAGGGCATGAAGATAGAGGATTTCGATCTGGTTGAGCACAATGAGGCCTTTTCAGTGGCATCAATAATTGTGCAGAGAGAGCTCGGAATTGATGAAGATCGTTTCAACGTCAATGGCGGCGCGATTGCAATCGGCCATCCACTGGGGAACAGCGGGTCAAGGATTATTGTCACGCTGCTGAACGCTCTCAGGTCAAGAAAAATGGAGAAGGGCCTGGCGACAATATGCCACGGAGGCGGTGGTGGACACAGTCTGAGCCTGGAGGTGATATATTGAAGGTATCAGTTCTGGGCTGCGGAACAATGGGAAAGGGTATCGCTCAGGTTTTTGCGACATATGGCAACAGCGTTGTCGCATACGACTCCTTGAGCAAGGCGCTAGAGAAAGCACCGTCTGATATAGGCGCCTCTCTGGACAGACTTGCGAAGAAGGATCCTGAGAAGTTTGACAAACAGCAGATACTCCCAAGAATTACATTCACAGGCAACTTAGAAGAGATCAGAGGTTCAGATCTTGTCATAGAGGCAGTTTTTGAAAGGGTAGAGGAAAAGACTGCACTGCTCAGGAAGGTATCCGACATCATCGATGACCGGTGCATGCTCGCCACCAACACCTCTTCAATATCAATAAACAAACTTGCCTCTGCTGTGAGAAATCCAGGAAGGTTCCTAGGGATGCACTTTTTTAATCCAGTGCCAGTGATGAAGCTCGTTGAACTGGTGAAGGGTGAGCATACCGATGAGGCCATCCTGAAGAAAGCTTATTCAATATCCGAGTCTATTGAGAAGAGCCCGGTAATATCGAAGGATTTCCCTGGCTTCATTTCCAACAGGATTCTCATGCCACTGATAAGGGAGGCTATTGCTGTGTATGAAGAGGGCATAGCTACACCACAGGATATTGACAAGACGTTAAGGCTCGGCATGAACCACCCAATGGGTCCACTGGAACTTGCTGATTTTGTAGGGCTGGATGTGGTGTACGATGTTCTTAAAGTCCTGTACGACGAATACGGAGAGCCGCGATTCAAGCCCCCAATAACACTCAGGAACATGGTAAATTCGGGAAAGCTTGGCAGAAAAAGCGGGGAGGGCTTTTACAAATATTGAGGCGGTAGGAATGGATGAAATTGTGATAAACGACAGTACTGCTGTCAGATCGATTGGCATAGGGAGATCGAATCCCCTTAACCCTCTTGATATTGAACTGCTTGAGAGAATAGCCTCAGAAGTGAAGAACAGTGGAAAGCGTGCGGTTGTGATATATGGCATAGGCAAGGCTTTCTCAGCCGGCGCGAATATCCAGGGATTCCTCGATCTCACTCCGGCAAAGGCATATGACTTCTCCCGAAGAGGGCATGACTGCATGAATGCCATAGCCTACCATGAGTTTCCTGTCATAGCAGCAATTCATGGATATGCCCTCGGAGGGGGCCTTGAACTGGCACTGGCCTGTGATATGAGGGTATGCCATCCCGACACCAAGATGGGCCTGCCGGAGATCTCACTGGGAATTCTGCCTGGCTTCGGCGGGACCCAGCGGCTCCGCAACCTGGTCGGCGAAGCAAAGGCCTTGGAGCTGATCTGGAGAGCTGAACGGATTGGCGCAGAAGAGGCATTGAGGCTGGGTATAGTTAATGCGGTTAGCGAAAAACCTTTGGAATATGCCCAGTCTCTGGCTGCTGAACTCATGGCGAAGCCCTGGAATTCACTAACCATGATCAAGAGACTGCTGAGGCACGATCCCGATGAGCATTATGAGCGGGAAATTGAGGATTTTGCCGCCTGCTTCAGCTCACCGAACCTGAAGGAAGGGGTGAAGGCGTTTATCGAGAAAAGAGTCCCGCACTTCAACAAATGACAGCAGGAGCGAAAGCACAGCTTCACCCGACAAACTATTTATATAATAATATGGATAATAGCTACGAAAATATTTAAATAGTTAAGTGCGGTAGATAATCTGACACTTGTCAGACAAGATGGTAAGATGATAATAGAATCACTGGAGCTTGATAACTTCAAGTCATTCGGCAGGAAAACAAAGATTGTTTTCAGACGCGGGTTCACGGTTATAACAGGTCCCAACGGAAGCGGGAAAAGCAACATTGGGGATTCGCTGCTTTTTGTCCTAGGCAACAGGTCTTCCAAGGTGGTGAGGGCAGACCGTCTCGGGGATCTGATACACAGCAGTGAGGCCGGTTCTGAGCGCCGTCACTGCAGCGTGACTGTGACTCTCCTTAACGGCCCGGAAGATGGCTCTCCAGGGGAGCGTGTCGTGATAAGAAGGGAGCTGGTGAGGGATCAGGATGGCTACAAATCAAACTATTATATCAACGGCGTCCATGCAAAACTTTCAGATCTTGATGCACTTCTGAGTTCACTGAGGATTTACCTTGACTCCTACAGCTTTGTTCTGCAGGGGGACATAAACAACATAGTCAAGATGACAGGAAACGAAAGGAGAAAGCTTATAGAGTCTATTTCAGGCATTGAAGCTTTCGATACCCAGATTCAGAAAGCCCAGACCGACATGGACAGGATTGCGGACAACCTTGGAAAGCTCGAGATCATCAGGCAGCAGGACGAGATCAGGAAGAAGCAGCTTGAAGCGGAGAAGCAGAAAGCTGAAGAGTACAATTCGCTGAAGGAGAGGCTTACCAGCCTTAAGCACACGCTGCTCTACATAGAGGGTGAGGCGATCAAGAGGGACCTGAATTCCCATACGGTGCAGATGGGTGCGCTTCAGCAGGAGATCCTCGATCTTGAGGGTCAGGTATCCTCGCTGGAGAAGGTAATTGGGCAGAAGAACTCTGAGATTGCAAAACTTAAGGAAGATTTGGAGGCCTCCGGAAACTCGGAGCTATTGAAGATAAGAGACAGGATTCAGGATCTGAGGCTGAAAGTCGCAACTGAGGATATGAAGATCTCCGATGGAAGGGATCTTGTAGCCAGCCTCCGGAATGAGATACATGAAACCGAGGATTACGTTAAGAAATCAAGAGGAAGATCCGAATGGATCCGGTCAAACATAACACAGAGCGAGGAGCAGCTTAAACTTTTAAGAGAAAAGATAAGTACCGTTTCCAATGAACTTCAGAAGCTCAGGAACGATTCAGAATTCTCCTCAAGAAGGCTGATAGAAAAGCAGAGGGAACTGAAGGACCTTGATTTAAAAATTTCTGAAGTGAAGGCAGAGATCGACAGAAGTGGAGAGGACCTGAACGGTATAATACAGAGGCTGGGTGAACTTTCCGTAGCTCTCGGCAAGCTTGAGGAAAAGAAGAAACAGGCTGAGTTTCAGGTCCGGGATGCCCAGTGGCGGCTTAACGAGATTCAGGAAACGGACAGGTCTGGGTCAAGGAATATCCAGCAGCTGAGCCAGAAATACTATGACCTCAAGAGCAGGATAGGCGAATTAAGAAACGAAAAGGAGCACTTGATGAAGGAGCTCAACAGGCTCGGAAAGGAACAGGCAGAACTGCAGGGGGCACTCTCATCCAGACCCGGCAGCCGTGCCCTGTCCGTTATTGCATCCGCCAGGTCTTCGGCAAGGATACGTGGTATCATAGGGCCGGTAAAGGAACTGATCACATTTGATGCTTCATTCAGGAGTGCGGTTGAAGCAGCAGCCGGCTCAAGATTGAATGCTGTCGTAGTCCAGGATGACGGTGTTGCGGAGGAATGCCTCAACCTGCTCAAGGAGACGAAGGCGGGAAAGCTCACATTCCTTCCATTGAATAAACTTCTCCCGGGGAGGCCGAGGGGGAAGGCAATAACCGTCAGGGAATCAGAGGGATCCCTTGGTTATGTCTTTGAAAATGTAAAGTTCGACGAGAAATATCTGAATGCCGTGTGGTTTGCCTTCCAGGATACTGTCATTGTGAGGGACATCAAAACTGCCAGGAAATACATGGGAGGTGTCCGCCTCGTGACTCTTGATGGAGATATTTTTGAAGCAAGCGGCGCCATAACAGGAGGATTTCAGGAAAAGCAGAAGGGTTCTGAGGATCTGGACAGGAGGATGGCGGAAATCGGGTCAGGGATACGTGAACTGAACGATAAGCTTGAAGCCATTAACTCGGAGCTTCCGGAACTGGAGGAGGAATTTGATCGCATTCAGGAGGAACTCCGCGTGACAAGCAAGGAGGAGGGCTCTAAGACCGGCGAGAAATCGGCCCTCTTGAGGTCGCTAGAGGCCGGGAAGCAGGAACTGCAAAGAGTCAGCTCCGAAATATCCGCGATAATGGATCGGATTGGATCTGTGGAGCAGGAAAAGCAGAAGGTCCAGGCGCATATTGATTCCCTGAGATCAGAAACCCAGAGACTGGAGATGGAAAAGGAAAAAGTCTATTCGCAAATCAAGGATATTTCCCCCTCATATTATTCCAGAGAACAGGACATGGAGGCTGAACTGGAAAACTTCAGAAACAAGGAGAAAGAGTTCAGCGGAGAGATATCTAAGCTGTCAGCCGAGGACCAGTTCATACTTGAAAAAGTCTCGGAAATGGAGAGAAAGATATCTGATCTGAACCGGACGCTTGAATCGAAGGCTTCAGAGATCAGGGAGCGTGAGATTTCCAAATCCGAGCTGGAGTCAGAACTGCGGAAACTCAGGGAAATGGAGGAGGAGATTGACAGGAAGACTGGGGAGATTTCTAGGAGAATAGGTGAGATCGACGCCTCCATACGAAGTCATGAGGATCAGATAGCTAACCTGAGAGCCTTGCAGACAACAAAGAGAGAGATGATAATCACACTCCAGGCAAAAATCCAGATGTTCAGTCAGAGGATGGAGGAAATAGCTGAGGAGATGTCTGCAGTCTGCGGCACAGTGATCTCAGAGATTCGCAGTTCCCATGAGGCAAAAAGGCAGATCAGCGGTGTGCAGGCAAGCATTGAGGCTCTGGGTCCAGTGAATCAGCTGGCCATACAGGAGTATGAGGAGGTTTCAAGGGATCTTTCATCCCTTAATGAGGAAATAGAGAACCTGGCTTCGGAGAGAAATGCCCTCATTAAGCTTCTTCAGGAGCTCAATGACAAGAAGGTCAGCGTGTTCATGGACACCTTTAACGGAATCAACAACAAGATGAGATCCATATATCATGAACTGTCGGGCGGAGGCGAAGCCTTCCTTGAGCTCAGCGATCCATCCAAACCACTAGAATCGGAAGTTTATATAAAGGCAAAGCCGAAGGGAACTAGATTCACAAAGATCGAGGCACTCAGCGGCGGTGAGAAAAGCCTGACCGCGCTTTCCTTCATCCTGGCGGTGCAGAGAACTAATCCATCATCGGTCTATTTCCTTGACGAGGTTGACATGTTCCTGGACGCTGCTAATGCAGAAAGGATGGCCAGGATGTTTCGCGCCAATGCCGAGACGTCACAGATCATCATGGTGTCTCTGAAGCAGATAGTCACGAGGTATGCAAACAGCCTGATTGGGGTTACTAGCCAGGACGGGATAACATCTGAGGTCTTTGAACGGGCAGTGGAGGAGGAGGCTGTCTGAACCGGGATGAAATCATCAGGAGCATTATAGTTCAGGCAAATATGCTTGAAACTTCATACGATGAATACGTGGCACTCATCGAAAATCAGGGTCCGGAGATCCGCTACAGAACCCAGGAGGAATTGGTGCTTGCCGGAATATTCAGGAAATGTCTTGACGGTACGATCGATCCTTGGAATATTGATCTGAGGGGTTTTGTACAGGTGTTCTCATCCCTCATCGATGAAAGGTACGACGATTTTCCTGTTGCGGGCTATCTGCTCACTGAGGCCTGGCATATCCTGAGAGAGAAAACGGAAGTCTCGCTGGAGAAGAGGCTGGTCAGGGATGAGGAACCGGAGCCGGAGGATTATGCCTATGATGAGCCAACACTGGAGCCTGCCAGCATAGTGGAACCTGTCAGGCACGCTGAAAGAAGGCGTGTCTACCTGGTGGAGCTTCTCGATGCCATGAAACTGGCCTTTGAGAAGGCAGGCATTGACAGAATTTCACACCATGATCGCATTGAAATCAGCACTGATGATAATTTTGATGAAATACTCAACAGAATGAACAGTGAGGACCCGGAAAACGACATAAGGGACCTCTGGAAACATGTGGAGGCATATCCGCAGGATATCTTCACGCTTGAAGATCTTGCTGAATCATCAGGGCTCAATAGGAATTTCGTGTTTCTCTACTGCCTGTTCCTTGCCAAGGAACACAGGATTTCACTCTCTCAGCCGGCACCATATGATCATATAATAATCAGGAGGACAGGAAGATGAAGGACAACAGGTATATCTCCGCCTCTGAGATATCGGAATACGTATTCTGCAACGTCTCCTGGTACATGGACGTTTCCGGATACCCTAGGAATGAGGGCTCCTCAAAACGGTTTGAAGTCGGGAATAGGGCTCACAGGCATACCGAAACCGTGCGGGTGGTCTCACGGAGGTCCGGATATGCCAAGGTTGTCTCGGTTGCAACGCTCATAGTGGTACTGCTTCTGATCATGATGGTCATCCGATGAGCCTGGTACTTTTCCTGGGTATTCTTGTCATAGCATTGGTGCTGCTTTCCGTACTGTTTCACCTTTTAAGCCGGATGAAGATCTACACTGATCTTCATGGACAGGGAGAGATTCTGAGGTCAGAGAGGCTTGGAATTTCTGGAAAGCCTGATATGATCGTGAGAAGGGGGAGAGAGATCATACCATATGAGTACAAGAGCACCGATTCTGATAAGCCTCGGGAGGGTCACATCATGCAGATGGCTGCCTATTTTGCAATCCTGGAGGAGAATTTTCCAGATAATACCGTAAATTACGGGGTGCTGAAATATAAGGATACTGCTTTCAGAATAGAAAACACTCAGGAACTCCGCCTCAGACTTATCGAAACGGTGAATGAGATGCGATCTCTGTCTGGAATGCCTGAAAGAAACCATGAAAAGAGCGGCCGATGTTTCCGGTGCTCATTCAGCAATTCCTGCGAGCAAAGGTTAATTAAGATTCAAAGATAAGGGCGCGAATGCTTTCTCTGGAGACTCTTCAGCGCAATATGGTCGAGGTAGTTACACCCGAGGAAGTCTCAGCTGTCGGTGACAGAGATCTGAAGGCGTACATAGGATTTGAGCCCTCTGGGATTCCGCACATCGCTACGGGCCTCATGTGGCCCAGGAAGCTCAATGACTTGGTGGAAATGGGCGTCGATGTGACGGTGCTTCTGGCAGACTGGCATGCTAAAATAAATGACAAGCTTGGAGGAGACCTTTCAAAAATAAGGGCAAGTGGCAACCTCATTAGGGAGTGCATGCTTGCAGTGGGCCTCTCCTCGCGGGTAAAATTCATCTGGGCTCAGGATCTTGTCTCGGACACGGAATACTGGGCAAAGCTTCTGGATGTGGCCAAGCACCTTGGACTCCCGAGGATAAGGAGGGCTCTGCCCATAATGGGCAGGAGCGAGGATGAGGCTGACAAGGACTTCAGCAAATACATTTACCCGATTATGCAGGTCACGGACATTATGTTTATGGACCTGGACATTGCGCTTGGTGGTATGGACCAGCGCCATGCACACATGCTTCAGAGGGATGTTGCGGAGAAGATGAACGCAAGGAAGGTGATCGCTGTCCATGGTCCGCTGCTGGGAAGCCTCAAGGGCCAGGGAAGGATGGACACGTTCCAGAAGATGTCAAAGAGCGATCCTGACTCCGCTGTCCTAATGTCAGACACAACAGATGATTTAAGGAGGAAGATCAGAGCATCGTTCTGCCCTGCAGGCCTTGTGGATGGCAATCCGGTGATGGACATCTTCAGGCATGTGATATTTCCATATTCCGGGGCTGACATTGAGATTGAAAGGCCGCCGTCAAAGGGTGGGGTGATAGCGTTCCATGATTACAGGCAGCTCGAATATGAATACTCAAGAGGAAATATTCACCCCGCAGACCTCAAGGACGCGGCGGTCAGGTATCTTGATTTGCTCATCTCACCGGCCAGGCACCTATTCCGGCAGGAAAGGATTATTTCATCTTCTGAATGATAATATCGCCGTTGTCATCAAGGTAAAAACCCAGAATCCCCTGGTGGTCCACATGCAGCAGATCTGCAACCTTCTTAGGTATAGTTAATCTGAGGGAGGGGCCCTTTCTTGAGACGTGGGAGACGTCGAGGAGAGCTCTCATTGGATGATATAAACAAGTACCATACTTATACTTATTGAAAAATTACCCCCATTGGTCATTTTTGCACAATACCAACAGCAGCCTGATACGGGAAAATGCCAGCGTAAAAAACTGGTACGACAGGATATCAGAAGAATGAGTCAAGGCTGCTCTGGGCATTTTGCCCCCATATCCTTTCCAGGGTGTCGATGTACGGAGACACCCGATCAGGTGAGAAGTCATGCCTCGAGCACAGTATCTCCTCAATCCTTGCACGGTCTGGAGGCGTTCTGGCAATAATCACATCATCTCTGTGGGGAGGGTTCATGAACAGATCAAAGACTTCGGCAACATCCTCAAATGAGGCTCCCTTGGCCTCCAGAGCATGCTTCAGGTCTCCATGCTTTCTAACAAGATTCAGGGCAGTCTTGGCTCCAACCCGCGGAACCCCCTCGTTGAAATCAGTGCCAACCATGATTCCTATGGCTATCAGCTGCTCACGGGTGATTCCCAGACTCTGAAGGTTCTCATCAAGGTCTATGTATTCAGGCGATACGTTGATGTACATGTTTCTCCCCGGGATCTTGCGCTTTCCTGAAAATGTGAAATTCCTCAGCACACGTCTTGCCCCGAAAAGAAGGGCATCGTAGTCCTGTGTAATGACAGACCTTACAACGCCGGTGGAGGAAAGATAGGCACACTGTGCCTCACCTTCAGAAGGGGCAAATACAACAGGCACCCCCATGGCCTGAAGAAGTTCCGCAGATTCGTCAACCATCTCCTTGCTGATTCTGTTGATTCTGCTGGAGAGGGACCTTATACGCTCGGTGTCCTCCAGCTCAATTGCCTTTTCAAGCTCCACAAGGTTCTTCTCTCTCTGCAGCCGTCTTGCCTCAAGCTCCCTTCCCTTCAGATGGGAGGGCTTTCCGTCCATGACAAAGATCAGCTGCATGCCAGCCTCAATGAGATTTACGGTACGGTAGAATATCCCGGAAAGGTGGGATGTAACGTTGCCCCTGGAATCAAGAAGAGGGGTGCCATCCGGCTGCCTGATACTGCTGAGGAACTGGTACATGACGTTGTAAGAATCCACCGCTGAGAATTCTCCAGAATGCTCCCTCAGGTTGGTTGGATGGCGAATCAGGATTTCGGAGATATCAACGCCCGTCTAGTCCACCTCGCAACTGATACCATATTCTGTTATTTTGAACCTGGCTGAGGCATGCTCAGGAAGTGACCGGTGCTTCTCAACGCTTAGGGTCCTCTGGGAAGGCCCTAGCTTTTCAAGCCTGAAAATAGCCTTCATCATGTGATCGATAACAAACCCGCCGTAGGGATTCAGTGCCTTGCTTTCCGGATCCTGGTAGATCTGGTTTGTTATCAGCACCGGAATGCTGAAACGCACAGAAATGCCATTCAGAAGGCTCAGCTGCCTCTGAATAACAGCAGACCTCTCCTGGTAATCCTGGAATGCCTCCAGCCGTATGTACTGTGTGAATGAATCAACAATCACCAGCCCGGGGTTCTTAATCTTTTCAAGCATCTTGGCTGCCTTCTGGATAGCAGTCTCCTGATCGTCAAGGGATGACACCCTGAATATGATTAGCGATTCCAGATCCTCAGGCTGTCCTCTGTAGATCTGCTTCAAGCGCTCTACAGAGAGGCCTTCGGAGTCTATGTAGAATGCCGATTTGCCAGCAGAGGAGGCTGCAACAGCAAAAATCATGGCTAAATTTGTTTTGCCGGTTCCCCCTTCGCCAAAAATCTCAGTTATGACACCAACCTCAAGCCCTCCCCCCATAACTGCATCTATACATTCAACTCCACTTGCCAGTCTCGGAGGCGAAGTCTTGAGATCAGTCTTTTCCATTCATCACCCTATCGCATGAATTGAATATTACCTTTACACTTGTTGTGCTATTCCAATTAGGTCTTTGAACCTGTCCCCAGTTATGTAATGCCTGGCAATCTTCCGCATTTCACTGTCCCCATGGATAACTGCTACAGAAACCTTGGAACGGAGGAACAGTGGCAGATCCTGAATGGAATCCCCTACGCTCATCGTTCTGTCAGGACTTATTATCAGCTCCCTCTGCAGTTTCTCGAGGACTTCCCCCTTCCGGTTGGGCTCCACCATCACATCACCCTCTGGAATAAGGTTGCCGTCACTATCCGTGATTATCCTGTTCGCATAGACATAATCGAAAAGGATGTGTCCTGGGTCTATAATTTCAGCAAGATCGTAGAGACCCCCGGAAATAATGGCTGTGACGAAACCCATTTCCCTAAGCTTCAGGACTGTCTCTGAAAGCCCCACTGTTACGGGAATCAAGGAGAGGATCTTCCTGAGATCTCCCCTGGTTCTTACCTTGCCGCTGGATATCCAGAGCCGGACATCGCTTCTCAGAAAATCAATGTAAGATATCTCTGACCTGTCGTAGAGAAGCCTTGCGTCTTCGTTTGAAACCCCCGCGTACTCGTGGACAAACTCCCATGAACTGGGATGCCTTGTAAGCACCCCGTCCATGTCGAAGACAGCAAGTTTCCTGTCTTCCTGTTCAGTAGGTCTTCGAGAATGCTGTGAGCTTGCCGTCATCCCCACATACCACGCATTTTCCGTCTTCCTTTGACCCGTCCACCATACCCAGCAAAGAGAACTCCGTCACCTGCTCCACCTTGTCTGAACAGTCCTTAGAACCACACCAGTTTGCGAAAACCATGCCCTCCCTTGACTTGATTTCATCGAGTGACCCTGCCCTGAATGTGTATTGGGCAAAGTGCCTCCTGGACCTGGTCGAAAGTTCAGCCTTTACCTCGCCCAGCATCTCTCTGACTGTGTCCTCCACTTTTGATGCCTCAACAGTCCTCTTCTTTCCTCCTGTCCTCATGGCCAGGGTGACAGTGCCGTTCTTAAGCTCCCTTTCTCCAATTTCAATACGAAGAGGCACACCCCTCATCTCCCAATCATTGTATTTGTATCCTGGGGTGTAGTTTTCCCGAAGGTCGGCATAGGCCCTTATTCCTGCCCTGGTAAGACCATCGGCTATCTCCTTTGATCTTGCCTCTGTCGACGCCCCCTCGGATGGAATGGGAACGACAACAACCTGTATGGGGGCTATTCCGGGTGGAAATATCAGACCCTTGTCGTCTCCGTGTATGCCTATTATGGCAGCCAGAAGTCTTTCGCTCATTCCGAATGTGGTCTGGGAAACGTATTCATGCGTTCCATCGTCCTTCAGGTACTTGATATCGTAATTTCTTGCAAAATTGTCACCGTATTCGTGTATTGTTCCTATCTGGAGGCTCCTGCCACCGGGCAGCACAGTATCGAAGGCAAGGGTGTACTTTGCACCGGGAAATTTGTCCCAGTCAGGCCTTCTGTTTACAACGTATGGGAGACAAAGTTCTCCGCTAATTTCACTCCATATCCTTCTGTATTCGTCCATCTGCGCCTCGGCATCCTCATATGTGGCGTGGGCAGTGTGCGCCTCAAAGAAATGTATTTCCCTTATGCGTATGAAAGTCCTCGTATGCTTTGTCTCATACCTGTATACGCTCACAATCTGGTATATTCTCAGGGGCAGATCTGTATGTGATCTGATCCAGAGGGAGAACATACCGTACATTGCGGCTTCACTGGTTGGCCTCAGAGCAAGCTCAATATCCAGCTTCTCCCTGCCTCCCTTGGTCACCCAGTATACCTCATTCTCAAAGCCTCTGATGTGTTCGAATTCAACGGCTAGCTGATCTCTTGTAATGAGAACCGGGAAGCTTACCTCCTGAAACCCCTTCGAGTCAACAGACTCCCTTATGATCGTGTCGATTCGCTGCATGGCTTTGAGTCCGTAGGGTAGCCACACATTCATTCCCTTGATTGGGTACCTCTTGTCGCTCAGACCGCTGATCTCTATTATCTCGTTGTACCATTCGCTGAAATTAGATTTTGGATTTTCCATCCAAGGCTGCAATAAAAAACTAGAATGTAAATGTTCCCCAATTTGTATTTACTAAAAACTCACGTTTTTCCATCATCAGGGAAGTTTATCGACTTGACAATGCTGAACTTCGCCAAATCTCCCGCGGCGTAGGGCACCTCGGACTTTAAAATCAGGCTGTTGCCGTCATCCGTCGTGCCGTGAACGAAGTAGGAACCTCCAACTGATTCCGAGTAATCAACTCTCATGACATACGGCCCGGAGCCAATTTGAATCCACTCCGGTCTAAACCCTGTGTTACCGATGAAGTTCATTGGAAAATCGCCGATGAAGTCGCCGATCCACCTCGTTGCAGGTTTCTCGTAAATTTCCTCAAACTTGCCTATCTGTTCAAATACACCCTGATGAAGAATTCCCACCCTGTCTCCCAGTGTCTCGGCCTCCTTCTGATCATGTGTTACAAAAACAAAAGTCTGGTCCAGCTCTCTCTGTATCCTCTTTAACTCTGATCTCGCTGTATATCTGACCCTGGCATCAAGGTTGCTCAAGGGCTCGTCTAGGAGGAATAGGGAGGGATTCCTGACAATAGCCCTCGCCAGAGCAACTCTCTGTTGCTGGCCTCCGCTTATCTGGTTCACCCTCTTATTGAGAATTTCAGCTATCTTCAGCTTTTCTGCCACCTCCTTTACCTTTGCGTCTATGTTGACAAGCCTCTTCATTTTCAGTGGGAATGCAATGTTTTCATAGACGTTCATGTTCGGATATAGGGCGTAGTTCTGGAAAACCATGGCAATGTTCCTCTTATTTGGCGGCAGGTTGGTTACGTCCCTCCCGTCAATTAGTATCTTTCCCTCATCGGGTCTCTCGATACCCACGATCAGCTTCAAGAGGGTCGACTTTCCCGCCCCTGATGATCCAAGAACCACAAAGAGTTCCCCCTTCTCTATCTCTATCGACATGTCTGAGATTACCAACTGCTTTCCATATGACTTGCTAACATTGCGTAGTTCCAGCTTAGCTGTCATTTTAACACCTTCCATTCCTCTTGTGTAATCGCAACTCAGCCCACCAGACCCGAGGTCAGGTAACTGCCTCTCAGGAATTTGCTTAGTACTAGAGTAAGTACGATCACAGGAATCGTGACCAGTAGTGAGAAAGAAGCAGCAGTGAGGATATTACCGCGTGCGCTGCTGGCAAGGTAGATTAGTATCGGCAATGTTGGATGAACGGGAGATATTATTACTGCGAATGTAAACTCATCCCAGGACATGAGCCATGAGAGCAGAAATGCTGCGATGACTGATGGAATCGCAAGTGGGAAAATTATCCTGTAAAGAGCCTGGCCAAAGCTTGCCCCATCAACTCTTGCCTGATCCTCAAGCTGTTTTGGCAGTGACTGAAGGGCGCCCATCATGAGAAAGACGCTCAGAGGGAGCACAATAAGCTCCTGGGCAAGACCGAGGCCGATGAAGGAGTCGTAAAGCCCCAGGCGGAGAAAAGTCTCACTGAGGGGGATAGCAACCGTCAGGCTGGGTATCATTGTCGAGAAGAAGAGCACTCCAATTATAAGATTTCCCAGTTTTCCTGGAAGTTTGCTCAGGCCGTATGCTGCGTGAAAGCCCAAAACAATTGCCAAACCCGCTACAAGAAAAGCTGTCTCAAGGCTCTTGTAAAATGCTGAAATAAAATTCTGCCCAATTCCGGTGAAAGAGGAGATGAAATTCTTCAAAGTCCATTTGGTGGGCACCAGATAGGGATAGTAGGTTGCCACTGTCTGGGAGGGGGCCCCAAATGATATGACGATCAGGACGTAGATCGGCAGCAGCACCAGGAAGGTGAACACAGCAATCCCAATCCATATGACGTATGCCTGAACAGGCCCTTTATATTCGCTCGCCATCAGACCACCCTCACATATCTGCTTCTGTAAAGCATGATCAGCGTGGCAAATATGAGCACGATTCCAAGAAGAATGGCGGCGCCTGCATATGCAGGATGTGGATTAATCGTATCGTAAAGCGAAAATGTCATGGTTGTCAGCAGCTGCCTGTTGAAAATCAGAAGTGCCATGGCAAAAATGTTGAATTCGCTTATTCCTCGAATCATCAGTGCAATGGCGATAAACCCTGTAAGGTTAGGAAGTGTTATGTAGAAAAATCTTCTGAAAGCTCCAGCCCCATCCACCATTGCCTGGCTGTAGAGATCTGAAGGTATCGATACCATTCCGGAGAGGAGGACAAGCGTAACTATGGGCGTATTTTTCCACGAATCGGCTAGTATTAGAGCTATGAGCGGTGGCCAGAACCCGCCAGTCCAGTTGATTGGTTTAAGGCCGATGGATACGAGAAAGGAGTTCATGTATCCCCCGAAGGTGGAGAACATGTTATGGAAGATCACAGCAGTAACAATAGTTGCAACCCCAAATGGGATCAGAAATATTGCTGAGAATACCGCTCTGCCTCTAAAGGGCTTTGACAACAGGCTGGCAATCAGGAAGGCTGCGATAAACTGGACTGTCAGCGCGATGACTGTTACTTCAAAGGTATTTACTATGGGACTATAACCGAAGGATGATGTGACAAACTGGTAATTGTACAGGGAAAACTTTCCGCTCGCCAGAAAAAAACTGCCGAAAATAGTTTGAACAGAGGGAAGAAATGCAAATACGAAAACATATAGGATGGCGGGGAGAATCAGAAGGTAAGCGATCATCCTATCATTCAGTCTAAGGGGAGCACGTGTAGCAATCAATGAGATTCACCTATTGAATAAAGTAGTAAAAAAAATAGATAAATGTTTGTGCGCCATCAAACAGATATAGGCGCATAATTATGTGGGTTGTTGTAGAGCGTTGCATTAGCCTGCCCGTAGTTTTGGAGAATATAGTTGTACATGGCCTGGTGGGCGGCATTAAGCAAGCTTGGAATGTCACTGTATCCTGCAGGGGTGCTCGTTTGGAACAATTTGTTAAAGACATCATTCATCAGAATGGTCTGCCACTCTGTAATCCATGGCACCGGGTTTCTCAGGAAAACACCCTGGGCAATTGCATCCTGTAGCGCAGTATCAATTATGCTTGCTTTGGCCGGCAGGTTCTGGTAGGATGCATTGTTTATTGCAACCCAGCTGAGATTCAGCAGTGTCTCCCTTTGGGCCTGTGTGCCAAGGAGGAACTGAATGAAGGCTTCTAGGCTCGGTACGTTGGTGGCCCCCTTCGGGATGAATAATACGTCTCCGCCAAGGAGATGATTGCCATTTACCGGGCCAGCAGGTCCAGGATAGACCCCAAGAACGTTATTGCTCATATTGTAGGGACTGCTTGTAAGAGTGTTATAGATGTATGGCCACTGGTAATACAGGAGCGAATAGTTCCCCACAGCAAGTCCATTGTAAGATCCCCAGTATCCATTCTTGTAATCGGGAACGAAATAATTGCTCAGATTGTAGACCATCTGCATGGCATGGAGATCACCGGAATCATTGATATATAAGGGGTTTCCACCAAACTGTACCATGATCTGATATAATTCAGTAGCCGTGCTCGAACCGGTATGACCACCTAAATTTGATGCTCCCTGAATCATGAGGCCCTTCTCGCCCTTGGAGTGTAGGATCTGAAGATCCTGAAGCATTACTGTATAGTTGCTCGGTGGCGAGCTTATACCGGCGTCAGCGAACATTGTCTTGTTGTACCAGGTCAGTGGTATGTTTGCCCTGAAGGGGAAGAAGTATATACCGCCGAAAACAGTCTTCTCATATGAAACAAGATTGGATGCAGCCGGTATAAGAGTTGCAGGCATAAGAGCCGGCGCCATGCTGGTCACATTCATTAGGACGTTCCCGCTTGTGCTGTAGATCAACTGGCCAATCTCCAGGTTGTCCTGGCCGGCGACGATGCTGCCAACCTTTCCCGACTTCTCAAGGGCAAGAATATCTGTGGAAACCTGTCCACTTCCGACATTCACCAGGGTTACATGGATTCCTGGATACTCACTTTCGAACTGTGGAATCAGAGTGTTGTTCACGAAGGTAGCCTCTGATGTTGCCAGGCTCTCGTAGAACTGAATATTTACGGTTCCATTTGAGGTCGTAGAGTGAAATGGGAAATAACCGATGGAGAAAAATACAATCGCAACGATAACTATCGCAGCGACCCATCCATATGGTCTCTTCGGCCTCACCTGTTCCATTTGACTTGGTTGATTATCGACCATGCGAACTAATCGGAATCATTATATTTAAAAATTAGCGGGACCACAAAATTTCTTAGTAAGAAATTTAAACTTGTGCATGCTCAGGTGACATTGATGTTAATTATATTGCGTTAAGTATGCCAGCACAAATTCAACTTTCACATCGCAGATCCAAAGCAAAGGATCGTTTGTCTCGGAAAAAAGTTATACACATTGCGGTACTCATGAGGTATGCTCAGCCAGGAGGACATTTCTGCTGACACGGAGTTCATAATTGATCTTGCTAAGAGGATAATCCCGGTTCAGGCTATATCACCTGCCTCAGGTGGTCAGGGGGAGTCGAAAAGAGCAGACCTCATATGTAGAATTATCGAGGACCTTGGTATTAGAAATTACCAGAGATATGATGTAACTGATCAGTATGGGGCTGTCAGGTCAAACATTGTTGTCAGGGAGGGAGACAAACCCAGGACCATCTGGATTGTTGCCCACATAGACACAGTTCCGGTGGGCGAGCGGAGCCTCTGGAAGCATGAGCCTTTCGAGGCTACAGTGGAAGGCGGCAGGATATACGGTAGGGGGACATCAGATAATGGGCAGGCAGTGTTTACATCCCTGCTCCTTTTGAAGAGACTGCAGAGGGAGCGCTTGCGATACAATCTGGGCATAGCATTTGTGGCTGATGAGGAAGTGGGCAGCAGATACGGTATTCAGTATCTGCTTGAGAAGAAGATATTTGCGAGGGATGACCTCGTACTGGTTCCTGATGCCGGTACTGCTGACGGCAGGGACATTGAAATAGCCGAAAAGAGCATTCTCTGGCTGAAGTTCACTACCAGGGGAAAGCAGTATCACGCAAGCATGCCCATGCTGGCAGTCAATGCGAACAGGGAAGCAATGAAATTCATGCTGAAGCTTGACAATGGTCTGCATGAGAAGTTCAATAGGCAGAACACTCTGTTCGAACCCCCTTTTTCCACCTTCGAGCCTACAAAACATGAAAAGAATGTTGACAATGTAAACACTATCCCTGGGGTTGACGTTCAGTACCTTGATTCGAGGATCCTGCCCGATTACGACCTGGATCAGGTCATGGACTATATCGACAGCGTCATAAGGGAGTTCCAGAGGGAAAGCAAAGCCACAGTGCAGTATGAATTCTTCCAGAAGGAACAAGCGCCCCTTCCAACCTCCCCAGATTCGGAGATCGTGCAGAAACTTATGGAGGCAATCAGATCTGTGAGGGGAGTGGAACCGAGGACAGTCGGAATAGGCGGTGGCACCTGTGCTGCCTTCTTCAGAAGAAAGGGCATTGACGCCGCAGTGTGGTCAACCACCGTTCCCGAGGTAGCCCATCAGGCCGACGAGTATGTTGAAATCGATCACATACTGAATGACAGAACGGTCCTTGAAAAGCTCATTTACGGCTAAACAGACTCATCGCTTTTTGCAAGGTCCCTGAGGCGGTTTACTCCATCAATCTCCTCTATTATCTTTGCCACCGTCTGGGGTACGTCATTCTTCCAGTCCTCTCCCTTAAGCATCTTTTCTCTTATCTTTGTGCCGGACCATGAATCGCGGTTTATAAGGGTCATTGAGTGAACAGAATACCCCTTCTCGAAGAATAGTCTCCTTACGAGCGGATTGTTTGTATATACCTTGTTGAATTTGGGAGTCAGCGATTCTACATGGGCGACCCAGAGGGGGTTGGAGTTGACATCCTCGATGGGAACCAGGTAGTACTGGAAAATCCCTTGGCTCTCCAGAGTGGAAGAAATCATCAGGTGCCTTTCGCCAGCTGTGAAGGGATCCTTTAGCGTATGTGAGTACTGGGCGCTTCCTATCCCAATTATGACAGAGTCTGAGGTTTTCAAAATCTCCCTTATAACCTGGAGGTGGCCGTTGTGGAAAGGCTGGAACCTGCCTACCATGAAGGACCTATTAGAGTTCATGGACTTTCACTCTTCTTCCTTATCAGTTTTATGCGAACGTTCTTGTCATCCAGTTCCCAAGTCTTTCCATCAACACTTTCAGAAATCTCCAGATTTTCAATCAGAGCTTCACTCTTTATCCAGTCTCCATATCTCTCCAGGACCTCATCAAGGCCCTCAAAGGGAGAAATGGCAAGATCAACGTACTCATCATAATCCAGAGAACTTTCTTTCCTCATCACCTGGATTCTTCTAAGTAGGTCCCTAGCTGTTCCCTGGATTAACAGATCCCTGTCGAGCACCTTGTTCAGAAAAACAGTCAGGCCAAGCCTGCCATCTGTAGCAGATATGTAGCCTTCCAATGGCTCCTCCTTTACGCTGATCATGGATGGATCAAGCTCTATGCCTTGAAGCTTTATCATTTCATTGCGGTCAATATGATCCAGGACAAGCCCAGGCTCCATTTGTAGAAATTCCTGGGCAGCTTTCAGTTTTGATTTTAGGACAGGAGCAGCCTTTTCAATTATTAAAGAGGGGATCCGAACTACCGGTCTCTGGTCATCTCTTATGAATTTTATGCTCCTGGCGTTGATCTCCGGACTCACAGCATCAAGCAGCTCCTGCGGGAGATCGGCTGAACCATGAATGAGAACCTCGGTTACGGGCTGTCTTCCTTTTATAGAAGCCTCCTGCCTGAGTCTCCTGGTTAGCTCAATTATGGATATTGCATACTTGACATATCCTTCCGTCTCCCTGTCAATGAACCTATGATCAGGCTTAGGCATATGCTCGAGATGAACGCTCTCGGCGTCAGGATGGAGTTTAAGGAAAAGATATTCAGAAAAGAATGGCGTCAGTGGAGCCAACATGCGGAGTATGCGGTCGATTGCTAGGTAAAGGCACTGATAAGCCTCCAGCTTGTTGGGATCGTCTGACCAAAAACGCCTTCTGGAAAGCCTGAGGTAGAAATTGGATGTTTCGTCTATAAGATCCTGAACCAGTCGGAGCGCTTCATCCAGCCTGTAGTTATCCATAGCTTCAATGTACGATTCCAGTGTGGAGTTCACTCTTGACAGGATCCAGCGATCGAGGATTCCCGTTGGTTTTATCACATTGCCTGGCCTGAAGGAATCCAGATTGGCATTTGAAGCAAAGAAGGAATATACATTAGCCATTGTCCCCAGCACCTTTCTTGAGAGATCAACTATTAGCTTCCTGTCTATAGCCTTAGATTTCCATGGAGCTCCGCTCATGAAGAACATCCTTACTGGATCAGGCCCGAATTGATTGATGAAGTCAAGAGCATAGACCGAATTGCCCTTACTCTTGCTCATTTTCCTCCCCTGTTCGTCGAGGATATGATCTATGGACAGAACGTTAGCATATGCGTTTTTTCCAAAGAGAAGTGAAGACACCACATGAAGTGTGTAAAACCATCCTCTTGTCTGATCTATTGCCTCCGTGATGTAAGTTATCGGAAGATCACTGTTAGGATTGAACCTCTTTTCAAACGGGTAATGCTGGGCGGCATAAGTTGCACTCCCAGAATCAAACCAGGTGTCAATTACATAAGGTTCACGGGTCATATCCTTTCCGCAATAATCGCATTTGAACTTCACCTGGTCTATAAAGGGTCTGTGCAGATCTTCAGGTATATCTCCGGCTAGTGCACGCAGCTCCTCTCTTGAGCCAACCGCCCTCGTATGTCCATCTGGGCAGGACCAGATGGGAAGTGGTGTACCCCAGAACCTGTTTCTGCTCAGGGCCCAGTCTTTTGCCTCCTGCAGGAAATTCCCAAAACGTCCGTCTTTCAGGTGATCCGGCATCCAATTCACCTTTTCGTTGTTGGCCAGCAGTTGCTCTCTGAATTCCGATACCTTTATGAACCACCCAAGCAGGGGATAGTAAAGCAGTGGAGTTCCGCATCTGTAACAGAACGGGTAGGTGTGAACCTTCCTCTCAGAGCGGAACAGACTCCCGTCCTTCTTCAGCTGGGCCAGTATCTCGGCATCAGCATCTTTGAAAAACTTCCCTCTAAAAGGCAGCCGTTCATCGTCAAAATGACCCGAGGCATTTATGGGGTTGATTATCTTTACACCCATTCTTTTGCCAATTTCAAAGTCATCAACTCCGAAGGCTGGGGAAGTATGCACAATCCCTGTGCCCTCCTCAAGATGAACGTGGTTTCCCGTGACGACTGTTAGGCAGCCGGGAGGTACAGGTATGTATTTCAGAAGCTGATCATATTTCATCCCCTCCAGTTCCTTCCCTCTTAGCCTCTTCACTATTTTGTAATCATTTCCAAGAACCTGCGATGCCAAATCCTCCGCAACGTAATACCTGGCGCCGTCAAGTTCGGCGAGCACGTACCAGTAATCGGGATTCACGGCAAGGAACTGGTTGGATGGCAGAGTCCATGGGGTTGTTGTCCATGCGAGAAAGTAGGTGTTCTCTTGTCCGACGGCCTTGAACTTTACATACACTGAAGGGTCCTTGACATCGTCGTATCCCTGGGAAACTTCATGAGAGCTCAGAGAAGTTTCACACCTGGGGCAGTAAGGCACAATCTTGTAGTCCTTAACAAGCAATGATCTCTCATTAAGGTTCTTTAGGGCCCACCACTCGCTTTCGATGAATTCGTTCCTCAAAGTTACATAGGCCTTTTCATGATCGATCCACAAACCTATCCTGCGGTCCGCCTCCATCCACTCGTCTATGTATCTGAAAATACTCTCCCTGCAGTATTCGTTGAACTTGGCTATTCCAAACTCCTCTATTTCTTTCTTTGTTTTGAACCCGAAGTGCTTTTCTGCCTCTATCTCCACGGGCAGACCATGACAATCCCAACCAGCCACCCTTCTCTCAATTTTGTGGCCCGTCATGTACCTGTACCGGAGAATAGCATCTTTCATTGTTCTTGTCATGGAATGGCCCACATGAGGCCTGCCATTTGCAGTTGGAGGTCCCTCCAGAAAGATGAACCGCCTGTTCCCAAGGCTCGTGGTAAGAGCCTTCTTCAAGATATCCTTATCCTTCCAGCTCTTAGATACCTCATCTGCGATTTCATTCGGCGTCCTGTTTACGTCAATGGGCTGAAAGAAAACATCCGGCATGAAGGGCTTATGAAGAGGTTGTTAATTTATATTTTTACAGAAAGACGTTAAGTCACTGAACCATGTGATTGGGTTGTAGATCGTAGCCGCTGTTGAATTCAGGCCACTTATTGTATTTTTTCACGTACTTCCTGAGTAATCTGTTTTCCCGGCGCTCGATCCACTGCAGATAATACCCAAAGAGCTCGTGCCGTTGCTTCCGCAGTTCTGTTAGGGTTACTCTCTCTGCGTCCAGTCTCTTCAACTCCTCCAGTATCCTCAGTTCGGTTATTGAAAACATGGCCATCATAATTATGAAATTAAACTGAATAATATCATTTTTCCAGTGGCGTACAAATGAGCTAATGGTTTGAATTACTGCTTCCGCTGTAATCAATAGCGAAACGAAGGCGATCAAAATCAACTGCAATGTTTTTTATTATGATTCCGCGGATCGATGGGTATGGCGTTCCGCGGTCTGCAGAAGTTGAGAATGGAATTTGAGGAGGAAAAGGTGAGAATAAGAAAGATTCTGAAGGAAAGCCTTCAAGAGGGAAACGGGAAGGAGCAGGAACGCTGATCACAATCCGGGAGGCTTTGAAAAGTGCTCCCAGCCCCTTCTTTTTAATTTAATCCAGCGCTCACCGTCGAACATTATATTGTCGCCTTCCCAGGCTTCGCCAATAAAGTGGACATCTATTTTTTCAGCTTCCATGGCTGAAATGAAGTCCCGGTAGTTTGAATTGTCTATAGAGAAGAGCAGTTCGTAATCGCCACCGTAATCTATGATATCAAGAGGTTCCATCCCGCTCGCTTTTGATATGGCTTTTACCTTCTGATCCATTTTGATCTCGTCTTCAACTATTTTGAATCCGACCCCGAAGTCGCTCTTCATCTGGGACATGCTAGCGAAGAGACCATCTGAAAGATCCATCATGAATTTCCCGCCGTGTTCAGCGATTATTTGAGCCTCCCTGATTCTCGCCTTGACATCAAGCATCATTTTTATTCCTTGGTCTCTGTTGATCCCTAGAACATATGACAGGTATCCGGCGCCTCCTCTTCCGAGCCGGTTAAGGTGAGCAACTATCTGTCCCTTCTTAAGTCTGGATCTGGTCATTGTTTTGGCCTTCAGCTGGTGCCCTATTGCAACGCCAGCTATTACGAGTTCAGAGCCCTCCTTGGTGTCCCCCCCAAGAAGTTCACAGTCAAAGGAATGCAGACTCCTCGACATGGAGGAAACAAGCTCCTCAATAAACTCGATTTCAGCATCAGGAGGCGCAAGCAAGGCAAACATGAAGCCATCGGGTACACCCCCCATAGCAGCTATGTCGCTCAGGTTGATGTTCACGGCAAATTTTCCAATCAATTCTGCTGTGGCACCGATAGGAATGTGGGTTGTCTGCCTTATCACGTCAGTTGTGTAGAGGAAATAGGAATTCCCATGAGGAAGTATGGCACAATCATCAACCTTCTGCTTTATATCAGCTGTTCTGAAAATCCGTCTTATAATTTCCCTTTCACCCAGTTCGTTAAGCTTCAACTTTCAAATATCATTAGAAGCACTAAAAACCTATTCATTCTGACAACAGCCTCATAGAACGCAAAACACATAAGAAGGCAAGCCTTAACATCCAACTGTGACTGAAAGCAGCGACAACCCTGCCGAGTTGTTCAGAAACCTTGTGATAGGAAAGCCTTACGACGGTAAGGCAATACCTCTGAACAGGCTGAGCATCGGTTCGCTTTCATATTCTGTTGAGAAAGAGGTAAAGAGAAAGCTGGGTCTTATCGAGGAGACACTGAAGGATAAAATAACCATGTTCAGGGGTACTGCCCTTCACAACCACATACAATCCCTCGTAAAGGACAAGGGGTATATAGCAGAGTACAGGATGCAGTACACTATTTCCCACAAATGGAAATATCTGGGGTATGACACAATTGTTCTGGTAGGTGTGATCGATCTGATGCACAATGACAGGAAGGAGATCATCGAACTCAAAAGCTCAACCAGCAGCGACAGGATAGAGGATTACCACAAGATGCAACTTGCGTCATATATGAAGATGATGCAACTTCTCCATGGCGAGAGGTACAGAGGTTACGTAATAAAGTTCGGCGGATCCGATATCATATCCGAAGAGGTTTCATGGGATATGGCAGAGAACTACTGGAACCAGCTTTTACAAAGAGCAAGGGAATGTGCAGATGCACTGGACGAGGAGATGAAAAAGCAGGATAGTGATGCGCTGCATTTCGCAGGGAGGTCTACAGGGCTCTACTCCTTCGACGCATCAAATGACAAATGAGGAAGAACCAATCCTGCCAACCATTCTTTTCAAATCGAAATGTGAAAACTGGGCGTGTTCCAGTTTAAGGAATTCCCAGTAAGCACCAAGGTCAAGTGACATGAAATATTCTTCCAGGAGCTGAAAATCCTGAGTAAGTGAGCATTGGTAAATGAGCTTCAGCATCGCATCGTCTTTCCTGTCGTCATGTACTCCCCTTAACTTGTTCCCACCTGTGGGATAAGATACAACGGGGACTCCATACTTCCTAGCTTCCAGGAGGATATATGCAAGACTTGTCATCATCGGCAGAGCGTACTCCCCCCTCTTCCAGAGCCTCTCGACAAGCGTGTTCTTCTGTATGTTCATTGGATTCACTGACACATCGTCGGTGATGCCTCTAATCATTTCAATGGAATTCAGAATGTCCCTTATTGAGTCCAGCTCTGAGAGGAACGGCGGTTTAAAGAGTAGGTAGGTTCTCAGTTCATACCCAAACTCTTTCGCTTTTTTCGCAGCAGTTTTATACTTTTCAAAGGTGCTTCCCTTGTTTATGCTGTTTTTTACAACCCTGTCATCCGCACTCTCCAGTCCGATTGCAATTCGGATGCCGTAACTATGATTCCCCAGGTTCGAGAGGTTTTGGTCTGTCAGATATTCTGTTCTCGATTCTATTAGAAGTTTGTCTATTTTTCCTGTCAGAGAGTTCAGAAAATATTCGCGAGCTTCTACTGGCACTTCCAGAGGATCAAGAAAGCTTCCGGAGGTAAAAACCTTTACAGCCTTTGATTTGCCGAGGCCGGAAACAAAACGATCTGACTGCTTCATCAGATCCTCCGCTGTGACATTCTTGGCAATATCGTTAAAATATCCGCACATGGAGCAAGACGAGAACCTGTACCATGCGCAGCCTGTTGTCCTGAATATTATAACGGCTGTCTCCTCCGGGAAACCGCGCAGCCTGTCCATCTCTCTCCACATTGATACGGGCTCATCTGGATGTTCAGATACTCCCGGTGCAGGCATTAATGCCTTTATTTCTCTCGCAAGATTTCTGTTTATCATTTGTTTGTGAATGACGCATTCTGATATGATAAAAATATATTTGCCTGTACCATAGGACCTAGATGTTATCAAAGAGGGTGCAAAACATCCAGGAATCGAAGACAGTATCCTTGAGCAATCTTGTTTCCGGCCTGTCAAAGAAGGGAATAAAAGTCGTAAATTTCGGCATTGGAGAGCCGGACTTCACAACACCTGAGCACATAATACGATATTCTATGGAAATGGCCCTGTCCGGACGCACCCACTATACTCCTTCTGCCGGTATACCTGAGCTGAGGGAGCGTACCGCAGAGAAATTCTCCAAAAAGGTGGGCAAGAAGACGGAAGCTGAGAATGTTCTAATAACGCCAACAAAATTTTCAATCAACCTTGCCCTCGGTGCTATTCTAGATCCCGAAGACGAAGTAATAATCGGAGACCCGGCATATCTCTCCTATCCTGAAATCGTCAAGCTGCAGAGTGGTAAGCCGGTTTTTATTCAAAACGATGAGAATTACAATTACGACTTCAACAAGCTGGAGGAGCTCATATCTCCAAGAACAAAGGCGATTATCTTCTGTAATCCCTCGAATCCCACAGGAAAGGTCTATTCCAGGGAACAGGTTAGCAACCTGGTAAGGTTTGCCCTAGATCACAACCTGTACCTGATCAGCGATGAAATATACGAAGACATCATCTTTGAGGGATCCATGCATAATGCGGCAGCATTTGAATCCGGATATGACCGGGTGATTACGGTGGGGGGATTCTCAAAGAGCTATGCAATGACAGGTTGGCGGATAGGCTATATGATAGCATCCAAGACCCTCATAGATGCATGCAACAAGATTCAGCAGCAAACCATAACCTGTGCTTCTTCTGTATCGCAGTATGCAGCACTTAAGGCACTGGAGGATGAGGAGACCCCTGTAAGATTCTCACAGATATTCAAAAAGAGGAGGGATTTGGTCATAAATCTGCTATCTGAGATTGAGGGCCTGCATGTTAGGAAGCCCGAGGGGACATTTTATGCTTTTCCCAGATATGATCTGGAGATTGATTCTGTGGATTTCAGCAGACAACTGCTTGAGGAGGAAAAAGTGGCCGTTACACCCGGATCTGCCTTTGGCCTTTCAGGTGAAAATCACGTAAGAATCTCGTTCGCAACGGACGAATCCTCGATACACCAAGGACTAACCGCACTAGGCAGATTCATGAAAAAGCACTTGGTTCAAAAATAGAGCGCTTGCGAGCTGAAGGATTCGCGGGTCCGGAATAGAACCACGTTTCCTTTGACAGTTAAGTGAAATTCCCCTGGTCATACAGCGGAAAATTGCAGATTAAGAATGAATTAGCAATAAAGCTCCATTCTTTAGTCAGGAGATGGATTGCGAAATATTCATGCAATTCACGAGAATTGTTAGGGCAATGATCAAGACGCTTCGTGTGCGATTATATCCAAATGAAGAACAACAAATTCTTCTGGAGAAGCACTTCGGGGCATGCAGGCTTGTCAGCAATCACTTCCTTGAAGCCAGCACCAAACAATATACTGAGAGCAGTAGTGATAGAAAGAAGGTGCTCTCAGCATTTGATACAATGAAAATGCTGATGGGTCTGAAAAGGGAAATAATATGGCTGAACGAGGTCAATTCCCAGAGCCTCCAGCATTCACTTGTGGAACTGGACAGGGCCTTCAAATCATTCTTCAAGCATTACAATCGCAATCCAAATTTCAGATCAAAGAAGGGCAATCAGTATTTCATCGTTCCCTTTGGTTTTAAGGCAGAAGGAAATAAATTACTTCTCCCAAAATTCGGGGAGGGGATAAGGTAGAGGGATAAATCTGCCATACCGGAGAGAATAAAACAAATAGTCGTAACGAGGGGTGCAGATACCAAACGCAGCGAGATGTTGAAGTTCATCATGAGAGTGGTGGCGGCTAGGAAGGCGTAAAGTCCTTTTGACTGCATATTATTTCCGTATGTGACTTTGGTTTATCGTCCTGAAGCAGCATTTCCTCTGTTCCTAATTGTCAGAATGTAGCTCGTGGCGAACAATAATGCAAAGAGGAACCAGAGAATGTCTGCAACCAGGTCAACACCTAGGGAAAACTCGTACAGAAGTGAATTAAGGAAATAATTGGAGACGAAAGCTGTTGTTGTCGAATATATGGACAGAGGGAATATTATAGCCCATGCTGACGAGTCTAGCAGTTTTTCATCTTTCAGGACTCTTCTCACCGTTAGGGCAAGCATTAGGGGGATCAGAGCTGTTGAAAGTATCCAGAAACCGAAAAAGAGGTAAAGCAGATCATTCCGTTCTGGTCCTGCTCCGTTTATTCCTAAGCTGTAAGCATTTAGGGCAATTAGTGATGCAAGACCAAACTGGATCCAGAAGGCCCATTCTAAAACAGGTTTATGATGCTGTTTTCTGAAAACTGACAATAATAGAGTAAATGATACGATCAGATACAATATGACTGAAATGACAAACAAGCCTTTCGCAAAGATGGCTAGGGGATGTAGGATATAAGAAACGGCTAGAGCGCCAAGCGCAAAAGCGACTCCAAGGTGATGGGAGGAAAAGGTCGAAAGTTTCTCGACCCTGACGCGGTAAAAGAACAGAATTGCTGCGATAACTAGAAATGAAAGTGTAATAGTCACAACATCCCCAACGATCTGGGTGTCTGAAGACGAAAGCGAATACCTTATCGCAAGAGCGAATACCGAGGAAAACAGTGAAAAGTGCCCAGGCACCATATTTGAGAAAGTCATGTCTTTTGAGCGGAAAAGTGTGGCAAAGTAAACTATTGAGAAAATGCAAACATGGGAAAATACGGCTAAGCCGCAATACATGAGGATGAGAGATAGTGATATGAGGCCATGATAGAAGGCCGATATGGATGCAGCTTCGGCTGACATAACTATGGCGAACTGGGACAACACCGTCTTATCAGGAATCAACCTTGTTGATCTGTTACTGGGCATTCATAAACACGTGCGTTATTTTTTGGGCTGTAAGTGATTTTGAAAAAATTAATAAACTATTGTTGCTCTTTACTGATTATGGAAAAGGTGCCCATTATTAGCAAGGATGAGGTCCTAAAGGTCCTGAACGACAAGAACTATGTGATTCTGAATGTTCTTTCCAAGGCTGCGTACGACGATCTTCATATCAAGAACTCAGTGTCAATGCCTCTTGACATACTGGAAATGGAAGCCCCGCGAAAACTGGATAAGAACAAAAAATATGTGACATACTGTGCCAGTTCTTCGTGCGGTGCCTCGAAGAGGGCAGCTGAGGTCCTTATTAAAAACGGCATTACGGCTTTCGCCTACGAGGGGGGAATCAAGGAATGGTCGGAAAGCGGTCTGCCGGTTGAGGGTAAGAAGGTATTTGCCAAAACCTTTTCACTTTGCTTCCGCAGTATCTGCAACTGTTTTTCCTGTAAATCTGTGTAATGCTTTTCACAGGGATTCCTGATTTTATGGCGTCCAGAAACATTAGTGAGAAGATTCTGGTCTCACTGATCAGCTTTTCTCTCTCTCCATAACATATGCTTTCCAATTTTCTCCTTGGGCTGATCCCTGACCTGAAAAGTGCCTCATTCTTTATTATGTTGCCTGAACCTGCAAAAATGTTCTGATCAAGCAGGACATCGCAGACAAGCCTCTCCGGGTCAGCGGACTCAATAAACTTAAGAACAAGCCCTGAATCAAATGATTCTGATGTGACATCGATCCTCTGATCATAGAGATTCTGGAAGGCTGATTTCGAGATCCATCTAATGCTGCATCTCCTGAAAGCCAACCTGGAATCACCCGAAACTATCGTAAGCGAGACACCCTCAAGACCGTGGGACTCAGTCTTCAGGCTGCCGTACATGCCGAAGAATATTGATAAATATCCATCAGCAGTCCCTATGTAGATTCTCTTCCCCTGAACACAAACCTCGTCTATCTTTCTTCTAACAGATCTCCCTTGGAATAGGAAATCGGCGCTGGCACCAACCAGAGGCTTGAGTCGCTCTGCCAGAATTCTTGCTCCAGGACCTTCCACAGTAGACCATGCTCAGGTGAACTAAAGTATTACCATTCCTGACTCAAGCATCCCGATTATTGTTAAATAAAAATATAAATATTTAATAGGGAGAATTGCTTAATTATTCTGGTCATTATGGCGCGGACACATGTGGCTTTGGGCGTTTTGCTCTTGCTGGATTTCATTGTTGCAGTCACAATCCTTTTCACAGACCATAACCTTCAGACTGACTTTGGGCTTGTCACACATGGTTATTTCATCCACTGGTATGGGATGTTAGCAATTTCCATAGTCAGTATCATAGGCGCTTTGGTCTCGTTTTCTAGCGGGTCAAGGGGAGTAGCAACTGCTGGTGCCATTGGCGCCACACTCGTATTCTTATTCCTGCTGGCCGATGTTCTGACAGCACCGTCGCTGGGTCTCAGCTACACAGCCTTCGCAAAGTACCTCTTCGGGATTCCTCCCTATGTTTCAGCCTCAGGATACATACCAGGCCTTTATGATGTGCTGGTGGTTCTGTTTCTTGTGACTGCCGTGGTCGGATTCAGGTCAAGATCCAAGCACTCACGTACTAGGGCATCCAGCTGATATATGATGAATAAGGTGTGCTTGCAATTAAACCTCTCAGATCTCTGATAGTACTGTCGGCCTTTCTATTTGTAATATCCATAGCAATTGGATATCAGGGTTCGGATAGTGGCCACTCTGTGACAACAGACGGCTACGAGATAAACATTTCAACCTCCGCATTCTATTTGCCGGTTCAGTTTGCCTCTGCAGCGCCTATTGAAATATTCGTTGACAGCAACCATACTCAGATATACAGCGTCACTATTATTGAAATTGGCAGCAACTCTCAGGTTGTCACGATATATAGCGAAACTTATCCTGATATGGAGAGCGTTCAGATTTTCGCCCACCTCAGAGACGGTCTGACTGCCAGAAGCCTGATTATTGTGGTTAACGGTGACCAGCTTTCCACTGTTCCAATCAGCTTCGATGAGACATCAGGATGGATCATATCAGAATCATTGTTTCTGGCTTCAATTGCTATATTGCCTGTTGGAATTTACCTGTCTCCATTAAACAGCAGGAAAATCAGGTTCGTTTCAATACCCCTCTTCCTGGCACTTGCCACTTTTCTTGGGCAGCGGTACGACGATTACTTTCTGATCACAGCAGGAGCCAGACTAGCAGAAGGGATAAACCCGTTCATACCTTCGACATATCTGCCACCCAGCCTGAAATGGGAGTACCCGCCGCTTTATCTTGTCTGGTCGGCGCTGATTTCTGTTTCTGTTAATATTTCATCTAAAGGGGAACTGTTTTACCAGACAATCCATATCTATCCGTCAGTTCTATCAGGCTTCGCCTACACTGCATGGCGGGCAATTTCTCCGCAGTTGCTGCCAGAGCTTTATGTTCTCGATAAAATCCCTATGATATTTTCCGTGCTGTTTCTGGACAGGAAATTCTCCGCCAGACTCAAAGGCTACGACCAGAGGTTGTGGCTAATTAACCCTGCGGTTATTCTGGTGGGCGTAATCTGGGGGCAGATAGACGCACTGGCAGTTCTGTTCATGGTTATGGGCATATTCTACTGGTCAGATCATAAGGAACTTCAGGCGTCACTCCTTTTTTCCATTGGCGGAGGAGTTAAGGTTTTCCCCTTCCTGGCGCTTCCCTACCTCCTATTGACCGCAAGGAATAAAACAAGTGTTGTCCTTGGAACTATACTGGGTATAATCCCGGATGCAGTCCTTTACCTGATTCCCGGTTCACCGTTGATTTCTCTTGCTACTCTACTGGAGGGAAGGTCAATTCCGACTTACAATGGGGTATTTTCCACCAATGGCTTCTCTTGGCAGGTGATATTGTCACAGCTTCATGTCACAAGCTTCCCCTCGCTCTTCCTCTACGTCTTCCTTCCGTTTTACATAATTTTTCTTTTAATGTATGGGAAGCATCTTGACATTGTTGGCTTTCTCACCATCGTTCTGATTGTATTCTTCCTGACTTACAACTTCCTTAACCCTCAATACATGTTGTGGCTAATCCCGCTATTAATAATCTCCTCACGGAAGTTATTCAGTGTAATGGTTTCGGCAATGTGCTCACTTTACACACTTTTGACATATTCGGTAACGTATTTCCTTAACCCTTTACTGATATACAATTACATCTCTGGTCAGCTGGGCCAGGCCGAGCAGCTGAGAACATCAATCAGTGGGTCACCTCTGGTTATTTCATCATTTGCATTAGCTGCAACGGTTATTCTTTTGCTTATGCTATTCGTCATAGGAAGAAGTATACTGTTCCAGAGGAAATCACCCACTATTTCCTGAATGCTTAAGTAGTGGTATTTCGTATATTGAAATCGTGCTACCTGTAATGAGTTCGGAAAGTGCCCAATCCACCTCCAATAACATATTCATCAATTACAGGGAGCAGACAAAAAGGGCAAAAATTGAGGAGGCTGTGAACTATTGCAGGGACCTTGGATCAAAATGGATAAAGTTCATAGGTATCGCAGGCTCAGTCTCATACCTTCCTGAACCTGATGATGATGTTGACATCTTCCTTATAGCGGAAGAGGGAAAATTATGGTTAGTGCTTCTGAAGGCCTTCGCAATTAGGAGGATTAGAGGACACAGTAACATTTGCCTTTCGCTGAACATGGATGAAAAGTACGCACTTCAGCTTTTCAGTGGTCAGATGTCCCGGCTTCAGCAGCGAGACGCCAGAAATGTTATTCCAATTTCCGGTGATGAATTTTATAGGCACCTCCTTAACCGTGACCATATCTCTCCAGGATTCGGAAGATTTGGAAAAATTATCACCACTGTAAACTCTTCAATATTTGTTATTCTTGGAAGCTACCTGATTCTGAAAGGATTTTATAAAAACAAGCGCAAATTTATAAAGCAGCACGGAAACTTTTCGACCAGGGTGTCAAGCAGATTCTTCTATCTTGATTCAAGCAAGTACAGACGGCTGGAATTGGAAGAATCTATGGGGGCAGGGGATGTCTCCTGAGGCAATAGTCTTCTCCTACGGCTCGAAGGAGGACATCGACTTTTATGCAGACCTTTCCGACAGGGTACCCCTGGATCGGTTTATCATGGCAATAGGCGGAAATTTCAGCGAAGGATACCTTAATTCTCTCTCAAAGCACAAGAAACTTGTGGTGATGTATGAGAAGGAGAGAAGGGGAAAGTACTACAGCCTAATGGCAGGTCTTAGCAAAGCTAGGGACTTCCCACTCTTCCTTATATCTGGAGACATCAGGGTAGATGACGATGTTTTCTCAAAGGTCCTGAACGGATTGTCAGATGAAAGGGAAATCGTAATGCCCAGAGTTATCCCTCAAAATACAAAGAGCTTGCCAGAAAAGATTGGATCTGTTATATGGGCTGTTCATGCCTTCGTCAATGACTATAGGTACAGGAGGGGGAAGTTTTTCTCGTGCGGCGAGCTACAGGTAATATCTCACCCGTTCCCTACCGACATACCCAAAGTAATAAACGAGGATGAGTACTTATGCGAGGCCCTTAGCGCAGCTGGTTTCAAGCTGACATACAGAAAGGACATCGTTGTCAATAACTTGGTTCCAAGAACAATTAGGGATCTGATGGTTCAAAGGATACGAATTAACATTGGGCACCTGCAGGTCGCAGAGATGAAGGGTCGTACTTCCTCTCTATCAGTCAGCCCATTCAGGGAACTAAGAACAATAGCTCATCTCTTGGTTAGAATAGTCGTGGAGAGTCCCCAGCTGATGCTGTATCTTCCTTTGACATTTGTTTTGGAAATGCTTTCCGTTATCATAGCTATAATAAAGTTCAGGTCAGGCAAGATCGAACTTGCCTGGAAAATAGTTAATCCCGGGGCGGAAGAGGCTTAGGGCCACCACTTTCATAATGATCATGTAAGGCTATTTAGTTATTTTAAAATAGTATTATGAAATTAAGGTGTGCTTAATATGATTAATAATAAGATAACCCTTACCAAACGGGAGCGTGATTGCCTCATTCAGATTGGGGAATATTCAGATTCGCCGTTTCCGTTGAGACTGATCGATCTTTCAGAAAGGCTTCAGGTTTCTTCTCCTGCAGTCCTCTCCCTGATTAAGGGTCTGGAGGGAAAAGGCCTCGTTAACAGGAACCATGGAATGGTCATGCTTACAGAGACTGGAAAAAATCAGTACAGGAGGATTGTGGAATCTCACAGGGTGATGGAAGTTCTGATGGTGAAGAATGGCCTCAACCCTGACAATGCGTGCAAGGAATCATCTAGGTTCGACTTTATGCTTGATCACGAAGATATTTTGAAGATTTTCTTCAGCTTGGGAAAGCCCGAGTGCTGTCCCCATGGAAGGAAGATAGAGGTGATGTAGTTGGATATAAATCTGTGGAATCCGCAAAATGTCGGATTCGCATTGGCACTGCTAACATCTTATCTTCTAGGTATAGTTCACGGCATAACCCCTGATGAGCATACGTGGCCCATCACATTTTCCTATTCGGTGGGAAGTTACAGCACAAAGGGAGGATTCAGGGCTGGAGCAATGTTTTCAGCTGGCTTCACAATCCAAAGAGCTCTTCTATCGGAATTGGCATACTTTGCTCTTGCTGGCATATTTATGACATCACTTGCGTTTGGCGTCACCTACATTGCTGTCGGAGCTGCAATGGCTGGTGCTGGCGTCTACATAGGGCGCAGCGGCAGGTATGCTCATTTCCATGGCCTAGAAAGGGCTCTTGCAAGACTGACCGGGCTGCACGCTCATGAAGAAGAGCAGGCGAATGAAGAGCTGAAGCACACGGCTAACCCGGTTCTGCATGATCTCAAGCCCGTCCCGATGAAACTTGCTTTGCTCCATGGACTGATAGCAGGGTTTGGTTTCGGCGCCTTTGCTCTAATAATATATACAGTGCTGTCACCCTCAATGCCATCGCCATACCTTGGTTTTCTGCCAGGTCTTCTCTTCGGGCTTGGAACCATGACTATGCAGATACTCTTCGGGATGGGATTCGGAAAATGGATGCAGACACACAAGAATCTGACAAGGGACGGTATTTCCTTTGTCGCGAAAAACATAAGCAGATACGTTCTGACATACGGAGGCTATGCATTTGTCGTGGCAGGCGCAGCTATTCTTGCATTCCCCGGCCTTCTCAACATAGGAATAAACACAGGCATCCACATCCATAACCTTGATAATCTCGGCATCGGATTTTTCCTGGTAATCTTCGCAGTTGTCTTCATCGGTGTTTTCGCTTATCTGAAGTCCGTCCGCTCTGCACAGGAAATATTCAGTTCAGGTTCCAAGGAAAGTGAAAGCGAATCGAGCCCGCTGAAATAGGCTCACTGATGTAGAAAAATAAACAACGAAAATTATTATTATCTTATTATACATCTAACCCCATGGAACCGAATGACATCATAATGGTGACTACAAACTATGTTCCAGGGAAGAAGATTACCAAGATCATAGGAACTATCTGGGGCATTACTGTGCGGAGCCGCGGGCTAGGTGGAAATATAATGGCCGGCCTCAGATCACTGGCTGGCGGTGAGATAAAGGAATATGCAAAGATGCTTTCGGATGCTAGAAACACGGCTATGGACAGGCTCAGGGAATCAGCCAGACAGCTTGGTGCAAATGCCGTAGTCGAGCTTAGATTTGACTCATCTGACATAGGTCAAGTCATGACTGAAATTGTCGCATATGGCACAGCTGTGGTCGTGACAGATGTGTCAGGCGAAGTTGAAAGGGTCTCACTTTCATGAGTAAAGAGGAATGCTAACAGTTGATTGATGAAAGGGACCAGTCAAGTCATGGCCGACTTGTACTCAAGGCCATTGGACTTGGGGCGCTCTACATGGTGGTGGCGCTCGTTGCACAGAGCATTGTCCAGAATTTGCCAGCCGTGATCATCCTTTCTAGGACCGGCTTCTCAACGGGGACATTTTCCGCTGCATACCTAAAAGCGGAGATCGATAACGCCATATTATTCTCCCTGTTCCTTGGAGGTATTGCGGGAATAGCTCAGGAGGTCTCAGAGTATGTTGCCGTGGACACGATGGAAAAACAGTACGCCATTTATATTGGAGCTGGCTTTGCAGTAATAGATATTATTTTCCTAATTGGTGAAACTCTTGTCAGCGGGGCAGGTTTACCTCGTTTCACTATTATCCTTATAGGCCTGAACATCATCCTTCCGTTTCTGCTTCACCCGGGGACTGCAGCTTTCATGAAATGGGGGCGGCTGATGAAAAGAGGGGTCTTTGCACTTGCAATAAGCATACTGATTCACGCCGGCGTAGATGGAGGCCTCGTTTACACTGATATCTATGTGATAGTTCATCCTGCTGCCTACCACACTTCAGCGGAAATATACTGGGCACTTGCAATGGGGATTTCCGTGGTGATATTCCTAATTGGAATCAGACTTCTAGCGGCAGTAAGGGAGGAAGTGACAGCAGAACCTCCAGTGGTATATTGACCCCAACCACTAGTAAATCACTCACCTGTAAGTAAATCGGGCTGATTCCGCTAGTCCTGTTACTGTTGTAAATGGCAAATTGCCGGCTTGCAGCCGGTGTGACTGAAATGTTATTAGAATATCAACACTACAGTGCCCTGTGAAAGGGATCAGAGGGGTACTCTTCGACATGGACGGTACCTTACTTGACAGCGAGAATCTATCGCTGGAGGCCACTAACTTTGGTTTCAGGGAAGTGCTTGGCAGAGAGACCACCGATGAGGAAAGCTCAAAACTGATTGGAAGACCTATTAGCAAGGTTCTGGAAGAATGGTTTCCAGACAAGGGGCATGAAATATATTCCACAGGAAGGGCCTTTTTCAACAGCCATCTTGACAGAATAAGGATGTATCCCGGAGTCAGGGAAATGATACTGAAACTCCAACAGGCCGGGTATAAATTAGGCGTGGTCTCCTCCAGCCACAGGTCAGATATAGCGAAGCTCCTTGGATCAGCGGGTGTTCTGCAATACATGGAAACATTCGTAGGGCAGGAGGATACCATTTACCAGAAACCTGATCCTGAACCCCTAAATCTCGCGCTAAAGCGCATGATGCTAAGACCGGAGGAAGCAGTGTATGTCGGAGATCAGCCTTACGACATCATTGCTGCACATGGGGCCGGTTTAAGGGCCATTGGCGCCGTGTGGGGAACAGGACTCAAAAGTCAACTTGAGGCTTACAGACCGGATTTTATAGTGGATTCTCCTGCATCACTGACCGCCTTGATTGTAGACCCATAGTTCAATCTTTTAAACTCAGAGTCTTGTACCACTTTTGTTTTTTTAAGTAATTTAATTGCTCAATTGAAAAAAATTGAATGAGAATTTTCTCCTGCCCTATATTGGCAGTTCTATTCATTGTTGTATTAGAAAACCTCACGCTTCCAGCAACAGGTGATAACGCTTCAGATTCGGCCTAATCAAGATTACCCTCGGCTTATGCCAAAACAGCGTCGACCTCAACAAGAGCATCCGGGTTAGGAAATCCAGTTACCAGAGTTGTCCTAGCCGGAAGGTGACCCTGGAAATATTCGGAGAACAGGTTATTCATCTCATTGAAATACTTTGGGTCCCTGAGATATACTGTCACTTTTACCGTATCCGATAGAGACCTGCCAATACTGTCGGCTATTTTGCTAATGTTATCCATGATTCTCATGAACTGGCTCCTGAAAGAATTATCCTGTGTGTTAGACACCCCTATCTGCCCTGACAGGTATATACAGCCATCTGTGACTACAGCATGTGAATAAGGTCCGCCTCTGCCCATTTCCGGTACCACAATTCTTCTGATGCCACTCATGATTAAGTTATTGCCATGTCGGAAATTAAATATTCGGCTAAAATCTGACCTTAAATTTTCAGTCCTACTTGGCAGCATTTTCCCAGGTTCTCCGACGCATTTGAAGATAATATTCAAGGAGAGAAACACTGGCAAGATCTACTGAGGCCCGAAAATTCATCAGCGAATCGCAATTAGGAAATACCAGATTCCCGGTCAAGTCGTTATCCGGATTCCGATGTCAACTGTCTAAAGGAAATTTAAATATGCGGAGACGGGTTATGTGTCGCAAGGTGTTTTTATGGACTTCAGAAGCAGACTTATAACACTGATCGTAGGCATTGTCATGATAATACTTGGAGGCTATTTCATAGGTCTCGTCTTTCAGGCAGTTGCCAAGGCACTGCACTCCGATCTTGGTTTCCTTGAAGCAGGAGTTGTGCTTTTGATCCTGGGTCTCGTCCTGTTAGTACTCATGGTTTCGTCGAGAAAGAAGTAACAGTTGCCCGATATCTTTTTGTGTTAATTTATTCTTAACCACCAATTGAGTCCTTGGCGTCTTGTTTCCGGCACAATCCTTGCCCTTGGAGGAGTATGGTTATTCATCCTCGGATTTCTATATTATTCAGTTCTGCCATGGATTCTGGCGGCATATTTTCTATATACGGGGGCAACATCCGCAAATTATAATCCAAGATCAAGAAGAGTGGCAAAATTAACCTATGATGGCATAGTTGAAACAGGAATAGAAAGGATCAACACAGGCCGGTTCCACGTGAATCGGGATGATTTCATTTCTACGGTTTCTAAGATAAGGGATATAATCTCAACCCAGGATTTTGTTCCTGATTTCGGAATTGACTCAATCTACCTTCACTATGCAAATGAGAAGGAGGCCAACGAAGCATCCTCAAGGATTACTGCCTTGGGAATACAGTGTATGGTGGTTCAGGAGAAAACCGGATGGAAAGTGAAGGTAGAAATAAATGGATCAGGCAATGAAAAGTCCGGCGGATCTTAATTTCTATAAGAAAATGAATTCTCTACGCTTCCGTGAACTATAATATGCTTCTGAAAGGAGAGATTCATTCCAGGTTCCGGCCGTAAATCCCCACAAGCTCCCTGAACCCCAGTTTCTTGTAGAAGTTAAGTGCTATGAGATTGAGTGTGGGAAACTCCGCCGTGATAAGCTCAACGGATCTTTTCTTTAGTTCAGATACGGCCTTATCATAGAGCATTCTGCCAACACCGGACCTCCTGAACTCAGGCATGATATAGAAGTCTGTTATGCGGCCCTCACTCTCAGGTTTGTAAAATCTTCTTCTCCTCAGGTTTACAATTATTATGCCTACAGATTTTCCGGAAGATGTGGCTACAAGGGCTACGTTCTCATTTCTGTCGCTGACCACGGATTTCAGGTGATGCACAGCATCACTTTCCCAGTTCCCCGAAACCTCAAAATTTGAATCAAACTCCTCATTCAGTCTCTTCTGACGCAGAATAAGGTCAGTGAGTGTCTTGATGTCCGAATCCTGGATTTCCCTGATTTCGATCTTACCTTTCAATTTTGTTCACCCCCGGAAGCTCCCTTATGTATTTCTCCCTCATGAGATGTAGGTATACATTTCTGTTGCTTTCTATCATTTCATGAGCTGCCTTGTAGAACCCTTCCTTTGAATTCTTGCGCCTTGCCAGGCCAATTTCGGAAGTCTTGTAAGCAACCGCGGAAGCGACGCGAGGGTAGAGCTCCCAGTCCTCCATTGTTGGAACTATGCGATCCTCAGTGGGTTCATCAATGAAATCCGCAATCTCCTTTGAAGCCGCTACCATGACATCAAAATTCACTCCCTTGGATCTGGCATCAAGAACCCCTCGGAAGACACCCGGGAAAACTAGACTGTTGTTAATCTGGTTGGGAAAATCCCCCCTCCCAGTGGCCACAATCTCAGCCCCTGCCTCCTTGGCATCCTCAGGCCATATCTCGGGTACCGGGTTTGCCAGCGCAAATACAATAGCATGGTCATTCATGGTTCTTATCCACTCCGGCTTTATTGTCCCGGGTCCTGGTTTAGCAGCAGATACAACAACATCTGACCCCTTAAACGCATTTTCGGCAGGACCCTTAATCCTGTCGCTGTTTGTCCTCAGTGCGAGATTGTACTTCCATGGATTATTAATCATGAGCTGGTCCATATCATCCCTCTCAGGTTCCAGTACCCCTTTGGAATCTGCCAGTATAATATTCCCTTCCCTAGCGCCAGCAGCAATTAGGAGGTGCGCAGCTGCAATATTTGCAGCTCCGGACCCGAGAAGGACAACCCTGGAATCCTCCAGTCTCTTTCCCACCACCCTTAATGAATTTATAAGGCCTGCGAGGGTGATACATGCTGTTCCCAGCTGGTCATCATGCCAAGCCGGTATTTTAAGGGATTTCTGAAGGGTCTCAAGAATGAAGAAGCACTTTGGAGATTCTATATCCTCCAGATTGTATCCCCCAAAGGAAGGTTCCAGTGCCTTAGCTACGGCTATGAATTCATCCTTGTTATTCACCCTTATTGGGAGGGGCACTGCGTTCACGGCTCCAAGAAAGTTGAAAATGAGTGATTTCCCTTCCATTACCGGCATCGCCCCTTCGGGGCCAATATTACCCAACCCCAGGACCCTTGTTCCATCGGTAAGAATTGCTATTGTATTCCACCTGCCGGTCAACTCGAATGACGCCTCAGGGTCCTGAGCAACCCTCGTTGATACAGCAGCAACCCCGGGGGTATACCATACGGAAAAGTCTGAAAGATTTCTGACAGGAACCTTCGGAATTATCTGAACTTTGCCCTTATAATAGTCTGAATATATGAGAGCCTGTTTGTTGAATTCTTCTGTTCTTGTAACGTCATCCATAAAATCTCCACTGTTAGCATCACTGGGAATATTAAGCTTGTCACTTATAAACGAATGGCACATCGGCACATGACGAATCGATCAGAAAAGTTATTAAAATATCAAGATAATCAAGGAAAACATGGAGATCCAGAACATTAAGATGGACTGGAACCTGATTCTTGAGCCCCAGATCAGGCATTACGAGGAGGTATACTATGATCTTCCTGTCCGGGACTCAATGCGGACAATAATATCTCAGCTTAATGAAAACAGAATCCCTTCAAGAGTCATCCTCAGCTCACTGGAGGTAGCTGGGTACGCATTTGTCATCAATAGCTCCGAAATGTCGGATCGTTCCTTCGGTTCCATAGGCTTCGCTGACGAGAAATACGTCAATGAGCGCAGGATGGAGACTCTCGTCGGGTGGGTGGAGCAGATAGCCTTCGGCAACAGGAGGATGGCTATGGTGAATCCTATATTCAACGACAGGGGTTTGTCCGACCGCTTCCTTGATAACCGCGGGTACTCAAAAAGAGTCAGAAAAAAACTTACTTTGAAGATTAAAAATGCAAATCTGAGTCAGGAGAAACTCCCTACAGAAATAAAGGTTCTGGACCTCAGCCACATTGATCTGGCAGAGTACAGCAGGTCTCATTACGAAGCTTTCAGGAACAGCCTGGATGAGATAATGTTCCCGTCTTCCGATCAGGAGAGGAACGCCCAGATTCGCAAGATGTTTGACGGGTACTATGGTGAACCGATTTATGAGGCATGCAAAATCCTGTCCAAGAACAACAGGATAATAGGCGCAATAATCGTCACTCAGGGCCAGATACGGAAAACTGGGATCAGGATTCCACTGATCGTTGATCTTTTTGTCTCTCCAGAGTTCAGGGGAAATGGACTCGGTCAGTGGCTGATTGGAGCAGCCATTGAAGCGCTGGAAAAACTAGGATTCACTGAAACTGAATTGTGGGTAACAGATGGCAATCCGGCGGAAAGCATGTACAAGAGGTTCGGATTCCGGGATACAAATTACCCAAGGGAGATATTCCATTTCAGGACAGGTTAGCATCACACCATTCTCGTTGCGATACCCAGAACTGTAGGAACAAGGAAATTATCATCCAGAGGATGAAGAGAGAGGCTTTCGAGGAATGCCGACAAGAGGGCGAGGCCAATACCAATTGGGCCAATCATGAAATAAGCGAATGCACCTGATGAAAGGAAGATGGCAAGAAATCCTGCAATGCTCTTTTTCCTGTTGTATGGAAGTTTCGGAGATTTTATGCTGCTGCCTGCAATGGTGGCAAGAGGATCTCCTATTGTCGATACGAAGACAACAATAGCAAGCATTGATGTTGTTGTGACAGTACCTGCGGCGATCAGAAATCCAGCGGAGAACCAAATTGCCCCAAGCCCCAGTGGGGTGAGGGGCCTTTCGAAATAGAAAAGTGCTTTTCCGATGGCATTTGAGGAATGGGTCGCATAGTAATTGCCTATAATATACAGCGGTATTACAAGGAATGTAATAACAATCCGACTTAATGCCAGGTCCATGACAAGTATCGCCACAAGTATGATGACACCACCAACTATCTGGACAAGGTCGCGGCTGAGTTCTATCTTCCAGCTCTTACCTTTGGATGAATCATTCATCTTGGTGTAGCTCAGCCCGTTTTTGTCGATCAGGAGGCCAATCGCGGTTCCCAAGCCCATGAAGAGGTCAAAGATTATCCAGTAGAAGCGATCCAGCCGGAGCACTAGGAGTGATATCACAATGCCAAAGAGGAGTCCGGCAAAGATATTGAACTTGGCTGAGTAGAGAAACTTGGCAGCTACAATGCTCAGTAGAAGGACAACTGTGGCGAGTATGTTTCCTGTGATGAAATAAGATGCAACGCCAAATGGTATTGAAAGCACATAGGAGAGATAGAATCTCTTGAAGTCCAGATATAGGGTCACAGCTGCAAGAGCTGCGATGAAGGCCAATGGCACCAGGAGATCCAATATCATTAACCGAATGTGATTGCTTCAAAAGAAAAAATACTATGCATCAATGAGAACGGAAAATTTCCACAACCCTCCTTCTCATTATCCGTGCAAATTTATTTAGTGGAAATTACTGTTCCACTAGATGGAATTAATACCATTACCCTGGAGATTCGGCTCAAAGCTGAAATTCGACTACATGGACCAGATAGCATCATTCATAACAGAAAGGAAACTGCAGAAGATTTACGTTTGTGGACTTGAGGGGGACTCCATGGGTGAAGTGACAGATAAACTGGTTTCTGCTCTCAGGTCCAGAGGAATCAGAGTTTCAGTTCAGAATGTAGATTCGCCTTTGCCACTCGGGGTGCTGCTTTCTTCAAAAACCCTTCATGGATCAGCAAAATCAGCTGAGGAGGCTGTAAAACTGAATATGCTTCAGTTGATTTCCATGTCAATAGATGGCTATCTTGCAAACAACTGGAGTGATCTCAGGAGTATTAGGGGCGGAGTCAGCGAGGCACTGTTCAGGGCAAAGTTGCTCCTGGCAAGAAACACCGCCCCATGGATAATGGGGGAAGATGAAGAGAAAAGGCAGGAGGAATTCAGAAAGCTACTCCGGAGTCTTGACGATGCAAGCGGTGTATTGATTGATCCGGAGCTGATGTTCCAACTCTCCCCCGTCTGATTAGAGAATGTGCAGATCAGCATGTACAGGTGCGACAATATTATTAATCGCCTTCCGATTATCCAGAACCATTAGAACGGTGCGATTGAAATGACCATATTCCAGGGAAATGCGAGGAAAAAATTCACAGGCGGGAAACTTAAACAGTCCAGAGGAAAGAGGAGATATGAGCTTGGCAGGGAGCCGACGCTAACGAGGATTGGACCAGTTTCGAGAAAGGTTATAAGGTCATTTGGCGGCAACAGTAAGGTTGTTCTCATGAAGTCGGATGTTGTAAACCTTTACATACCGGCTGAAAAGAAAACGAGGCAGGTGAAAATTCAGACTGTGAAGGAAAACCCGGCCAACCAGCATTTCGTCCAGAGAAACATAATGAACAGGGGCACCGTAATTCAGACCGAACTGGGTCTGGCAAGAATCACATCCAGACCTGGACAGGATGGGGTAATTAACGCAGTGCTTCAATGACAGTAACACTATATTCGCAGTATTTTAATGCCAGACTGAGCAAGAGGCTGGGGCGGCGCGTTCCCAGGAACGTTGCGGCTCGCTTCAGTGATCAGAAGCTTGAGGAAATCCTCAGGTCACTTGGATATCCGTTCGAGTCAAAGGACGGATACTATCCAAGGGTTCCTTGGGAAAAGACGAAAATTTACATTGTGGAATCAAAGGTCAAGAAGTCCACACTTCTCAGCTTCATTGAGAAGCGTCTTTAGGCTTCCCTTTTTTCACAGAATAGTACTGCAATGGATGCTTGAGCCACGGCTGGTTGCATAGGGGATCATTTCCCTTGTAGCAAAGATGGTTCGACCCCAGAACAGCGCATTTTGGAGGGCTGTATTCCGTGCTTGAAATCGTTCCTGTGATGTGGTTCACCTGATATGTTGTGAGCCGTTCATTGAAATCCGGTGCAGTTCTGAACAATTCAATGATTTTTTCCGAGCTCATTCCCGCCTTATGCAGGAAGCTCACCAGAGTGAACCTGGCAAGGTGCGGGAGGTTCACGCCATCGTGCATCTGACTGAGATAGGTTTTAACGCATGGCGGGAAAAGCGCATAGTCAACATCCCCAAGCTCAATGGTGTGACTGATTCCCGATTTCTCCAGAGCTAGCCTGATTTCATCAAGATATTCGCTGAAACCTGCCAGAGCCTCAAGCGCATCACTCTTTTCAATGCGGGAGTATATCTGCATGGCGCTTCTCACAAATGCTTCCCTAGCAAGCTTGGCCAGTAGCTCTCGTCCGCATTTCACAAAACCCCTTGAGACAGACTGGTAGAGTAGCCTGTAACGTGGACCACTGAGTCTGGATGAATACGTTATGAATGTGCTGGCTGGAACTGTGAACATGCCGGTCTCAACATCATATGAACTTTCTATCCCCAGTCTCATCAGTTCAGCGTGGAGATCATCCGGATCTCTGACTTCGCCGTTGAGATACCTCTCTATTGTATCCCGTACCCTGTTCACGACTCTCAGTGTGAGCGGAAGGCTGTCTATTCCCCTGAGAACCCACAGCACTAGGCCGAAGTAATTCAGGTCTTCCAGGGAAGTGATCCCCCTGGAGTGTGCACTCCTCATCGAGTCCAATATCAGTGTCTTTGCTGAAATCCTGATTCTTTCCAGTAAAACGTCATGTGATCCAAGTAGATTGATTACCTCCCCCTTATCAAGCTGTAGCCTAAGTGTTCCGACACCACTCCGGATCATGATACTTCTATCAGGTCTCTGGTTGCGGTTGTAATAAGCTCAAAGCCGTCCTTTGTGACCACCACATCATCTTCGATTCTCACACCCCCAACCTTCGGGACATACACTCCGGGCTCGTCCGTCACGACCATGTTGCTTTTCAGTGGGAAATCAAGGTTTGGAGAAAGAGCTGGATGGTCGTGAACATCGAGGCCGACGCCATGGCCAAGAGAATGTATGAATCTGCCCTTGAATTTTGAGGAATCAATCACTTTCCTGGCTGCAAGGTCCACATCCCTTCCGTTGGCGTTTTCCCTTATCACCTTTAGCGATGCATCCTGTGCCTCCTTTACAACCTCATACATCTCCTTTTGCTGCTGGCTGGCCCTCCCGAAGACAAAGGTCCTTGTTATGTCAGAGCAGTATCTTCTGTATCTGGCGCCAAAGTCTATGAGCACTGTGTCGTTTTTTTTCAGCTTCCTGGACCCTGGTGAGTAATGTGGCATTGAGGCGTTCTCGCCAAAGGCCACTATTGTGCTGAATGACGGCTCAGAGGCCCCAAGCTTCATCATTTCGTATGCGATGAGCGAGGACACCTCGGATTCCGTCATCCCCTCCTTGAGTTTGTCGAGAAGATTCTCGAATGCTCTGCTTCCTATTCGAGCAGCCTCTCTTATTCTCGAAAGCTCCTCGGGCGACTTCATCCTGCGGGCTTCCATTATGGACCCGGAGACGTCAATGAATTCCTTGTCGGGCGCAATCCTCAGAAGATCCTTGTACCTGTTAAGCGTAAGGGCCGTGTAATTAAGCCCGACAGTAGATTTATCCTTCAGATTTTTCTTTATTATTTCCTCAAATTCCTTCCTGGTTTCAAAAAGCTGCACCTCATAGCCCGTTGATCTGGCAAGCTCCTCTTCGAGGGGTGAGGTGATGATCTTAAGTTCGTCTGGTGTGACCACAAGGGCTGAGCCCTCAAAAAGCCCCCCCTCCACGCCTGTAAGGTAGAAGAAGGTCTTGTCCACAGAATTTTCCGTTCCCTGGAGAATCAGGATGCAGTCTGTCTCTCTGGCGTAGTCAAAAATACGGCTGAAGCTCATGGGTGTTGTAGGGTTAAGCCGCATATATGTTTTCCCACTCCATATTTCTCCCTCATATTAATGAAAAGACATAACTAACAGCATACAATCTTTGGGCGTGCTCATAACTGAGATATTCCGAAGCATACAGGGGGAGGGACCATTCACCGGTATTCCCATGGTGTTTGTAAGGACCAACAGATGCAACCTGAGATGCACATGGTGCGATTCTACTTACACTTTTCACGGAGGAAATGAGATGAAAATTCCGGATATCATCAGGGAGGTTGATGCCTACGGCCTAAAATGGGTATGTTTTACCGGTGGCGAACCTCTTATACAGCGGGACGCCCTCGAGTTCGTAAAGGTCCTGCACGAAAGGGGCACCAGGATCCTTATTGAGACAAGCGGTTCGATCAGCATCAGGCCGTACACACAGTTTAAGGACGTTTTCATAGATATGGACATTAAGACCCCATCCTCCGGCGAGTCGGATTCTCTTCTCGAAGATAATCTCAGTAGCATAAGGAGCCAGGACTACGTAAAATTCGTGATTGAGAGTGAAGTTGACTACGATTTTCTTAGCAATTTCATTAGAACCCATCATCTACCCTGTGAGGCTGTTGTTCAGCCCGCATGGGGGATCAATCCCAGATGGATAGTTGAGAGGCTGCTTGCTGACGGGCTCCCTGTCAGATTCATGTTACAGACACACAAATTCATATGGGGTGAAATGCGTGGAGTCTGATACCGCCCCTGACGCCATCTATCAGGGCAGGTTTTTCTGCGAGGGCAAACTGCGGGATCTTGAGGTTGCAGTTGCACAGGGGATCATAGTTAAAATAGGAAAGGATCTAAGAAACGCTCCGAGGGTTAAGCTTGATGGAGCCATCATTCCCGCTGGCTTCGATCCACATGTTCATTTCAGGGACCCTGGAGAAACCTGGAAGGAGGACTTCGGAACCGGTACTGAGTCAGCGATATATGGCGGGACAACAACAGTTCTTGACATGCCCAACAATCTCCGTGCAATCACTGATTATTCGAGATTCGAGGAAAAGCTGGCAGCAGTCTCAGGAAAGGCGAAATGCGATTTTGGCCTCTACTCAATGTACACAGGGCAGAACACTGCATTAATCGACAGGAGATCCTGCGGGCTGAAAATATACTTGGGCGGAAGTACAAATGCAGTTCCGGAAGTGAGTTCTCTGGAAACAAAGTCCGGAGAACTGGAATCCTTCGGAAAGCCAGTGGTATTTCACGGTGAGGACGCAGCCTGCCTTGAGCGGCACAGGTTGCCATTTGAAGGCAGCCTTTTTGATCATGACAGGGCCAGACCTGTGGATTGTGAACTTGCCTCAGCCTCAGTTGTCGAGAAATTGAACGTGAAAAGGAAAATTATGGCACATGTAAGCTCATCATCAACTCTTGGTGTTTTGACTTCAACTGTGACCGAGGTAACTCCACATCACCTTCTGCTGAACAATTCCATGGACCTTGGCTCTTGGGGAAAATGCAATCCCCCACTCAGGTCAAAGGAGGAACAGGAACGTCTTTTTCAGAGCTACCTGGATGCAAAGGTCACCTATATAGGATCGGATCATGCTCCTCACACCGAAGAGGAGAAGGAGAATTTCGATCAGGCGCCTTCAGGAATAACAGGGGTGGAAACGAGAGTGCCTCTTTTGCTTGCGCTGTTTGCGAACAAAATACTTTCACTCGAGAGGCTCGTTGAATCTACCTCATCTGCTCCGGCCAGAATGTTCGGCATCAGGAAGGGGCAAATAAAGGAGGGTTACTACTTTGATGTGATGTCCTTCAGACCATCTGAAATAAGGAGAATAAACGAGGACAAGCTCCACTCACTGTGCCCTGTATCCCCATTTAACGGTTTCACGGCAGTATTCCCTTCAGACGTGTTTGTTTCCGGAAACAGGGTTCTTGAAAGGGGGGAACTGATTGAGGGGTACCGGGGAAGATTCCTCTACTGATTGCTCCTCACAATTCTCAGCAGAAGTTCTGCTGTGCCCTTGCCGTGACTTCTCTCTGAGACCAGGTTGGCGATCTTTCTGAGTTCAGGCTCCGCATTGGAAGGCACAGCTTTCACCACACCATCCTTGAACATGGGAAGATCGTTGAAAGAATCACCAATGACGGCTATCTCATCATGTTTCAGATTAAATTTCCGCATGAGGATGGAGAGTGCAAAACCCTTGTCCTGTCCCCTATTCAGAATATGCCATGAAAATCCGCTGTTGGCAACCTCAACATCATATTCTGCTGCCATCTTTACTATCCGGTCCTCCATCCCCTTCGCCGGTGCATAGCCCATAGAGGTCTCCCTCCACCGGTTGGTCAGAATCCCCTGTGCAAGGCCCATGGAGAGGAGCGTGTCAAAGAACTGCCTTGGCTTGGTAATGTCGAAGAATGGCTGAACGCTGTCCCCGTCCAACATTATTCCTCCATTTTCACCAAATACAGGCGATTCTATGCCCACGTATGTCTTAAGGGCATACATCACTGGAATGACGTTGCCGCTGACAAGGCTCACCATTATCCCGGAACGCTGCGCCTTCCTGATAGCGTTTACGGCTTCTGTGGAAACTCTTCTTTCACGGTCGGTTATGGTCCCATCCACGTCCATCAGGACAAGTTTTATCATTTGTCCCTGATCCCATGCCATTATTATGAAAATTTACTTTCCCAAGAGGGAATTGCAGGCGGTTGCCCAGAGAAGAATAGTGAAATTGTTCCAGACAGCCATACTTTTGAAGGATCAGTTTCCGGAGTATTCAGCCCAGGAAATAGCGCTGATGAGACGCATCAGCCGAAGAGCAAACATCACGATACCCAAGGATATTAAAAGGTACTACTGCCACAACTGTAATCACCTATACGGCAGCCGGACAAGGATACGTCTTTTCAAGGGGGTTCTGGTAGTTTCCTGCGGGAACTGCGGGGATAGACGGAGGTTCAAGTACTAATCATTCAGCGTCTCAATCTGGAACATTACTTTGAACCCTTCCAGAGTTGCCTGAATCTTGTCGGCGAACCATATGGAATCTTCTGTCGTTGCGTTCTGTCCCCACTCGTAGATCATGTCGTGTTCGCCAATTATTGGTTTGAACCCGAGAGACCTCAACCTATTTATCACTTCACTGGGTTTTGCACCCTCACTGGAAAACGTCACTTTCAGATAGGTTTTCATCGGCTTCCGTGCTACATTTTAGCGCAATATATAGTTTTTTTCTTATTCATACCGGCATTTAGAAAAATTAAGAAAATTATCGCTGTGTGATTGTATTCAGGTTCATCTCTTTGCCAGTTTGGAGGGCCACCAGTTGAGCCTTTTGAGGAACAGCATGACGGTTGGCACAAAATAGGGCCAGCTGATGAAAGTATCAACCAGGACACCCAGCGCAAGGCCAACACCAATCTCAACAATTATGCCGATATCGCTGAATGCAAGGGCACCGAAGGTGGCAAAGAGGAGCGAACCAAGCGTTATGATTACCCCGCCATTCTCAACGAGGCTTGTTCGTATACCTTCAGCATCCTCTTTTCCCTTGAAGGCCTCCTCCCTTACCCTGGTGACCATGAATATGTCGTAGTCCAGCCCTACAGCAAGGAGTGTTATGACTGTGAACATCGGGAGAAAGATCAGCACCGGAAGTCCGCCATAGTAGTGAAGTGCAATATAGCTAAGTGCAAGCGAAATGACTACAGATGCCAGAACCATTGCTATGAGCCTGAGTGGCGTGAAGAGCGAGGTCAGCTGGATAAACAGAACAACAAAAATCGCAGCGCACAGGATTGGAACCATCTTGACAAAGCTAGAGAGCGTGAAGGAAAAAGCATCATTGAGGCCCTGAGTCAGGCCTCCTATGTAATACTGGTAGCTTCCGGAATCTATCTGTGACAGTTTGGATGGCAGAGAATTGACGAAATTGGATGGTGCCTGAAGCCAGGCAAGGCTTGAGAGCTGAAATGTAATCATGACGTAATGCGGGTTGCTCCCGATATAGGAGAGCATCTGTGAGTGGTAGGTGGAATTGTAATTTCCTGTGTAATTGTACGGAACATAGTAACCGTATGGATAGGTGGGTCCGAATACGGCGGTAACTTGGCTCTGGCTTGCCA
>JAHXPV010000009.1:8256-68517 GCA_031625175.1 Thermoplasmatales archaeon AK | reverse complement strand
CGGGAAGAACCTGTTTCTTTCAACCATCCTGAATGAGAAAACCCTGGAAAGCGCGTGACTCTCCCTGGAAAGTTTTCTTTCGGGTTCCTTCAGAAGGAAGACTGCGGATATGGCAGCCGCAAGGTAAACGATTGCGGAATACAGGTATAGCGTTGGCAGAACCGATCTGCCTCCATGGCCGACAACTTCCAGTATAAGAGTTCCGGCGATCAGGCCCGCCACAAGTCCGATGTAAGAAATGGTGTTGAAACTCGCCATTACATTGGGCCATTTCTTTTCCACTGTGCTTTCGAGAATCAGGAGAGTTGCAACAGGGGTTGCCGCCATTGCCACAACCTGAAATATCACAAGCGTGAGTATGTACATTCCAAGAGTATTGACCACAAGTATAAGCAGAAGGGATAGGAATGATCCAAGAAAACCTATTATCAGGAATATCTTCCGCCGCCCAATCCTGTCAGAGAGGTTTCCCCAGAAAATCAGCGCCGGTACACTTGCGGCCGAGGCAATTGATGATGTTATTCCTACGAATTCTACGTTTGACTGAAGATAAACGACCACAAACAGCGGTATGAGAGGCGACGTAAGCCCGCTTGAAACATTCGAAAGGAGGTAGCTTATGAACCAGGCATGCCCATTGTATTTGTCCGACACGGCGGATTGCTGTGAAGTCTCATGCTCCTCCGCCACAGAGATGACCATTATCTATGCTTCCGGCACCGTACATTGCTATAATTTATATAATTTTATTTTCAGACGTCTGACATGAAGTATTTTCATTTGCAAGAATATAATCAGAAAATTATGGAGTCTGGGGGTTTCCCTACTCCTCTGGGACAACTTTTGCCGATGGCATCCCGCGGCGGAATCTTGCCTCCACGTACACCAGCCCTGCAATCATCCAAGCTACAAAGAGGTATGCGGCAACCAAAACCGGCTGACTCACTGAAATGAAGGATCCGTAGAATACGAAGCCGAGCACAACAAGAGACACAGCCGTAAGCGTCATGTTAATTAAACCGACCTTTTTGGCAGAATCGTGGAGTATCTTGGGCAGTGATGCGTTTGCCATCATATGAACCAGGAGGCTGCCTAAGGTTCCCGCGACTCCTGTGAACAGGAAAGCATTGAATCCGCCCATCAGCACTGTAGACGCGGCTGCAACAAAAAAGCTGGCAACCGCCATGATAGCTGCCGCAACATGCGGCGTGAGCCTGGTGGCATGCACCTTAGACACGCTGCTTGGGAAGAAGCCATCCTTTGCCATTGCGTAGAGTACCCTGGAGGAGCTGTTAGTAAATGTGACCATGTCCGTCAGGATGCTGTTTACGTAAAACACCGTGATCAGAATCGCCGCCCAGAGCCCTATGTTGGAATAGGCAAGGGATATGCCGGGGACGAGAGCGTTTGCATAGTTGCCCATATTTGTTACGCCCCAGCCTACAGTAAAGGAGTAGGCTGCAAAAATGAAGAAGGCCCCGAGGATAAGCATTGTGAGAATGATGCCTCTGGCTATGGTTTTACGTGCCCCTTTCGTTTCCTCACCCAGCGGCGTTGATGTGCCAAATCCTGAAAATGCCGTGTACATGAAGAGAACGCCTAACAGAACTCCTCCGAAACCTCCGCTGGCATATTTTGGTGTGAACACGCTGGCAGTGTTGATGGAGGGGTGCTGAAATATCAGCCACATGCCTATCAGGACTACAACCGCAATCTCCAGGGTTGCCATTACTGATGCGTACTGCAGTGACCCCTTCACACCCATGACTGATACTGCATACCCGAATACAACCGTTCCGGCAAGCATCGGGAGCCAGGCCCATGAAGGCAGGTTAATGTTGAACACATTTGAAAGAAGGGCAGGAACAAACACCGATATGCTCAGGCCTATAAAAGCCAGTGAAGTAACCTGATATATTATGTATGACCAGCCGGTGTATGCACTCACATGCTTGCCAAATCCAAGTTTCACATAATCATAGTACCCGCCAGCTCCAGCCACATGGGTGGACAGCCTGTTGATAATATAGGCATTCAGTGCAACCACTATGAACGCTACCACTGCAGTCAGAGGGAGAGAGCCCAGAGCAAAAGCAGCGGCACCAGTCATTGTCGCAACTGCTGCACCTGCAGGAGCAGCCGCTGCTACCCCTTGGAAAATCACTTCCCTGATTGACAGGGCATCCTTTCTTAAGCCACGTGTTTGAGACCTGTCATTGCTAGACAAAGCCATGCAGAGGTGAATAAGCCTATGTATTAATACCTTTCTAGACTGACTACTTAGGGCATTCAAAATTATCGGATTCCCGTTGATGCTGGTTCATTCCGACATCTATCTCACAAGTGGTAGAACAGTCCCTGAAACAACTCTTGGAAAGCTTGTTATAGACGGTTTCCATGAATCATCATGCAGGGAGACGCTTTAGATAGGATAGTCAGAACTGTTGAGACGATTTTCTTTGTCACTGTCTTTGTTGTGGTTCTCAGTTACCTCATGTCTGTTGGAATTTCGCTCATTTTATCCTATCGGCCTCTTTATTCGGCGTTTCTGATTATAACAGGCATTGTACTCTTTCTGATCGGTCTGGTTGGACTGATAATCTCTCTGGTTAAAATATACAGGATCCTGTTCAGCGCTTGAACCAGTCTTCCTGCATTTCTCAGGGCATGTTGCCTTAATTTGAGCCTGTTTTCCTGACACCCTTAGGAATGGCCTGGGAATTTACAAGGAATACTGCGCATGAATTCGCATCATTTCACAATCTGCTTAAGATTATTAAAAGGGACAGCAATGATGGCGCATGGATGCACTTGCATTAAAGGGATCTGAAACGGCACTGGTTCTTATAGATCTGCAGAGAAGCGTTACGTCCATGGAAACGAAACCTTACCCGGCATCAAAGGTTATCGAAAATGCTGCGAAGCTTATCAACTTCGCCCATTCCAACGGAATAAAGGTGTTTCCGGTTCGCGTAATCAGGGACGCAGAGACGTCATTAAGGGTTGCTGCGGACAATTCATCTCCTTTCAGACTATCTTCTCAGATTCAGGGGGATCCGTTTGCCTTTGATCCTTCTTTGCCTCTCAGGCCAGATGACCAGGTCATCACAAAGAGGCAGTGGGGTGCCTTTTATGGAACTGATCTTGAACTCAGCCTGAGGCGAAGAGGCATCAACACCATAATTTTAGCAGGCATTGCCACCTTATATGGAGTTGAAAGCACTGCAAGATTCGCATATGAAATGGGATTCAACCAGATATTTGCGGAGGACGCAATGTCAGATATCTCTGAGGAAACCCACCGTATATCGGTTGAATACGTGCTTAAGAGGATAGGCCGCGTGAGAAAAACCTCTGAAATTCTGGATTCATCCGTCAAATGATGGCCATCTAATCCACTTTGGCCGATTTTTCTATAAATGAGCTCTTGGTCTCCACAGTGAGCTCGCCCATTCAGACCAATTTAAAGCCCATTCCACACATTTGTTCCAGCTTATAGCCTGTGACGCCTGACCTTACAAGCAGCATTGTAGCCGTATCACCTGCAGTGATATGGGTTGCAGTGCGTTCCGTCAAGGTGATTAGTAGCTAATCCATTGCATTTTGGCTTCATGGACACTCTGAAATACAGACGCAACGGCTGCCCTTTCACAATCATGAGGCAGAATTCTGAAAACAGATGCAGTAAAAGCAAAAGGATGAATGAGACAACATCATTTCTGCGGCTTCCGCGGCCCAAAATATATTATAGTAATGTTTGCAAATTGCGGTCCAATTCTCCTAACTTACCTGAAAACATCAAGGTATGGTCCGGGTTTTCCATCGTTTCCTCAAAAGCCTCACTTGGATTTCCCACTCAGAGAGAAAGCGCGTTGCAGCATCATTTACACTGCTGAAGAAATTCCAAGCATGCAGAGGGAGGGATTTGAACCCTCGTATCCCTACGGAACCAGACCCTCAATCTGGCGCCTTTGACCAATCTCGACAACCTCTGCAGGATTCGTAACTGATTGCTCTGATAGTTATTTATTTTTCCTTGTTCGCCTCACAAGCCACAAGAAAGGGTGATCACTTGGCCTGGAGCTCAGGGCTTCCGTTCCAAGCTATACTGGCCTAGATTGCATGGGGCAAAACACCGGCAAAAATATATAAGGCATTGACGGGATTGTAGTTACGCGTTACATATGAAACAGATAAGGGATGTCTTTATAGTTGAATCCCTCCGTACACCGATTGGAAAGAGAGGAGGTGCGCTGGCTGAGATTCACCCTGTTGATCTCTTTGGCAACCTTCTCAGAAAGGCAGTGTCAAGATCAAGGATTCCCCCTGAGTCTGTTGATGACGTGATTGCAGGATGTGTCAACCAGGTCGGGGAGCAGGCCATTAACATTGCAAGGAATGCGTGGCTTTCAGCCGGCTTTCCGGAGAGTGTGCCCGGTGTGACTGTTGACCGGCAGTGCGGATCCAGTCTTCAGGCCCTGACTTTCGCATATCAGGGGATTGCCTCCGGAATGGCTGATGTTATTGTTGCCGGAGGAGTAGAGTCCATGACACGGGTCCCGATGGGCAGCACAATAAATAGCCATTCCAATCCCATCACCCTTAGCCTCAGCGTAAGATATGGCCTCGATAAGGAATGGTTCAGCCAGGCCAAAGGTGCGGAAATGATTGCAGAGAAATATGGAATCTCAAGGGATGAGATGGATGAGTACAGCTACATGAGCCATGTAAGGGCTTCCGCTGCAAGGACTGTTCTGAAGAACGAGATAGAACCTGTTGAAGTTGATCTTTACGGTGACAAGTCAGAGTTTGTTACAGTGCTTGAACAGGATGAGGGTGTGAGGGACAGGCCGGATCTTGAAAAGATGAAGAGTCTCCCGGCTGCCTTCAGGGGACTCAAGAGGATAACTGCAGGAAACTCCTCACAGATATCAGACGGTGCAAGCGCAACTATACTCTGCTCAGAGGAGGCAGTTGAAAAGTATGACCTCAAACCAAAGGCAAGGATCCTTGGTGCTGCCGTGGTGGGTGTTGACCCTGTGACGATGCTGCTTGGGCCCATACCTGCCACAGAGAAGGTGCTGAAGTCAGCTGATCTTGAGCTTACAGATATTGATCTCTTCGAGGTTAATGAGGCGTTTGCGCCAGTGCCTCTTGCCTGGCAAAGGATTTATGATGTCTCGCTGGACAGGCTCAATGTCCATGGCGGTGCAATTGCTATTGGCCATCCGCTGGGTGCAACCGGCACAAGGCTTGTGGCAACCCTGATCAACGCCTTGAGCGCTCATTCAAAAAAGAAAGGCCTCATCGCTGTCTGCGAGGGAGGCGGTATGGCAAATTCACTTGTAATAGAAAGGATGTAATTTTTGACTCACTTGTCACATTTTCCCGTAGGACAGGCGGGGTCAAATGTGGCGTCGAGTTTTAGATACTTGTCCGGAACCTTAGCTATGAGCTCGATGACATTCTTCTCTGCCTCGGGCCTTCGCTCTTCAACTTTTTCCGGCTCCTTTTTCTTTGCGGCGGTGCCTGCGTAGAGAACCTGCTCAACCTTGCTCTTGTCCCTGTATACGGTTATACCCTTGCAGTGCAGGTCTTTTGCCATCCTGTAGGCCTTGGCTATGTCTTCAGGGGTAGCTGTGGAAGGCAGGTTTATTGTCTTGGACACGCCAGAATCGCAGTATCTTTGGAATGTTGCCTGCATAAGTACATGCCATTCAGGATCAATTTCATGTGCTGTGACGAAAACTCTCTTGATGTCCTCCGGGAGGTCAACCTCATGCAGGGTGCCTGTCTTCGCTATTTCATGCATGAGATCATCTGAGTACAGCGATCTTTCCCTCAGAGTTGCTTCCAGGTATGGGTTAACCTCCATCAGTTCCTGCCCGTTCAGGACATGCCTCACGAATGCCAGAGCAAATATCGGTTCGATTGACGATGAGCAGTTTGCTATGATCGAGATTGTGCCTGTGGGAGCTATTGTTGTAGTGGTGGAGTTCCTCATCAGGATGCGGTTCTCCTCCCAGGTAGAGCCATACCACCCGGGAAATACGCCACGCTCCTCAGCCAGTGCGGTTGACTCGGCGTGGGATTCATCCTGAAGGAAGCTCATGACCTTCTCCCCTATTTCGAGACCCTCTCCGCTGTTATACGGGATGCCAAGCATGACCAGCATGTCTGCGAAACCCATGTAACCAAGCCCTATCTTCCTTGTGAGCCTGGCCATCTGCTCGATCTTGTCCACTGGGAACTTGTTAGCGTCCACCACATCATCAAGGAACCTGGTGGACAGCTTTATAACCTCCCTGAGGTGCTCGAAGTCTATTTCCCCGTTCTTGACAAACTTGCCCAAGTTTATGGAGCCAAGATTGCAGGATTCATAAGGCATCAGGGGCTGTTCGCCGCATGGGTTTGTGGCCTCTATTTCACCAATATGCCTGACAGGGTTCTTTTTGTTGATTTCGTCCAGAAACACAAGACCCGGATCTGCAGTCTGCCATGCCTTGTTTATTATTGCTTCCCACATGGTCCTGGCCTTTATTCTGTTCACAACCTTGCCGCTCCTCGGGCTTCGAAGTTCTACGTAACCGTCAGAGTCGAGTTTTTCGAAGAACTCGTCCGTCATTCCCACAGATATGTTGAAATTGCTGAGCACCGTGTTTTCGGCATCCTTGCTCATAATGAATTCCATTATGTCGGGGTGATCAAACCTCAGGATACCCATATTCGCACCACGCCTCTTCCCTCCCTGTTTTATGACATCTGTGGTTATGTCGAATATCTTCATGAACGAGACGGGGCCAGAGGCAACGCCCTTTGTGGATCCCACAATGTCATCCTTCTCCCTCAGCCTCGAGAACGAGAATCCCGTCCCTCCCCCGGACTTATGGATCATAGCCTGATACTTGAGCGCGTCGAATATTTCCTCTATGCTGTCCCCAACGGGTAGGACAAAACAAGCTGAAAGTTGGCCCAGCTTGGTGCCAGCATTCATCAGGGTAGGGGAATTGGGAATAAACTCGAGGTTCTTCATAATTTCATAGAATTTCTCTATCTTGTCAGAAGCGCTTGTGGGTTTTGTGTAGACGAAATTGAGGAACTCCTCAAAAGTCCCAGTCAATTCCTTCTCGGCCACAAGGTGTTTGAAAGCCCTCTCCAGTACCTCGAGCTGAGAATTCGTAAGGGCTCCAATCAGCTTTCCGTTCTCCGGGAGAACGCCTTTCTTCTGAAATGTGCGGTAGTCATATAGGAGCTCTACTATTCCAACATTTGAGGCCACCCTCCTGAACATCTGGCTTGGTGTTTCTATTATCTTTCCCTCTTCATCCTTGAGGAGGTACCTTGCCTCAAGAGTCTTGATGGCATTAATGGACAGTTTCAGGTCGTCCTTTACTCCGATTCTCTCCTTTTCTTCTCGTATTGCGCGCCTTTTTTCCCTGTAGAGAATGTATGCCTTTGCCACTTCATTGTACCTGTTCCCCTTTTTCCATGACGCCATGAGAACGGACTCGACCTTGTCCTGTATCTGTTCAACGGTTGGTTTCAGAGTTTCCTTTTCAACCTCCTTTACTACCTTGTCTGCTATTTCTTCTGCCTCTCTCATTGATCCGGTTTTAACAGAAAGCATCGCCTTGTAAATTGCCCTGGTGATCTTCGTCTTGTCAAAATCTACTTCGGTGCCATCCCGCTTAATTATCTTCTTAATCTTGTACTCCTCGTTCGTGAGCATTTTTTCACTCCTTATTTTCAGCGCCCGAAAGCGCGGGTAACATTATCATCTCGTTGGACTTCTAAATCTTTACTGTTTTCTATTCTGTTTTATTAATTGCAAATAAAGATATTTGCATTGTCCTCTCTGATGTTGTTTTGAGATCATGTCTGATCAACGATTTGATAACTGATGTGTTACACCATATCCGTATTTAATTCTTTTTTTACTTATAGGAGCAACAATCCATATCCTATCCGACATAATCCTTTCAGGACCCACTTGCCCTGATTCTAATTTTAATAGGACCAATGGATTCCATTGATATGAGCCTAGTTGAATGTGTCCCGAACTTCAGTGAAGGAAGAAATAAGGAAGTAGTTCAGATGATAGTAGATTCCATAACGTCCGTTGAGGAAATAAAGCTCCTGGACACTGAGATGGACGAAAACCACAATAGAAGCGTTGTGACGTTCGTGGGTGATAAGGATAAAGTCCTAGAGGCAGCATTTAGGGGCATAAAGAAAGCGGCTGAGGTCATTGATCTTAATGTACATAGAGGAGAACATCCCAGATTTGGCGCCGCTGATGTGGTTCCATTTATTCCAATATCCGATGTTACAATGGATGAATGCAGGGAACTGGCAAGGTCTCTTGGAAAGAGGGTAGCCGAGGAAATTGGGATTCCGGTCTATCTGTATGGAGAGGCTGCAATGGAGCCAACCAGGAAGAATCTTGAAGATATCAGGAACAAGAATTTCCAGTACGAACAGCTCAAGGAGGCAATAACGCTACCCCAGTGGAAACCTGATTTCGGCCCGGCGTCTCTTGGGAAGGCTGGAGCTTCAATAATAGGGGCGAGGGACTTTCTGATAGCTTTCAATGTGAACCTTAACAGTGAAGACCTCGAAGTCGGCAAAAAGATTGCCAGAGCGATGCGTGCCAAGGACGGTGGATTGTCTTTTGTTAAGGCTCTCGCGTTCTATCTGCAGGATAAAAAGAAGGTCCAGATATCCATGAACCTGACAAACTTCAGGAAAACCCCAATCTACAGGGCATTTGAGCTCGTGAAGCTTGAGGCTTCAAGATATGGAATATCAATACATGAGTCAGAGATAGTTGGGTTGACGCCCCTTGAAGCCATTGTTGAGTCTGCTAGGTTCTACCTTCAGCTCAACGGCTTCAAAACATCTCAGATTCTTGAACGGAAGATGTGGGGTGAATAAATGGTATCGATGGATGATTTCATAAAAAGGCTTGCAGAACCACATAATAGCTAATTCCCTGGTATCAATGGTCGCCGGTCTCACAAACGGGAAGAAAGGCTATGAAAAAAGTGCCAATGTTGTAGTCGAAATTCTCAAAGCTGCAGCTTCCAGACAGAGTGACCTTGAGGACCTCATGAGGATGGATGAGGATGCTTTTCAGGAGATCGTCAAAGCCTGGAAACTTCCCCGCGTCACTCCTGAACATGTGGAGATACGTGCAAAAAGGTTGGCGGAGGCAGCAAAAAAGGCTATTGAGGTCCCATGGAAAATTGCCGCAGTGGCATCGTCAATTCTTGATGATGCCCTAACGCTAACGAAATACGGCCTGAAAAGTGCTATCACGGACAGCGGTTGTGCCGGCGAATTTGCCAGATCCGCTGCCTTTGGCGTGATACAGAACATCAGGATAAATCTGCTATCGATACAGGACAATGATTACGTGGCGGAACAGATAATGAAGATTCATTTCTTTACTGAAGATATTGAGGAAAGATATAGTGCTATAAATAATGAGATCGAATCATATCTCTCAAGGCAGAGGTCAAAGAATGCTTAAGATACCGACGATAGAATATGTGAAAGAGGCAGCGGCCTACCTCACTGGCAAGATAAACCGCACAGAACTGCTCTTTTCTACAACATTCAGCAGAATGTGTGGAGGAGACCTGTATTTCAAGATGGAAAACCACCAGAAGACAGGCTCATTCAAGGCCAGAGGTGCATTGAACAGGTTTTCTAAACTTTCCCCCGCTGAAAGGTCCAGAGGTGTCATAACTGCCAGTTCAGGAAATCATGCCCAGGGGGTTGCGTATGCCGCATTTGTGAACGGGGTCGATGCGAAGATAGTTATGCCTCAGTACTCGGTCCCTGCAAAGGTCAATGCAGTTCAGGGATATGGTGCCAAGGTTGTGCTCAAGGGCAATGACTACACGGAGGCGAAGTCTTACGCGGATGAAATTGCCGTAAAGGAGAACAGGGTATTCATAGAGGCTTTCAACGATCCCTACGTCATAGCAGGGCAGGGTACAGTAGGGCTTGAGATAATGCAGGATCGTCCGGAGATCGATACCATAGTTGTTCCGGTGGGAGGAGGGGGGTTGATATCCGGAATAGCTATAGCCGCAAAGAGCCTCAATCCGAGGGTCAGGATTGTCGGTGTTGAATCTGAACTTTCAGACTCAATGCTGAGATCGATTCAGGAGAACAGGATTGTGCCGCACACAAGCGGAGATAGCATTGCGGACGGTATCTCCGTGAAATATCCGGGTGAATTGACATTTGAAATTGCCAAGAAGTACGTTGATGAGATCGTCACGGTCAGCGACGAGTCCATAGGATATGCAATCTACAAGCTCCTGGAGCGGAACAAAACACTAGTGGAGCCGTCAGGTGCTGCGGGGCTCGCGGCTGTACTGGACGGAAAGATCGATGTCAGGGGGAGAAAGGTTGCTGTTGTGCTGTCAGGAGGAAACATGAACTTCCTGCTGCTTTCCAAGATCATATACAAGTCTATGGAACTTGAGGACAGGCTGGTCAGAATTGAGTTCAAGATACCAGATAGGCCTGGAACGCTGCACAAGATTTCCCAGGAGGTGTATCTAACTGGCGGAAACATCTTCCACGCGGAAGTTGACAACCTCTCGCAGGATACCCCTGTTGGCTACCAGACCATAACATTCTCAGTGAATCTCCGCGACAAAGGGCACCTTGAGGAACTTGTCGGAAGGCTGGACAAACTGGGCTTCAAGTATAAGATCGTGAAGTGACCTAACCGAGGATCCTGAAACCCTCCATTTCCCCCATATCCTCCGTTGTTTCTTCAATGCTGTCAATTCTGGCAGCCCTGATGTGAGATCTTGCCTCCCCCAGGAGTTCCGCTATTTCTTCAGGATCGCCCTGCAAACACGCCCTTACAGACCCGTCGGGCAGATTCTCAACTGTCCCTCTGACGGAATGAAGCCTGGCCAGTTCGGCGAAGGAGCGCCTGAAATTTACCCCCTGCACCCTTCCCCTGAATATGACAACATGTGTCTTCATTTCAATCAGTTCCTGCTTATTATCGTTATTGTGTCCCCGTCCATGAGGTAAAAGTCCAGGCCAACCCTCTGTTCCCCTATCTTTCTCCCGGGGCCAGTAAGAATTGCGTAACGGAATGACTGGAGCATCTCCCTGCTTATTTTCCTGACCACATCCCTGACTGTGGCTCCTGACCTGAGAACCATTGGCTTCTCCAAATCGACATAACCTGACTTGTCCCTGAGAAACACCCTTATGAGGGAGAGTGACTGGAATATCTGCTCTTTCAGTTCCTCTATCCCCTTTCCCGTGGCTGCTGAGACTTTCACAACCGGACCGAACATCCTAAGGGGTTCAAGGGACGTTTCATCATATGGAAGGTCGGTCTTGTTCACGGCGACAAGGCAGCTTGCATACACTGTGCTGCCCCGAAGGTAATCAATAATATCATCCACTGTCACGTTCTCACGTATAAACAGATCTGCATTTGTTATTTTAAATTCCTTCAGAACCATCCTAATCTGCTCATCGTCGATGTCTACCTTCTTTGGCTTGTGTATCTTGATCCCGCCCGAATTCCCCTTTTTGAGGGAAATGTTCTTCCGCCTTCTGTTAAGAACTATTCCGGCCCGGTGCAGCTCATTAACAATTCTGTCAAGCCCCTTCGCCTCCACATCCGTAACAAGGAGAACGAGGTCGGCATTTCTTACTATGCTGAGAACCTCCCTGCCCCTTCCTGCTCCGGAACTTGCGTTCTCTATGATCCCGGGAAGGTCAAGGATCTGTATCTGCGCCCCCCTGTAATTCAGTATCCCTGGCACCACTCTCAGGGTAGTGAACGCAAAGTTGCCGGTCTCGCTCGTCTGATCAGTGAGCGCATTCAGGATGCTGCTCTTTCCCACATTAGGATAGCCTACCAGGGCAACAGTAGCATCTCCGCTCTTTGGGATCGCAAAACCCTCCCCTCCCCCCTTCCTGTGAGAGAGCATTTCAGTTTCCAGCTTGGAGAGTTTTGCCTTCAAGAGCCCGATGTGCTTTTCTGTCGCCTTGTTATATTCAGTTCGTTTTAGTTCATCCTCAATTTCCTTTATTCTTTCCTGAATTGTGGGCATCCTTATTTCGGAATGTATGCAGGTGAAATAGAAAAAACATTACATTTGAATGGTGAGCCTGTAAAGGTACAGCTTTTCATAGAAAAATGAGATCCCGTCTATCTTCTCAAAAGAATATTTTACATATTGAGATTCCAGTGCATCAATGTCAGACAGGCTGCTCAGAACAAGATAAATGTCACCGTCCTTCTCGAGGTGTCTGTCAGCTTCGCCGAGAAACCTTGAGACGACCTCAATGCCACCCTCACCACCATTCCACTGGATTCCTTCTGGTACATTGTCCTCAGTGGGAAGATATGGTGGATTGAAAAGTATGGTGTTGAATTTTCCCTTCACCCTGCTGAAAAGATCAGATTTGAGCGCTGAAACGCTGACCCCGTTTAACTTGGAATTGAGTAAGGTGCAAGCGACCGCCGCATCCGATATGTCAACTGCTGTGACCCTTCTGCCCAATTTGGCAAAGTGAATTGATACAAGACCAGAGCCACAGCCAATCTCAAGGATATTGTGACCGGGATTGGAGCTCCTCATCATTAGGAATGTGTCTTCAGAAGGGAGATATACTCCGTCGCAGAGGTTCATTGTTATCCCATAATACTGAACCTGCATGATCTTACCGGGATTAAGAAGGGGAATAAAAGAAGATACTCTGCCCTTCAGACCCCTTCGTGCGATTGCAACGGCAGAAAGGCGACCTGTTATTGGCAAACTTGGCTCCAAACTTCTGTATTTTGACGAAAAATTTCCTGCATAATTTAATGCGTGCCATGTAGGCTGCGAAACAATCTGACATCTGATGTGAATCATTAAATTGAACTGTGAATTGTGGGATAGATTCTTTGAAGGAAAATCAGCACTTGAACACCCTGATCATAACAGAAAAGGCTGATGCAGCTAGAAGGATAGCTTTCATACTTTCCGATGGCGAATCCAAGCAGAAGAGACAGAAGGGTCTTTCCTACTTGGAATTTGGCAGTGATGCCAGTAAAAATTATGTGGTACCCCTCAGCGGACATGTTGTGGAGATAGATTTCCCTAAGGAGTTGAACGACTGGAACAGGACTGAGCTTGAAAAATTAATCGATGCAGGGATCGTGAAGTCAGTGACAAACAAGGTTGCCTACAACTCTCTTCTCGCACTTGCATCGAGCCTCGAAAAAGTAATCATCGCCACTGACTACGACAGGGAGGGGGAGCTCATAGGAGCGGAAGCCCTTGAGATCCTGGAGAATGATGCCTTCTCCCGCTCAGGCCAGAGACCTGAGGTACTGCGTGCCAGGTTCAGTGCCCTGACGCAGGAGGAAGTGAAGAATGCGTTCTCTGATCTGACAAGACTCGACAGAAAACTGGCAGATTCAGCATCGGCACGTGAGGAAATTGACCTCATCTGGGGTGCAGTTCTCACCCGATTCTTCTCGCTAGTGTCGCATAGGCTTGGGAAGAACTTCCTCAGCATAGGAAGGGTCCAGACACCCACCCTCGCAATGATCGTGAAGAGGGAACTTGAAATAAGGAAGTTCAAACCCCAGCCCTACTGGAACATATCCATCACTTTCAGGAAAAGGCATGACTTTGAAGCCAGATTCAGAGACCAGCCAATTTTCTCTGAAGATGAGGCCAAGAGAATATTCTCAGAGATAGACGGAAAGAGCGGAACAGTTGAGGAATTCAGCACAGAAGAACAGAGGATTCCAAGACCAATACCTTTCAACACCACAGAGTTCCTGAGAGAAGCCTCTAGGATAGGTGTGCCACCTGGAAAAGCAATGACAATAGCCGAGACCCTGTACACCAGGGGGCTCATAAGCTATCCGAGGACCGACAATACCGTCTACCAGCGGTCAATAAATCTGAAGGGAGTGCTTAAGAAACTCCAGTCCTCAGAGTTTGCTGAACTGGCCACCAGGGTCCTTGAGCTCGAACAGATAAGGCCATCGAGGGGACGAACGGAAACTACCGATCATCCCCCAATATATCCTGTCTCAGCTCCAAAGAAGGGGGAACTCAAGGGCGACTACTCAAAAATCTACGAACTGGTGGTCAGAAGGTTTCTGGCTACACTCTACCTTGAGGGCAAGAAGGAGGTTTCAACGGCCACTATAGATGTTGGCGGTTACAAGTTCATTGCCAGTGGCGTGAAGGTTATCGAGCCTGGCTGGCTTGATCTATATCCCTACCGAAGAGTTCAGGAGGCAATCCTGGATAAGCTGGAAACCGGTGAAAGATTAGATGCCAGGGACTGGAAGCTGATCAGGGAGGAGACAAAGCCCCCTCCCAGGTACGATCTTGCATCTCTCATCAAGAGGATGGAGGAGCTAAATCTGGGGACAAAGAGCACCAGGCACGAGATCATTGACAAACTTGTCAGGAGAGGCTTCATTGAGGGAAACCCGGTGAGGCCAACCAACCTTGGTATAGCGCTTGTTGAAACGCTCCTGCTCGTGGAATCAAAGGTTACTGAGCCGGACATGACAGCAGAGCTTGAGGCGGAGATGGATCGGATTGCAAAAGGGGAGCTTGAAAAGGGACAGGTGGTTGAAAACTCAAGGCGTATGCTGAGGGAGGTTCTTCAGCAGTTCAGGCAGCATGAGGATGCCGTGAGGAATACAATTCAGAAATCCCTGAGAATGGGTGATGACCTTGGTGTTTGCCCAGTTCATGGAACCCCTGTAAAGTTCATCAGGAACAAGGAGCTTGGAAAAATCAAATGTGATACGGAAGGCTGCAGAATCGATTTTGTAGTAAAGATTCGCGGATCGATCCAGCTAAGCGGAGAACTTTGCCCGGTATGCTCTCTTCCCCTTATCAAAGTGATACGCAAGGGACAGTCCCCAGACATAAGGTGCGTTGATCCCGGTTGCAGCTACAACCAGCAGAAGGATGCTTTGGGGAAATGCCCAAAGGACGGCGGCACCCTTCTGGTAAGGCAGTCAAAGTTCGGTAAGAGGTTCCTTGGCTGCTCCAACTTTCCGAACTGTGATGTCACTTACGCCCTTCCGCAGATGGGCATGCTAAAGGGCATCGGAGAGACTTGCGAATTTTGCGGTGCCCCGATACTGGTCAGTCTCAGGGGGAAGAGAAGATGGAAATTCTGTCCCAAGATAGACTGCCAGTTCAATAAGAAAGGGATGAAGAAAGTTGGATCGGTACAGAAAGCTGATTCCTGAGATATCAACCGTTCTCATGTTCATCGGTTCCGCGGTATTTGCGCTTTGGATTTCCCTTTCTCTGAAATCAATATCCCCAGGAATACAGGCAAGCAGCGGGACTTCGGGATTCGGGTACATATTTGTCTATCTGATAGTTGCTATCGCGGCCTCTGCCATTATCATCCTTGCACACAGGGCCGGAATAGCAAGGATATTCCGTTACGTCTTTCTAGCGATAACAGCATATGTCGTGTTTTTCGTTTTCAGTATAGCGGCTTCCTACATTGCGGTCAACTACCCTGAATACTACGCCATCACTTTTGGAGCGCCTGTAGTTATGGTTCTTTCCCTCATATTCGTGAACAACTGGATAGTAATTGATTCCGCAGGCTTCCTTCTCACCGCTGGTGTAGCCTCAATATGGGGACTGATAATCGGAGCATGGACAACTGTGGCATTCCTTGCCATTTTTGCAATATACGATTATATTGCAGTTTACAAAACAAAGCATATGATTGGCCTCGCGAAGGCAGCAGTGGAGGCGAATTTGCCCATGCTATTTGTTTTCCCAGCTAGGAGAGGTGTTTCCCTGAATGATGTAAAGTTAGCCAGGAGGGACAAAGCAGAGGAGCCGGGAGAAATGCTAGTCCTTGGTTTCGGCGACCTAATGTTTCCCTGCATAATGGTTGTATCTTCTGCTCTTTTTCTGAATGGTCCGCTTTATTTGACAGCTGGGCTACCTGCTCTTGGGTCGGTGATTGGAATTCTTGTCCTGCTTTTTGGGATACGCGGGAGACCTGCTCCGGGCCTGCCTGCTATAAATACAGGTGCAATCCTGGGATTCCTTGCAGCATACGCTGTTGTGGCTCTCAGGTGATCAGTGAAGGAATACCCTTTTCGATGTGAAATACATTGGTATTCCGAGTTCGTTGGCCTTCTGTATGCACTCGTTGTCCCTGATGGAACCGCCGGGCTGCACTATCGCTGATATCCCAGCCGACCCTGCCATCTCTATGTTGTCATAGAATGGGAAAAATGCATCTGAAGCCATCACTGAACCCCTGGCTTTAGGCCCTGCCCTTGCGACCGCAATCCTGACAGCCTCTATTCTGGATGTCTGTCCCGCCCCTATTCCTGTGGTCGTCAGATCCTTGGCGAGGACAATTGCATTGCTGCGGCAGTGCGCCACAACCTTCCATGCGAATTCAAGATCCCTTATCTCTGAAGGAGAGGCCGAACTTTCGGTCTTGAGATCAAGCTTTTCGAACTGGGAGTTTAATGGCGTCTGGACCAGAACCCCGTTTGAGATAGAACGGACACGGAGAGATGGGTCAGGGACAAGCTTTGCAGTTATGACACGCATGTTCTTCTTCTTTTTCAGGAGCTCCATTGCATCAGAGGTGTAGCTTGGAGCGATGAGAACCTCTACGAAGAGCTTAGATATCGGCTCATAGGCCTCCTTTGTGAACTCCCTGTTGATAGCGATGACTGAACCGTAGGAAGATTCGGCATCCGCTGAAATGGCCCTTGAGATCGCTTCCTCGATATTCGGGTGGCTTGCAACTCCGCAAGGGGTGTTGTGTTTGACAACCACAGCGGTTGGTTCACTGAATTCCATAACAGTTTCAAGGGCAGAATCAGCATCCAGCAGGTTGTTGTAAGATAGCTCCTTACCCTGAAGCTGCCGGGCGTTTGCGATTCCGTTTTCTGAGCCATCTGAGTAAATGTAACCCTTTTGATCTGGGTTCTCGCCATATCTTAGCTCCCGTCCGTTGAATGCCTTCAGGAAGAACGCCTTGGGAACTGCTTCCATCAATACCCTGTTCAGCCTCTGATATATGTCTATATCATATGCAGAGATCCTTGCAAATGTCTTCAACGCCTGCCTTTTTCTTGTCTCTACAGATATCTTGCCTGTCTGTACCAGTTCCTCAGCGATCTTTGGATAGTCTGACGGATCCGATACTGCTGTAACATAATTGAAGTTCTTGGCGGCAGCCCGCAGAAGTGAAACCCCACCAATGTCTATGTTCTCTATCATTTCATCGAGACTTCCGGTTTCCGCCGCCTTTGAAAAAGGGTAGAGGTTGCATATCACCATATCGAAAAAGACCATGCCCTCGGGAAGTTTCATCCTGGGATCGTTAGTATCCTTCAGGGAGAGTATCCCTGCAAATACGGCTGGATGAAGGGTCTTTAAGCTCAGAAATGTTCCTGCATTTTAATCCCTTCTCGTTAAGGAATGAGCAAGTGCCCGGAGTGGCATAAAGAAGATCGATCTTTGACTCAATAACCTTTAGAAACGAAACTAAATCCGTCTTATCTGTGACGCTGGCAAGAATGTTCATTTTTCAGAATATATGGAATGAGAATTTATTAGTTCTCTTTCCTGGCTGGACCTGGTATTACTGACATTCATATTTAGCGTTCATAGGTAATTTAATCAGGAGGGTTCAAAAGATTTATTTTAATACTCAAATCCTACCCTGAGAGGCAAACAATGGAAAGAAACATTGCTGTTGAAAAAATCACACAAACGCCCACAGCCAAGAGAGAAGTCGAGATCGTAGAGAGAAAGGGAATTGGACACCCTGACAGCGTATCTGATGGCATTGCGGAGTCGGTTAGCAGAGCTCTCAGCAAGTATTACATTAAGGAATACGGCAGAATTCTGCACCATAATACTGACCAGGTTGAGGTCGTGGGAGGGCAATCAGCCCCATCCTTTGGCGGCGGAAAGGTTCTGGAGCCAACTTACATACTTTTGAGCGGAAGAGCTACAACAAAAGTGGGAAATGAACGGATCCCGTTCAAATCTATTGCGATAAAGGCTACCAGAGAATTTTTGAAATCGAATTTCTCCCATCTAGATCTGGATGCGGATGTCATGATAGACTGCAGGATAGGCCAGGGATCCATTGACCTTGTGGAGCTCTATGATCCGAAGAAACTCAGGGCAAATGACACGTCCTTCGGTGTTGGTTATGCCCCCTATACAGACACCGAAAGGCTGGTCCTATCCACCGAACAGTACCTGAACGGCCCTGAACTGAAGAAGAAACTGCCGGCAATTGGATATGACATAAAGGTGATGGGATTCAGGCAGAAGGACACCATAAATCTGACTGTTGCTGCTGCCTATGTTGACAGGTACGTCAGGGACGACCCTGAATACTTCTCAATCAAGGAGGAGCTGAGGGAGCTCATTAAAAAGAATGCTGAGAAGGTTACTGACAAGCCTGTCAAGGTTTTCATCAACACCGCTGATGAGGAGGATGGCAAGGGAACGGGCCACTATCTGACCGTCACCGGACTGTCAATGGAAAATGGTGACGACGGTTCCGTCGGAAGAGGAAACAGGGTAACAGGACTCATCACACCATACAGGCCTATGAGCATGGAGGCTGCGGCCGGAAAGAATCCCGTGACACATGTGGGAAAACTATACAACGTCTTCTCCCTCCGCCTTGCTCAGGAAATCGTCAAGGAGCACGGTGGGGACATTGAGGAGGTGCACGTCAGGACGGTTTCACAGATAGGAAGGAGAATAGATGACCCCCACGTTGTGAGCATACAGATCATGTATGCAGACGGCGTCAACCACTCCAAGATAAGCAGCAACGTAAGGGGGATAGCGGACAACCATCTCGAGAGGATAAGCGAGCTCACAAACCTGTTCGTGGAAGGAAAAGTAATGGTCTATTAGATCACCTTCCACATCGTGAAGGCATCGGATGAATCGCTGTAATATGCCTTCATCCTTGCCGTGATCACGAAGCCTAATTTTTTGTAGAAAGAAATTGCCCTGTCGTTGTCTGTACGTACCTCGAGCCGTACGCTGATTATATTTTCTCTTAGGCAAAGCTGCAGAAATTCGTCAAGGAGCAGTCTTCCTATCCCCATACCCCTGTAGTTTTCGTCAACGGCAAGGAGCAGAACCCTGGCCTCCTCGGAGTTGACCTTCGATCCTACAATGAAGCCGATAATGCGATCTCCGAACACATAGACCCTGAAAGCCTGGGGCCAGCTCTTGTGCAGGTCCATAATAAGACCATTGGAGTAATACTCGGAGAATGATGACTCTGCTATCTCCATGACCTGATTCAGGTCCCTTTTGGTGAATTCCCTTGTATAGCCAAGGTTGACATTATTCAGAGCCATCTGCATTATTTGCATAGGTTGATGAGATTTTATCTTTTCGGGTGAGTTCTAATTAAGATTGCCCGCCCTCTGACAGCGAAAGCTTTATTCTCCGAATTTCACGGTTATATGCATCGGCCACCTCGCTGAATCCGATTGTCCCAACGATCCTTCCACCGTTCTCCCTGTCGATCACAACGAGCTTCCCTATTGGTGTCTTAACGAGAAGGTCAAGGGCCTCATGGATGCTTTTTTCCTTATCGATCAGGGGAAGATCTCTGCTCATCACTTCTGTGACCTTTGTTGCAGACCAGTCCAAATCCTGCCTGAAGTTTTCAGGAGAAAGCAGCCCTATTGGCTTACCATCCTGTTCAACAACAACAGTTTTGGTCCTGCTGCTCCTGAGCTCTTCGTAGGCTTCCCTCAGCGTCATATCAGGACCAGCCCTGGGATAATCTATTTTCACTGCATCGGCTACCTTCACGTTGTCCATCACGGGCTTCATGTACTCAATCGCATGGGCAGGGGACTGGGAACGGTCCCTAACCTGCGCACTGTAAATTGAATACTTCGATCCAGAGACAAAGTATGAAATTGTTGTAGCAAGCATAAGGGGAAGAAACAACCCGTAACCCCCTGTCATTTCAGTCCCCATAATAAGAACCGAGATAGGCGCCTTTGATATCCCGCCGAAAAAGGCAATCATTGAAACGATGGTTACCTCGACAATATTGAGCTGAGGAAAATAAGGGTGCACCAGTATTCCGATGGATGCGCCGAGGAAGGCACCAATCCCGAGCCCGGGGGCAAAGACTCCCCCTGATCCTCCGCTTGAGATCGTGAAGGATGTTGCTATGATCTTCAGGAAGAAAAGCGCTATAAGAATCCAGAGAGGTAGCAGCTCTAGATTTTGGAAGAAAATCAGCTGAACCCATCCATATCCAAGGCCCAGAATCTGCGGAAATTCCATCCCTATAAGACCTGTTACTGCGGCCCCTATTGCAGGCTTGAAATATCTGGACACCCTTATTCTCAGAAATAGCCGGTGCACCCCATAGAAAATTTTAACGTAGAGGATTCCGGAGAGCCCGGCAAGAACCCCAACAAGGGCATAAACGGCCAGCGATAATGGGTGGACGAAGCCTATGAACACATTGGAAGGTATCGTGAATATAGGCCTGTATCCAAAAGCGTAACCAAAAATTGAGTAACCTACGATGGAAGCTATGATCGAGGGAATAAGTGCCTCCACCTCAAAATCCTGCCTGTAAAGTATTTCGGTGCTCAATAGGGCGCCTCCCAGTGGAGCCATGAATATGCTTCCAATTCCTGCGCCTATCCCGGCAGCCATTGCTATTCTTCTGTCATGATCGGACATTTTAAAGGCGTCTGCCACATACGAGCCGAATCCTGCTGCGATTTGTGCTGTTGGCCCTTCCCTACCGGCACTCCCGCCGGATCCGATGGTGATCGCCGAGGCCACCATCTTGACAAGTGGTATTCTTCGCCTTATCCTGCCATTCCCAAAGTGAAACGCCCTGATTGCAGCATCAGTACCATGGCCCTCTGCTTCAGGGGCAAACCTGTAAACAATAAAACCGCTGATTAAGCCACCTGCTACAGTGGATACAGGAATCAGGAGCCTCCTGAATGATCCGATGCTGTAATATGGCATTCCGCCCGAGAACCCGCTGGAAGGAGGCACGAAACCCGTTATGCCCGTGAGGATGAATTCCGTTGCATACCGAATCATGAAATACAGGGCCAGTGAGCCAAGGCCAGCGACAACACCTATCAGGACACCAACTATAAGCCATTTTGAAATGTTTCCCTTTCTTACAGTATACGAAAGGGATTCCAGCAGTTGACTGGCCGTTCTTTGCATTACGCCAGTAGTGAAGGATCGGTGAGTTAAATAATATTCCCTTGCGCCGAACTAACTGCGTTATTCGGCCACGCCCTGGCGACTATCAACTGATCTGAAGAAGTCTTGGGCATCTGCTAAGATGTCCCTTGATAGCCTCATTTCCGGCATATACTTCCTGAAGTATCCAGCACGCCTGTCAAGGATGACTACAACACCCGTGTCTGTCTCGCTCCTCAGCAATCTCCCAACGGTCTGCCTCAGTTTTGTTATGACAGGAAAGGTAACTGAATACTCCCAGCCACTGTGATAACGGTGCTCGAAATAGGAGAACAGAGCCTTCTGTTTGGCATCCGGCTTCGGATATGGGATTCCAACGATGATTATAAGTCTCAGTTCGTCTCCCGGGAAGTTCATCCCCTCTGATATGCGGCCTCCCATCACAGCAAAAATTGGCCTCGTATCCTTTCTGAACCTGCCAACCATTTTCATGAGTTCGACCTGATCCATGCCCCTCTTTTCGATGAAGGGGCGAAGGTCACCGCACAGTTCCAGAACCCTCTCAAGCACATTGTAACTTGTGAAGAAGACTATTGACCTCATGCCTACTGACAAAATCACACGCTTTATTTCAGCCGAAATCTTAGAGAATTCCTCCTCATCAAGATCTTCAAATTTTGTGGAAAAGTTGTCACTGTAGAGAATCAGCCTGTTCTCAGCCGGAAAGACATTCTTAAGGCGGTGGAATCTTAAATTTTCAAAACCAGTGAGATTCCGGTATACCTCAATCGGTTCTAGTGTGCCTGACATGTGGATCGTGGCAGACCTGCGCAACGGCTGGAGAATTTCCGTTGGTTCTATGCAGAAGATCTCAACGGAACCCCCGCGTTCACTGGAGAGAATTGCAACGAAGCGCTCGTCTGCGAAATCTGACCAGGCCCTGACCCGTGTCGCGAGGTTGAGGTTGAATGAGCGTGGTACTGAGCCCTCTTTTTCCTTCATGTCGCAGATCATCTCTCCCAGCAGTGCCTGCCCGCTTGTCATTGCGCCGAAACGATCCGAATTTATTTTGGATGAGATTAGGATCTGCTCCTCAAAATCCCTGTATAGTATGATGGCGGATTCCCTGCTCTGGAGAAAATTCCGTTGCAGATCGATTATTGCATTTCTCAGGATCTCGCAGTAGTCAGTCATTCTGATCCTGTCAAAGAGTTCAGGATCGCCATAACGCTGGGCTTCCTTCTCGGCTGACTCAATAAGCTGCAGTGTGATGGAGAAAGAGGAGGATTCCCTCGCTATATCGGGAAGATTGTGGGCCTCATCCATTACTATGACAAGATCTTCTCTGGCGACACCCCATCTGGCAAGAAATCTCTCCGCCACATTTGGGTTAATGAAGAACGCATACGGCATTACAACTAAATCCGCTGATGCCGCTGCTGCTTTCAGGGATTCATAGGGGCAGAAGCCACGGGAGGTGGCGAAATCCATGAAGTCTTCAGCCCTCGGAACTGTGCTGAAAATGTAATCTGCAGTTTCGCCACTTGTCACCTTCTCGTTGAAATAGTGACAAGCAGACTGGTTTCCCAGCCTGACCTGTTTCTTGCGGGAGTTGCAGAACCTGGAAAGCGCCTCAGCTCCAAATTCTCCAGCTTCCCCGATTTCCCTGTAGAGGGGACACAGGTTGTGTCTGCCCTGAAACGCCACCGCTCTGAAATTCATCTCCCCCCTGAGTTTTCTTATCTCGTTTATTACCTGTTCCTGCTGTGAATTTGTTCTTGTGAGGTAAATGATCTTCTTGTTTTCCTTCCTGGCGTACGTAATGGCTGAGATCAGGCCCACAAGGGTTTTTCCTGAACCTGTCGGAGCCTCTATGGCAACGGATTTACCAGGGCCGATGTTTTCCAGGATAAAATCCAGAAGGAACTGCTGATAGTCCCTCAGTTTGACTGCCATCAGATACCTTCAGCACACAATCACATCTTGGACCTGAGTTCGTTCATCTTGGGGCTGATGGCATTTGGATCGGGCATGTACTTTGCCGCCTCCTCCAGAAACTCCAGCGCCCTGCTGTAGTCGCCTTTTTTTTCGTAGGCTTCTGCCTTGGCAAGAATGAGCTGATAGTTGGATGGCGATATTTTCAAAGCCTGGTCAAGGTCCCTTATGGCGTCATCGTATCTTCCCATAAATGTCAGCAGTTCGTACCTCCTGTAAACAAATATCTGATCTGCACTGTTCAGGGCTACTGCCCTGCTGAAATCATCAAGTGCCTCATTAAGCTTGTTTAGCTTCCAGTAGACGTTACCCCGGTTGTAATAGTAGTCAGGGATGTCGTTCTCCAGCTCAATAGCCTTAGTGAATGCCTGAAGGGCATTGTTTCTGTCCCCTATGTCATCGTAGGCCGCCCCTATCGCATTGTAGTAATCGGCGTGGTCAGGATATAATTCGATCGATTTCCTATAGTCCCTGATGGCTTGTTCATACATTTTCATCGAATAATATGTGAGACCTCTATTGAAATAGAAATCCGGTTCGTTGGGAATCAGCTTTATTGCCTTTGTGAACTCCCTGATTGCTTCAGGGTACTTCTTGAGATTGAAATATGATATTCCCCTTTCATTGTAATCGTCAGCCTGCTCTGACTTGTCCGAGGGTCTGAAGGCGCTAGCCATAATGCCTTGAGGAGAGATCGCTATATTAATCTTAAGTGATCAGAACAGCTTCCTGTTCCTTCCCCCTGCTGCGATCCGCTGAAATGTCTTCCACTTCAACCTGGCTATTTCATGAATGTCCATGCCGGTTTCAAATGCATGCTTGAGAAATCTCACAGTCAAGGGATCAGAGGGATAACCTGACCCAATTTCACCGTATCTTGCCTTCAGCCGTTCTATTTCGTCATCCCGTATGACCTTTGCAACTATAGAGGCTGCGGACACAACCGGGTAATCCCTATCCGCATGGTGGTGGCAGTACACCTTTCTGCCAGTAAGAGAACGAAGCGTGTCCTGCAGTCTCACAGGGTTTACATCAAATGAGTCCACGAAAACGATGGCGTCCCCGGGGCTTTCCTGAATTATAGCCGCATACTTTTCAAGCTCGATCTGGTTAAGCGTCATTTTATCCATCTTCTGGTTCAATTCCACGGGGCTAACGACAGTGAATCTAACCGAAACTGGACCCTCCATGAGAGCAGCATAAATTTCTCTGCGTCGTGCATTACTCAGTTCTTTTGAGTCCCTGGCACCTATTCTGCTGAAATATTCAGGGTCTCCGCAAACCATGGCAATTACCATCGGCCCTATCACCGGACCCCTTCCAGCCTCGTCTAGACCGCAATGCATTTCCTCATCCCCCATGATTGCGGGCAGCCGTTTGAAAGACGAGAAATCATGGTGACGTTCCGACTATTACATTTGTGCTATGCTCATCTTATTCCGGTGCCGTATCGATTTCGAACGTTGCCCTTCATTTCAGGCATCCTGTTCACTCATATAATAGTCCTCTCTGTTTGACCCACAGGGTGCTACTGGTTTAGAATAACTCTAATATAGCTTATGCGTTAACCTCTCAGTCCGCACCAGCAAATAATGAATGTGGTTATAATGGACCTGTATGAACTTCAGCCCCCTGCCCTAATGCAAAGACTCAAGGCTTCAGTTGATGCTGAGCTTGAAAGATTCTTTGATGGGGTTCAGCCAGCCTGGATGGGGGATATCTGCCACCACTCTGTGGCGTCAATAAGGGAGTTCACGATGAGAGGGGGGAAAAGAGTTAGGCCCATTCTCATAGTTGTTGGCCATGATCTGTTCGCACCTCATGATGAGAGGGTCATCAAGGCGTCCATATCTATAGAACTGACACAGAGTTACCTGCTGATCCATGACGACATTATGGATCAGAGCGAGACCAGAAGGGGTAAACCCAGCCTGCATGCTCATTTCAGGACCAGATTTTCAGAGCTTGTTCCTGATCCAAGGAGAATATCGGAGAACATTGCAATAGTGGCAGGTGACCTGGCTGATGCTTTTGCGCACCGCAGCCTGCTGGAATCCGGCCTTGATCCCGGTGCGTTGCTGAGGGCTAATGCTGAGTTGAGTAGAATCATTGAATACACAGGCTACGGACAGCTGATCGATATTAATTCAGCCTATGAGGATGACTTTTCACAGAAGGATCTGCTCCGCCTCCATCTGCTGAAAACTGCAAAGTACACAATAGAAGGGCCGCTTATGATTGGGTCACTCCTAAGCAGAACTGATGCTGACCTGAAGCCGTTGAGTTACTATGGGATGCTTCTGGGAACTGCGTTTCAGCTCCATGATGATATTCTTGGCCTGTTTGGAGATGAAGCTGAGACTGGCAAATCAATAAAAAGTGATGTTATGGAGGGTAAGAAGACACTTCTGGTGCTCAAGGCCTTGGAACTAGCAGATGAGAGGGAGTCCAAGTTCATAATTGAAAATCTGGGACGCCAGGACATCACCGATGCAGATTTTGAAAGGTTTAGGGGAATTGTTGAAAAGTCAGGTTCACTCGATTACTCCAAAAAGATGATTGAGAAGCTCAACGCAAAGTGCAAGGAGTATCTGTCTGCGGTCAGGGGCAACCAGGGGCCAAAGTCATTCCTCAAATGGTTCTCTGACTACATAATCCAGAGGAAATCGTAAACATCAGTATCCAGAGGCTGGGACAGCCTTAACCATCGCCTCATTCCATATAATTGCAGCCGCGTTTAAGACCTGCATTCAAGACCCTGAGTTTCCCCTGGATCGCGAGATCGGTGCCCTGTTCTTACTGTAGCGCTCTTTTGAGCTTTCATTTCCGGATATTGCAACGTCAGTATTTTGCAGATCATATCTTGGTCTGTGCCGGTCGTACATCTCCTTCAGCATTCCACTGTCTATGTGAGTATAAATTTCCGTTGTGGAGATACTTGCGTGTCCAAGAATCTGCTGAATGAATCTTATGTCTCCCCCGTTCTTGAGAACAGCTGTTGCAAATGTGTGCCGCAGCACATGGGGGGTTATCTTCTTTTTGAGGCCCGCAGCCTTTGCAATCTTTCTTATTCTTCGTTCCACGCTTGAAGAGTCGATGTGGCTGCCGTCCCTCCCTGGGAAAAGATAATCACCACTGTTTGCTTTTCTGTAATGCAGGATGTATCTGGATAAAACTGCGGAGCACTCTTCAGACATTGGTACTATCCGATCCTTATCCCCCTTTCCTGACTTGACGAAAATTATCCTCTCACTGATGTCTACGTCCTGCACTCTCAGACGGCACATTTCTCCTACACGGAGGCCTGTGGTCGCCAGTAGCAGCACCATAGCCTGATCTCTTCCATTATCAGCAGATGCCTCAATCATTTCGGCCGCCTCAGTTTCAGAAAGGTATACCGGTATGTGCCTGGACCTTCTTGGAGGGCGAAGGTTATCCGGCATATTGTACTTCAGAAGTTTGAGAAAGTGCTTGACGGCCAGAATCGCAAGGTACTGGGAAGCCTTTGAATATCCCTTTTCTATTGCCAGAAACTGTTTGAATCTTTCAATATCCCTTTCCGTGACGCCAGAAAGCTTGCCCCCCATGAATGAATGAAACATTCTCGCAAAAAAGGAATACTGCTTGACTGTGTAGGGACTTTTCCTTTCTCCCACCATTACTGAAATGAATCTCTCAATTTCCCCTGGGTCTTTCAACAGCTCAAGCAAGCGATATTCATTATTTATCGTTTGAGGTCTGGTCAAGGATGATGGCACTTAATTATCACTGGCGTTACAGGTTAATTGACAATCATAAATACGGAATCATCATTTCCAACCATGAAAGCTGCATTAGTGGGACCGGAATTCGGTAAGGAACACCTAAAGGTGACATCCGTTAACAAGCTCTCCGGAGATTCATCCGGGCTAATGGTAAAAATAACACTGGCTGCCCTGAACCCGCTAGATTACAACCTTATTCATGGGAGAATCATCTATAATCTCGCCCCTGTGCCTCATGTGCCAGGATCAGAGGCGATCGGTATAGCACAGGAGAACGGGGAAAACATAAAAAAAGGGGACAAGGTCATAATCTACAACAGGAGGTTTGACAGCACATGCAGATTCTGCAGGGAAGGTATGGAACAACTCTGTGATGCCGGCGGAATACTTGGGGTCGTAACCAATGGATTTTATGCTGATGAGGCCATAATTCCTGAAAAAAATCTGTTCAAGATGCCCGCCGGTGTTAGCGACGAGGTGGCTGTGAGCCTACCCATAGCCGGCCTGACCGCCCTGCACGCTCTTAGGGCAGCAGGCGCCAAGAGCGGCGATGACATACTAATATACGGTGCCTCCGGAAACACTGGACTCTTCGCATCCCAGATATCAGACAAGCTTGGGCTCAATGTTTATGGAATTTCGAGGAAGGGATGGGTCAGCGATTACGGCTGTCATACCGTGTACCAGTCTGCATCTTCTATTCCGGAAGGAAAGAAATTCGATATCGTGCTCAACTCACTGGGGACACAGTTCTGGGAGGATTCCCTGAACAGGCTGGGGAAGGGTGGCAGGCTGGTGACATTCGGAACATTGACCGGCAGGGAGAGCAGGATAGACATTTCCAGGGTGTATTCAAATGAGCAGTCCATAATAGGATCTACCGGCGGCACTCTCAAGGAGATGTCCGAACTCATAGATATGGCTTCAAAGGGCACATTCAGGATCCGCGTTGATAAGACCTACGATCTTGATAAGCTCAAAGATGCGCTGTCAAGATATGAGGAACCCCATGATGGAAGGATACTCATTCGGATCTGAGATTCTTCAATATCCTTATCCTTTCTCCTATAACACCGGAAAATATGTACGAAGCTGAGACCAGAATTGACGCCCCTGCTGACAGGCATATTCTTCCAGTCTGATCGTTGATTCCGCCGTCGACCTCAATTGGAATTTGAGCTGAATTTTCAAGCAGAATTTCAGTGAGGTGACGTATTTTTGATGGTGTGCTCTCGATGAATTTCTGCCCTGAGAATCCCGGATGCACTGACATGACAAGGATCATTTCTATTCTATCGAGGTATGGTACAACTTTTCCGGGATCAGTCTCCGGATTTATTACGATTCCAGCTCCTAGTTTAAGCCTCTGTATTTCGCTGAATACTTGTGCAAAGTTGATCAGGTTCTCCTGATGCAGCAGAAACATATCTGTTCCAGCCTCAGCGAATCTTGACAGGAATTTGTCGGGGCGCTCAACCATCAGGTGCGCCTCAAGAGGCTTATCCGTGCATTTCCTGACTGCCTTCACAAGATCAGGGCCCATGGTCAGGTTCGGGACAAAGTGGCCGTCCATGACATCCAGATGATATCGGTCCGCACCTGCTTCTTCACACTGGGATATTTGATTACCGAGCTCTGAAAGATCACAAGATATCAGGGAAGGAGATACCTGATGTTTGCCCATTTAAATCACCAATTGCTGAACACTCATGCTGGCTTAATACTTAAGTTTGAGAAATACCCCAGTTCCAATTTTTTCCTGAAAGAATAGAGCTAGCCGGAAATTATAAAAAAGAATAATATCTGTCCGGATGCTAACGCATTATGTATCTGCCTGAGTACTTCAGGGTAAAAGACCTGCCACTGATCGAAAAAATGGTTGAAAAGCACAGCTTCGCATGGCTGGTATCACCTTGGGAGGAAGATGTTGAAATCACACCGCTTCCGGTTCTTGTGCAACGAGACGGTGATTGCCTGATCATCAGGGCTCACATGGCCAGGCAGAACCCTCACTGGACCCATTTGAATGGAAAGACTGCCAGCATTATTGTTCTGGGTCCCCACCATTATATTTCTCCGAGATGGTATGTTGAGGAGAAATCCGTTCCCACTTGGAATTATATTCTGATAAAAATAACAGGGAGGTTTGAAATTCTTGCCCCTGATGAAACAAGAAAAGTGGTTATTGATCTCTCCGAGAAATTTGATCCTGAATGGCGAATGAAAAAAATGGAGGAACAGAAGTACTACCAGGCAATGCTGAAACAGATCGTCGGTTTCAGGATAAGATCTGAGAGGATAGAGGCAAAATTCAAGCTAACTCAGAACCACCCCCGAGAAGACCTAATCGGAGTGCATACAAATCTCCAGAATTCTGATGAGAACGGCGTGGAGATGGCGGAACTCATGGAACAGTTAGGTCTTGTCTAAAAGATCAGGATCACGGCATAACCAAGCGAGCCCACTTAATATAAAGTCTTTTCACGCTTACATTACGTTTATTTTTTCACCGAAACGGTTATTAACAGGTGTCAGCATGGTACAGGTGATAGGATGCCCAAGGAAGAAAAGAAGGTTAAGTCCACCATTTCGGGCAAATCTTTTGAAGAAGTCAGGAGAATGCTTCTCAGGAGAACCTTAGGGCTGAAGGACAGAATCAGCACACGCTACGACGAACTTTACAGGATGTCCACGCTGGATCACGTGAAAATGCTTCTTCATGACCTTAAATCCCAGGAAGAGGAGGACAAGAAAATGATAAAGAAGGTGCTTGAAACTGGGGACTCTTCCAGGATCATGCCAAAGGACTCGGAAATAAAGAGCCTTGAGATGATGGATCATATCATCGCCCAGGATATGGATGATCCTAAACCAAATGACCTGAGGTCAGTACTTCTTTCCGCGATTAAGTCCACGGACGATCTGCACAAGGTACTCAGCCTCATGTCAAGCGAGTATGATGGGACGGAGATAAAGATGACGCTGAAGGCGCTTGCTGACCATGAGATGGAAAAAAAGACAAAGCTGGAAGAAATTTACGATGATCTGATAAACCAGGAATACTGGTAACAGCAACTCTTGAAAGAAGAGAATCATGTCATTTTTAGGGTCAGTATAGCTACTTCCGAACAGAGATATTCATACAGAAATAATATTAATCCGTTTTGCCTCTTTGTAGAATCATGCAGAACCAGGAATCCTTCTGGAAGAAGAAATTCGAACTTATACGATCCAGAAATACGATGTCAAACGCGGACTATGAGAGGTGGAAAGATTCCACGCTTAAAAGATGGAATAACACCACCGGTTATCAGGATAGGGAGTTCACCAACTCGTCTGGCATACAGCTGAAGGAGGTATACACATCAAGGGATCTGCCTGATGATTTCGAGAATAACCTGCTTGGAATGCCGGGAGAGTTCCCCTATACGAGGGGGGTTTACCCAAACATGTACAGGGGAAGACTCTGGACAATGAGAATGTTCTCCGGTTTTGGAACTCCCGAGGACACAAACAGGAGACTGAAGTATCTCATAAAGCATGGGGAATCCGGGCTGAGTATTGCATTTGACATGCCGACACTTTACGGGCTGGACTGCGATAATCCCAGATCCGATGGAGAAGTTGGCAAATGCGGTGTCAATGTGACTTCATTGAAGGACATGGAAATTATATTCAGGGGAATAGACCTGTCAAAGGTCAGCACCTCAATGACCATCAACGCCCCTGCCGCGATACTGACCGCCATGTATGTGGCGGTGGCCAAGAAAAAAGGGATCAGCGAAGAAAAGCTGTCAGGTACCGTGCAGGCAGATATCCTGAAGGAATACATAGCCCAGAAAGAATGGATATACCCGCCGGAAGCTCATTTGAGGCTCATACGTGACATGATGGTCTACTGCACCAGGAATATGCCTAAGTGGAACTACATAAGTATTTCAGGTTATCACATCAGGGAGGCTGGTTCCAGTGCCGTTCAGGAACTGGCATTCACGCTGGCCGATGGTTTCTACTATGTTGACCTGGGTATCAAATCGGGCCTGGACGTCGACTCCTTCGCCCCGAGGCTCTCGTTCTTCTTCAACTCATCCATAAATTTCTTCGAGGAAATTGCCAAGATGCGGGCTGCACGGCGCATCTGGGCAACTGTCCTGAAGGAGAAATACGGAGCCAGGAGCCCGAGGAGCTTGCTCCTGAGATTCCACACTCAGACTTCAGGATACTCCCTGACATGGCAGCAGCCAATGAACAACATCGTGAGAACTGCCATAGAAGCTCTTGCTGCAGTTCTGGGGGGAACACAGAGCCTTCATACCAATTCATACGATGAGGCGTGGGCGCTGCCATCTGAAAATGCGGTAAAGATAGCCCTGAGGACACAGCAGATAATAGCCGAGGAGACCGGGGTTGCTGATGTTGTCGATCCACTTGGCGGTTCCTATTATGTGGAATGGCTCACCAACAAGATGGAAGAGGAGGCTTACAGATACTTCGATGAGATAGACAGATTGGGCGGAATACTGGAGGCAGTGAAGAAAGGATACATCCAGAAGGAGATTGCGGCAACATCCTACAGACGCCAGATAAGACTGGAACAGGGAAAAGAGATTATGGTGGGTGTCAATAAGTACGTTGAGGAAGAAGAGCCACCCATTAACATCCTCAGAATCAGCAGAAAAGCTCAGGACCAGCAGCTCAGAAGGTTAAAGGAAGTGAAGCAGTCCAGGGACGAGGAAAAGGTGAGAAGGGCGCTAGAAGAGCTTGAAAAGGCAATTGTTAATGAGAATGAAAATACTATTCCCCACATAATCAAAGCGGTAGAGGCCTATGCCACAATCGAGGAAATCTCTAACATCGGAAGGAAAGTCTTCGGGACCTGGAAAGAACCTGTCATTGTTTAAGGACCGCCCTCCAAAAGTCCTTCTAGCGAAGCCGGGAATTGATGGCCACGACAGAGGCATTCTGGTGCTGGCCAAGGCATTCAGGGACGCAGGTATGGATGTAATTTATGTGGGCCTTCTTCCAACCCCTGAAGAGGTCATAGACACTGCCCTGAATGAGGATGTGGATGTGATAGCACTCAGCCTCCTTAACGGTGCCCACATGACTGTGTTCAAAAAGGTCGCTGACCTTCTCAAGGAGAGGGGCATCGACGACATTGCAATCGTAGGAGGTGGGACGATTCCAGATCAGGATAAACCGAAACTCGAGAAACTGGGCATAACAGGCAATTATGGTCCGGGCACCCCCCTGAAGACTATAATAGATCATGTATACGAGAGAGCGGCTCAGGCAAGAGCTAAGAAGCTGTCCGGAAAGTGATGAAATGGATCTGGACAGCATAATTCATGGAATAAGGTCCGGTGATCGGAGGGCCATATCAAGGGCAATCAGCATCGTTGAAGGTGAGGATAGCCGGGATGTCTCAAGGGAAATCATAAGGTCAATCTATCCTTTTACTGGAAATGCCCATGTCCTTGGAATCACAGGACCCCCTGGGATCGGTAAGAGCACAATGCTCGGCAGGCTTTCAGAGTTGCTCCACCTTGATGGACTGAATGTCTCTGTCCTAGCCATAGATGCTTCGAGCCCATTTTCAGGCGGAACCCTGCTTGGGAACAGGATAAGGATGCAGGAATCCCTGACCAGGAATGGTATATACATGAGGAGCCTTGCAAACAGAGGTGCAGCTGGCGGTATCTCCAGGTCTGCATGGGACGCCGTAAAAATTCTGGATGCCAGCGGGTGCGACCTCATCCTCCTTGAAACGGTAGGTGCAGGTCAGGCCGATCTGGAGATTTCAAAACTCGCCCACACAGTTATGGTTGTGCTAGGGCCGGGTTTGGGGGACGAGATACAGGCCCTCAAGTCAGGCCTCATGGAGATTGGCCAGATCTTTGTTGTCAACAAGATGGATTTGCCTGGTGCCTTTGCAGCTGTAAAGGACCTTCAGGAAACACTGGCAATGGACCCCAAGAAAGACTGGCCCATTCCTGTGATCGGCGTAAGCTCACTCACAGGCGAAGGATTCCCGTCCCTCATAGACACTATTAAGAAGAGGATTCAGTTCGTCAACTCCTCACTGACTATAAGAACGGAAAAGATGAGGGAGGAGATAATAGCCCGTATGACGGATGAACTCGTTTCCGCGGCCAGATCGGTGCTCCAGAATTCCGTCGTGGCTGATGAAATCCTCAATAAGGGTTCCAAAGGCGTGGCAGATCCCTATGAGGCTGTTGAAAGCATCCTGAAGAAGATTAACCTGCATGCCTAATCCTTTTGAAAACTGGGAAATTAAAGTGCTGTTGAATTCAGAAAATCATGCCAACAGATCCCTGAGGGCAGAATTGAGGTCTGGGAATTTGAATTCATACCCAAGCTGAAGCGCCCTAGCCGGCACGACCTTCTTTCCCTTTGACATTACTTCTGTAACCTCCCCCAGAAACAGCCGCAAAACAGTTACCGGTATCTTTATCCTGGAAGGTTTTCCGAGCACATTCCCTAACTCCCTTGCAAACTCGTCCATTCTGGGAACGTTCGGTGACCCTGCATTCAATGGGCCTGAAATATCATCCCTGTTCATAGCAAAGACGGCTAGACCGATTTCATCTTTTATGTGAATCCATGGGAACCACTGGGTCCCCGGCCTGATTGCACCGCCCAGACCCCTCTGGAACAGTCGGACCAGCTCGGGAAGTGCACCGCTCTTAGAATCAAGAACCACAGTTGTCCTGATGTTGACGACACGAACACCAGAACGGGCGCTTTCATTCGCGGCGCTCTCCCAGTCGCTGACGAGTTTACCCCAGAAATCTGAGGCAGCAGAGTGGTCTTCGGTGACATCTGAGTCATCAAAGGAGTCGTAGCCATATATCCCTGAGGCGCTCCCGTTCACAAAAACCCTTGGTGGATCAGTGCAGCCGAGTATTGCACGTGATATGTTGCGGGTAAAATCCACCCTGCTTTTTATGATCTCATTCCTGTACTCCCTGGACCATCTCCTGAATATTGGTGCCCCCGTGAAATTGAACACAGCCTTCGCCCCTTCAAGTTCGCTGGACAGTTTCTCCGGAGATTCAGGCAGAAGTTTTCCAATGATGTTGCCATGCGAGATCGCCGCGAGTTTGGAGCCGTCCCTTGCGAAGGCTGTCACACTGTAATTCGAACCTGAGAGTTCCCTGAGGAGGGCCCCACCTATTGTCCCTGTGGCACCAAAAACAGCGATCTTTTCAATGTCTGCCATCTTACAGCAATCTCCTCCTGCTTAATAAAATGAGATAAAAATATGTTTGTTTACTTTCAGGGGAAGCTATTGGAAATTAGTGTCGTTAGACAATACGGAGGCTTTCCAGCAGCTTCTCCTGATTTATTGGCGTCTCCCTTATTCTAACTCCGGCAATAGTCTCGACGGCTCTCACAAGTGCCGATGGAACACCAATGGTCGGGCTCTCACCCACCCCCTTGGACCCAGATGGAAGGGATGACGGATTCCTGTGGAGCTTTGCCTTGAATCTGGGAAGCAGATCTGCTCTTGGCACTCCCGAATCGGCTATTGAAGAGGTGATGAGCTGTCCGTTCTCGTCAAACGCAAGCTCTTCAAACAATGTCTGGCCGACTCCCTGAGCGCAACCGCCGACGATCTGATTAATCACGTTCCTCTCATTCAGCGGAATGCCTACATCGTAATATGACAGACACTCCTTGATCCTTATTTCGCCAAGCGACCCGGTTTCTGCGTATACCAGGTTGGCTCCCAGGCTGTTAAGATGCTTGTCATAGTTGAAGAATTCGAACACTTCCCACTTTCCCTGCAGCAGCAGTTTGGATGAGTATCTGCCGTGTTTTGCCTCTACCTGTGATTTAAGTTTCCTTGCTGCAAGTATCAGCGCTGAACCGCCCATCATGGCTGACCGGCTGCCCCAAGATCCGACACCTGATTCGGTCTGGTCTGTGTCTCCCAGCTGAAAATCTATGAAATCAGCCGGCACATCAAGCTCGTTTTTAAGTATGGTCTCAACAAAGCGATCATGCCTCTGCCCGTGTGCATTTCCTCCGAGCCATACCTTGACTCTTCCTCCTTCCACTGCAATCTTTGCGCTCTCGCCAGGCATGGTTGCAGGAACAAGGACGAAGAAAGAAAAGCCCACTCCTTTCTTTCCCCTGTATTTTTCATATTCCAGCTCTCTGACGGCTGCCTCAATGAATGGCCTGGAGGCTTCCACTTCGAGACCAGTTGGTGATTTGAATGGCGCAGTTGTTGCGTTAAGTATACGGACATCCACAGGGTCCTTGCCGATTTCGTCGGCCAGCATATCCACCATCCTCTCCATGAAGAATGACGCCTCAGGGCGCCTTGTTTGTAAGCACCGACATGGCATGTATGTAAGCGTTCCTGATGTGGTAGGGCCCTGTTATCTGCATTGCGATGAATGGGGCACTGAATTCTCCGCTTCCGCCTGCAAAGGCGCCAGTGTCAACAATAACATCTCCCTTCAGGCCGAGGATCCTTCCTGATCTGTCTGCATAGAGCTTCATCTTCCCTATGGCACCTCTACCCGATCTTGTTGCAAGGAGATGCTCGGACCTTGTTTCGATCCATTTAACCGGGCGTTTTTCCCTCATTGCTATTGCTGCCGCTATCACGTACTCAGGATAGATGCCTCCCTTTGTCCCAAATCCACCACCGGTGTCAGCTTGTATGACCCTGACATTCTCCGGCTTAAGATTGAGGGTTTCACAGAATCCCTCCTTGATGCTGTGTACACTCTGGGTGCTGATCCAGACTGTCAGTCTCTTTCCGTCATAGGCAGCCAGGACACCTCTTGGCTCAATGGGATTGGCCGAAATTCTCTTGTTGACCAGCTTGTCTTCTAGCACTATTGGGGCATCCTTGATCTCAAAATCGTTCCCCCTGTACCTGTCGAAGAGAATATTGCTTTTTAGGCCTGGATACATGGGTTCTGACCTGAGAGATTCCTCTGGATCCATTATTGGCTTAAGAGGCTCGTATGAGACATCAACCGATTCTATGAGATCCTCAACTGCATACCTATTTTCGGAAAATACGGCAGCAACCGGCTGGCCAACGTATCCTACATACTTATTTGCCAGCACAGGGTGCTCCAGAAACTCAAATCCCTCAGTGGCCCCCTCGCCGACAGATGAAAGCTTGAGGGGGAGATCCTTGTGAGTGATGCCCCCACTGATGTCAATGATGCGGGCTCTAGCGTATGGGCTTCTAACAATTCCTAGGTAGAGCATCCCGGGGAAAGTCAGATCGTCCACATATCTTGCTGTCCCATTAACAAACCGTTCATCGAACTTACTCGTCATCTTCTCACTCTCACTGGTTCAGGTTCCTCAAGCTCAATTCCCTCCTCTTCGACATTTTCCTCCGCTTCCTTAACGGCATCCACGATGTTGTCATAACCCGTGCACCTGCAGAGGTTCCCGGAAAGTGCCGCCCTTATCTCTTCCTCAGTCAGTTTCTTATGCTTCTTCAGAATGGCAAAAGTTGTCATTATCATACCAGATGTGCAGTAGCCGCACTGAAATGCATCCTTATCGATAAATGCCTTCTGTATGGGGTGGAGCCTGTTCTTGTCTGGCGACAGCCCCTCGATGGTCAGGACCTTCTTGCCGTTTGCCTGCACAGCCAGTACGGTGCAACTTTTGACTGCCCTGCCATCCAGTATTACTGTACAAGTCCCGCAGTTGGTGGTGTCACACCCTACATGGGTTCCGGTAAGGCCCAGATTATCCCTGAGATAATGCACCAACAGAAGTCTGGGTTCTACATCAGCTTCCTTCTTTTCCCCATTCACAGTTAATGATATGTGTTTCTTTTCAACCATCTTTTTCACCTCATTTTCGAAATCGTAAGAAGGGCTTCAGAGGTGAGCCTCCTTGCCAGCTTCCTCTTGAACTCTGCGCTTCCATATAGATCAGATGCAGGATCACAGCTCTCAGCCACTAGGTTTGATACTTTGTCTATTAAAGCGTCGTTAAGGGCCTTCCCAGTCATCATATCCTCGGCTTCTGTGATCTTCTTTGCAACCGGATTCAGTGATGTAGTAGCCAAGCCTGCCTTCGAAACCTCCCCGTCATTGAATTCAAGTTGGACCGCGACCCCTGCAATTGAAAAGTCAGCGGCTCTCTTTCGCATTTTTAGGTACACTCCCCGTGATCCTGCTTTCCACTTTGGCACAATGATCTCCGTGACTGCCTCGTCCCTGTTCAGGGCTGTGGTGTAGGCGTCCAAGAAAAAGTCCCGGGAATCAAGCACACGCTCTCCACCCTTTCCGTAAACCTTGAACTTTGCCCCGAGGGCCAGCATGACTGCTGGAAGGTCATTGCTCGGATCAGCATGGGATATATTTCCTCCGGCGGTGCCCATGTTCCTCACGAGGGGATCCGCAATCTTTGATGCTGCCTGGGGTATTATTGCAAGCGAGTTATCTATCGCGGATGAATCCTCAAGATCCGCAATTCTTGTCATTGCACCTATGTAGAGTCCGTCCCTTCTTGCCTCCACATAATCGAGCTCCTTAATATCGGACAGACTTACCAGGACCGGAATAGAAGTGACCCTCAACTTGAGCATAGGTATAAGGCTCTGACCTCCTGCCAGTACCTTTGCATCTTCACCAAATTTAGAGAGAAGGTCAACTGCTTCCTTGATTCCTGTGGGTGAATAATAATCAAACTCCGGTGGAATCATAATTTCAAGAGTTTATTCTGATATTTAAGTTAATTCATCCCCTGCTGACGACGTGGAATTCAGAATTAAATGTCGAAATCACCGTTAATATCCCATGCTCATCAATTTCAATATCTAAATTCGATATCTTTTAATATCGGTATACGATATCTAATTCGAGTGTTACAGAAATGATGAGGCACGGAATGCATTCCCACAGGGGAATGAGAGGATTTGGGGGGTTGCGGACATTTGTCCTTTTCCTTCTGGATCAGAAGCCAGCTAGAGGGGCAGATATAATTTCTGAATTGAGCGGAAGAACCATGGGCTGGTGGAGACCAAGTCCAGGCTCAATATACCCTCTACTGTCATCAATGGAGAGCGAAGGCATGATTAGGAAGCTTCCGGACGGAAGATATGAGATTACGAAGACCGGAAAAGAGGAACTTGAATACAGGCTTACCTCCTTCAGAGGCATAATGCCGTTTGGTGAAGCTGGCTCATTAAAAGCCATAATAGGCGAATTGCGGGGATATGTTGCCTATTTCCATGACGAGCCTGAAAAAGTTAAGGAGTACGAGAATGATATAAGGGAAATCATCAATGAACTTGAAACAATCCTGAAAAATATGAAGTAGGATCAGGCTGTCTCGGAAATGACGTTTGCTGCCTTCTCCCTCCTAACAGAAATGATCTCAGCAGCAATGCTAACGGCAATTTCAAAGGGGCTCACTGCCCCCAATTTTATCCCTACTGGAGCGTGGATTGATTTCAGGAAATCCTCGCTCACGCCATTTTTCTTCAAGATCTCAAAGTCATGAGCTATCCTGTTTTTGCTTGCTAGAAGCCCTACATAAGCAGGCTCCTGCTTCGATATCTGCTGCAGAACGGTGATATCCCTGTCCCCCTTCGTAAGGACTACCACGAAGTCGTTCGCCCCCAGCTTAAGATCCTGAAGATTGTAATCCAGTTCAGATATTACCCTGTCTGGCTGATTTGAGAGGTAAGGTGCATGGTCCACTACCGTGACGTTAAAGTTCAGCTTTTTGCCAAGAAGGACGAGATCGTCCTCAATTTCATCCTTTCCGCCCTGTCCAATGATAATCAGCCTCTGCGAGGGAAGAAATGGTTCAAGGTAAATTTCTATGACCCCGCCGCAGAAAGTCTCGACGTAAATATCCTCTTGAGTCCGCTTTGAAATCATGGCTCTTGCGCCCTTCTTTGACTCCTCGAGATGAACTTTAATCACCTTGGGTGTTCCTGTTTTCAGAACCTTTTCTGCCTCATCAATTATCACAGATTCCGGACATGCCCCACCAAGTGTACCGTAAACTATTGAACCATTTTGGATTATGACTTTGAATCCTGGCTTTGCAAGGGAAGACCCTTCTGTGCGGATTACCGTGGCCACCACGAAGGAATTCTGGCCCCTTCCCAGTTCTCCCATCTTCCCGGCAAAATCTAAGTTCTCCATGCCTGAAGATTGCATATTGGTTTTAATTCTTTGGGATTGACTGCCTTGCAGCTGATAGTTTTTTGAAAATCCGTTCCGCTGAAATGTTGAACTCATAAATCTATCCTGAATTGCAAATGTGCCATCACATCTTCATAATATAGGCAAACGCAATAGCTTTCAAACTACAATGGCAGCATGTGTTGTTCTGGCATCCGGGCTTTCCAAAAGGTTCGGAGACAACAAACTCCTGCAGGCACTGTCCAGTCGAACTGTACTTGAGACTGTGATTTGCGTAGCCAGAATTGTTTTGCCTGATGAAGTATATGTCGTAGTTTCTCCGGAAACTTATGGCAGAATTTCCCACGCTTCATTCCACACAGGTGTTATCATCAACAAGAATCCAGATGAAGGTATAGCAGGATCAATAAGAACTGCAATTCAGGAAATAGGAACATCGCAAGATCATATCCTCTTCCTGCTGGGGGATCAGCCGTTCGTTTCTCCGAATCTCCTGAAAAGGATGGTTTATGAATCCCAGAATAATCCCAGCCACATCGTATGCGCAGTTTTCCAGGGAATCAGGAGGAATCCTGCAATATTTCCACGGCACTGCTACAGTGAGCTGATGGCTCTGAAGGGCGACACTGGTGCCAATTTCATAATAAGAGCTGCGAGAAGGGTCATAGAGGTAGAGGTTGTGAACCATGGTGAACTTTTCGATATCGACACCCCGGAAGACCTTCAGAGAGCCAGAGATTTGATTAGAAACCGCCCAGCATGGATGGATGAACTATCCGGGTGCCTTTGAATCCCGCATCAGCAGGGCAGCATCACCGAACTCGTGCCACCTGAACCCATAATCCTCAGCTGTCTGATATGCCGATACCAGCAACCCCAGTGGGCAGAATGCTCCAAGAAGCAGTATATGGGAAGTGCTCGGATCGTGCATGCCTGTGATGAGACCGCTAATGGGGGATTTCAGAGAATTTCTTATGAATATATCGGTCCAGCCTTCGCCTGCTGTGAATAGCTGTTCTTTGTACACTGTTTCAAGAGCCCGGACGACACTGGTGCCCACTGCAATAATTTTTCCGCCGGAATTTATCTGGGCGTTCAGTGCAGAAGCGGTCTTTTCTGAGACGCTGTAGTGTTCTGGAAGCAATCTTTCTGACATCCAGAACTCGTCCGCATCAAGAGAGGCAAGATTGCAATGCAGAGTCAGTGTCACAATATTGACACCTTTATCCTTCAGACGCAGAATGAGGTCTTCTGTAAAGGGTCTGGACGCGGATGGATATTCCACGGATCCTGGATTCCGGGCAAATTCGCTCACATAGACTCCATCGGATGGCCTGTACTCAAAATTTCCATAATTTATGTAAGATCCGAAGCTCAAACCGGCGCTAAGGAGATTGAATCCAGACTCTGGAGAAGCGATCCAGTACCTGGGGAACGCTGCCATTCTTTCAAGAAGACGCAGTTTACCACCTTCCGGGAAGATGAGAATGTCACCATTTTCAGTTCTCAGGCCGTTGGATCTGATTTCTACAACATAATGACCAGGCAGGCTCCCCACGTGCACCGTTGCGGGTTCTCCGGTCCTTTCCACTATGACGGTGAATTTCGCAGGTATGGTCAGACTGTCATTGAAGACGAGCAGAGACTCATCCTCTAAAATATCAACAATGTCCGCGAACCTGAGAACCGAATAAGCTCTGCTAGCACTGTTTATATAGAGCAAATTGACAGCACTACGCTCCCTCCCGGATAACTCTGGCGGCAGTGAATATGCTTTGTCATGAAGGCTGAATATGTGTTTAGTATCCGGCATATTCCAGAGCCTCCATTATTTTATCGTACACTTCCACAGCAGCCTTTTCCGGAGATTTAAGGGTTCTTCTGTCTGCTCCCGGTTCAGCTGTCATATGCATTTCTGTATCCATATCACCAGGGTCCACTGATAGGAATACCTTTCCACCGGTCTCCACGGCAATATTTGCAATGATATGATCCATAGCTCTTTTTGTGGCACCATAAAAACCCCATCCCGGGTAGTTGTGCGACGCGGCATCTGATGTGATGTGGACAGCGCCAATTGTGTCCGGAAGCCTCAGGAACAGGCTGAGAAGAAGGGAATTCCCGATCACATTAGTTTCAAGTAGCCTTCTGAGTTCGCCAACATCGCTTTCCGCAAAAGGCCTGGAGGGAGTTACTGTTCCTGCATTAAGGATTAGAAGTTTAGGGCCATAAAAACGGTCTCCAATCAGACGGGTAAGGTTAATCATATCCCTCTCCAGCCTTATGTCTGCTCTTTTTGATAAAAAGAGAGCTTGACCATCCCTGATTTCAAGCTCATCAGATGTTCTGGAAAACGTAGCAACATTCCAGCCCCTTCGGAAAAATAGGTCGGAAAGAGCCTTTCCCAGACCCCTTGATCCTCCTGTGACAATTACTGTTTTTGCCATGTGTGAAAAATTAACTGTGAGATAATAAACTCGATAGTTTATAAAGTTTATAAAAACTGATCTGTGTGATTCTGAAAGCTGGAAATATCAATGAGTGAAGGAATGATTGTCCCTCTGAAATGATGATGCCTTGACTGATTTCTAAAATTGTGAAGTTTTTCTCCCTTGATAAGGTAGCCTTATCATCCTTTTTGATTCTTGTTATTCCGCGAACCAGATCAGAGGATGGAGAGATTCTTCAGCACAAGGTAAGCTGCAGCCAGGTCCTCCAGACCGATGCCCATGGATTTAAACACCGTCCTCCCATACTGCTGATCCTTGACCATCAGAACAAAATCTTTGAGTTCTACGATCTCCTTTCTTGGGTGGAGCTGCCTTAGGCCTATGATCTCAGCTGACTCCCTGAGTGCCTGTTCAAGGTGTTCCACAATGACAAGATCGCTAGTGTAAAGTACGTCATCTGACGCCTCTCTTCTGACCGGAAGATTTGCCCCGCAGAGATTGACGTGGTATCTTTCCCCAAGATGTTTCGCGGTGAATATGGGATCCTTTGAGTCAGTAATACTGGATATTAGGCTTGCCCCGCTTAGGGTTTCAGAAACAGTTCTGGATGCAACTATTTCCTGCCCGAATTTCTTTGTCATCCTTTCCGCAAATGAAGCAGCATGATCATAATTCCTGCTGAACACCCTGATCCATTCGGGTTCAAACACCGTTAGCAGACCGTGAAGCTGTGTCTCGGCCTGGAACCCGGATCCGAGGAGGGCCACCCTCTGCTTCCTGTCCTTCAGTAGCATTCCGGAAACCATTGCAGGAAGTGCGCCTGTTCTCACCTGCCCAAGCCTGTTTGCCTCTATTACCGCAAGAAGGTCATTGTTTCTTGTGTCAAAAACCATTACAACAAAGTGTGCACCTTCTTTACCAGCTATATAAGTTTTCATTCCGGCGATATGTTTCGAGGACCATATCGCGGGCATTGTGTTGTATACAACGCCATCAAGGATAAGCCGATCTCTTGCACTGGCAAGGGCCTTTCCCTTACCGAAATCAGTGAGATTTTCTTCAACCTCTTTCTCTGTGATATAAATCATGGATTGCAGATGCACTCACCCGATTAATAAATGTCGCCCTAACAAAGACTATAACCTGAATCACAATACCCTAATGTCATGAGAGGCCCTTCCATAGAGTCAGCAAAACTTAGAGAGTTCGTAAAGGGAAACAATTCATACTGGCTGGAGGAACATGGGGATCTTATTGAGGTGCACTTCTCTCCGGAGTTCCCTGAGGCAATGAGCCACCTCCCAGAGGGAAAATCTGTGGAACATATAATGTTTGGAAGGGAAGAGAACGGAAGAATCTATTTCTACAGGTTCACGACCATAAGTGCATTTGGTGAGACCAGCACTGATCTCCATGAGGATGATGATCCAATCATGGAGTGGCTTAAGTACATTTAGAGAAGTGGGCCTATCAGCAGTGGAAGCAGAACAGTTGCATCACCATAGAGATTCACAAATTCAGCCTCCTCCTTGACCTTTTTCCAGGAAATAGCCTCCTCAAGCTTTGCCCCAGATAGCGACCCATCGAATTCCTGGGCAGTGGTCAGGTATACAGCATAGTCCAGACCTCCCCTGAATTGGTTCCACCATATGGTGTGGTGCTTCGATATGCCACCACCTATCATAATGGCGCCTGTTTTCTTGCTGTCGAATATTATGTCTGACAGTTCGTGCTCGTCTTTCAGCAGGTCCACCGAGAAGTCTCTGTGCTGTTCGCGGAAGGACCAGAGCTGTGACCCGAATGAACCGTCTGTTATGCCCGGAACATATACAGGTATGTTGTTCCTGCTTGCTTGATGAAGGATGGAATCTTCTTTCATAATCCGTTTCCCGACCTCATGTATGAGTTCCCGTCCCCCCCATTCCTTTTTTATTGAGTACAGCTCTTCGAGAATTCCCATCGTCTTATTCTCTATTATCTCTCCATAGCTCTCGTCGGGAATGAATACATTTCCAAGCCGGTTTATCCCCATATTTCTCAGGGTCTTATCACTGAAATCAAATGACCCTGAATAGTAATCCCTGAATGACCTTGCGATGTCGTGGTCGAGGGTTCCGCAGGTGGTTATGATAACATCAACCATCTTCCTCCTCACCAGTTCGGTTATCAGCCCCCTGGTTCCTGTAGAAATGATGTCAGCGGGAAAAGACAAAAAAGTCGTATTATCCTCACTCAGCATTCTCTTCACAATCTGATATGCAGTGTGCATTTTCGAGGATGTGAATCCACCGGATGACCCAAACTGCTCCATCAGGTTCCTTATGGTAGTGTTTCCGTCAATATGGATATCCTTGACAGGCCGAGATAGAAGTTCGTCCCTTTCCATAATGGGGTATTCACGGATTGCTTATTTATTATCCGAATATTCACCTTTTAGCACGAATCGTTCAGGCAGCATATTATCCCTCAACAGGTTTTGTAGAATTAGGGGATATCTTATTGAAAGTGCGGCGCATGAAGAAGCATGAACCTGATAGTAGTGGGCGGGGGAGCAGCCGGAATGGCTGCCGCTTCCAAGGCCAAGAGACAGGATCCACGGGCTGTTGTTACTGTAATTGAGAGAGGAAAATACGTGTCTTACGCAGAGTGCGGCATACCTTACTACCTGGGAGGTGTTGTAAAGGATCTTAACCAGCTGATACATTATCCTATTGAGGAATTCACGGTAAGGCGGGGTATTCGTATCATTACGAACAGGAATGCCACAAAGATTGAGCCGGAAAATAAGGTAATTGTCCTTGACAATGGAGAACGGTTGGCCTACGATTCACTAATCATAGCCACCGGAGCCTCACCAAGGGTCCCGGAGGAGTTCAGGAACACGGGTGCAATAGCGATCCGAAGTCTCGAGGATGCCCAGGCAGCCAAATCGGCTCTGGGTATGGGCAATGAGGTTGGCATCATTGGTGACGGAACACTCGGAATGGAAATTGCATCCGAACTCTCAGCCTCTGGTAAGAAAGTAACTCTCCTGTCCCGGCATGATAGAATATTTCCGAGGATCTATGACGACGTTGGAGAAAAAATGAGGGAAAACTTCGAAAGCAGGGTCAATGTCATCAAAGGCGCCGAGATACGCGACATTGTGAAGACCGGTTCCAGGATATCAGTGACTACGGGTCAGACCAGACTGGAGTTCGACACGGTATTCCTGGCTGTAGGGGTTGGTCCGAATTCAGCACTGGGGGCTAGCGCTGATCTTAGATTAGGATCACACGGCGCAATAAGGGTCGACGAAAGGATGGAGACCTCTGAACCTGGTATTTTTTCAGCGGGGGACTGCGCCACCGTAAGAAATCTTGTGACCGGTGGGGAAGACTGGATGCCACTGGCGCAGATATCGAACAAAGCAGGGAGAGTAGCGGGAGCCAACGCAGCTGGCGGTGAAATGAACTTCCCTGGTGCACTTGGAACTGTCCTGGTGAAGATATTCGATTTTGACGTTGGCTACACCGGCATCACCGAAAAAGACGCTGACAGTTTTGGGATAAATCATAAAAGGATATTTGTCAGGGCGAAAAGCAGGGCAGCTTATTATCCCGGAGGCGAGGATGTATACCTAAGTCTTCTTCTCCAAAATGGTAACAGGAGAATACTAGGAGCGCAGGTTATTTCGAGGGATGGGGGAGCGTGGAGACTAAACTCTCTGGCCCTTGCCGTCCAACAGAAGATTACAGCTGACGATCTGTTCTTCACAGATTTCGGGTACTCCCCACCATTTGGGCCGGTATGGGATCCTGTAGTGATTGCAGGGAGTCTGGGGATGGACAAATAGGCAAACAATATATTTGCATTAAGCCTACCGGAACGTGCCACTTATTCCATACATCCTGCTTTTTATTCACATATTTTTTGCAATAATCTTCATCGGTGGTTCCTTCTTCATCTGGATTGTCGTGTGGCCCGCTTCGTTTCAGATTTCACAGGATGAGAAGCAGCGCACCCTCATGGTCGGAAAAATAGCCAAGAGATTCGCTTATTTCACCCATATATCGCTTGCAATCCTTGTTGCTACCGGTCTTTACCTGGGTTACTGGTATATTGGCGGAAATCCAGCCAACCTCTTGCACACTGTCGGTGGAATGCTCCTTCTCTCAAAGGCGATACTTGTTGCAGTTATGATCGTTACCATCTACGGCAACAACATTTACCATGGGAGAAAAATAACACGCCTTGCCAGAGAGGGTAAATTGGACCAGGTAAAGAGGATCAGACGCGTTACACATCTCATATCCTTTGCTTCTCTGGGAATGCTCATCGCAATCGTTGGACTCGCAGCTTCACTGCAATTCTTCTAAACTTTTATTTTGCAAGGATAGAATAATGAAGATTTCTGACGTTTCCAAAGTTAATGCCCAGCGAAAATTTGACAGGAGACCGAGAGAAAATTATGGAAGAATCAGCGGGCAGAAGCCGCTATTCTTTCAATCTCTTCCTTCTTGTTGACGGCAAAGGATGCAGCGTCATTTTTCGCAGCGTTCATTATTTCGTCGGCGAGACAGTTGGCTATCGGTTTCTTGCTCTTGAAAGAAGCATTTGTTGCACCAATGGCTATGTTTCTGAGGGCAACGTCAACCCTGCGGGATGGAGAGACATCTACTGCCTTAGGAACAGCGATGCCTCCATACTTAAGCCTTGTGACCTCCTCCCTTGGTGCAGCATTCTCGATCGCGTTGATGAGGACCTGGACAGGATTCTGCTTTGTCCTTTCAGCGACTATTTCAAATGCCTCCCTGAGAACACGGTAGGCGCTGTACTTCTTCCCCGTCCATTTTTCAGACCGCATCAGCTTGTTGAGCAGCCTCTCGACAGTGTTCACGTTACGCTTTCCAGCAGAATAGCTTGAAAAACGTCCACATCATGAACCTGTACCTCGCTGACAGGATACTGACCCAGAATCTTGAGTTCGACCATTATCTCACCGTCTTCTCCTTTCTGCCCTTCACAAGCTCAAGCAGTGATATCCCATTGACCTTCACGACCTTGTACCTTACGCCTGGAATGTCTCCCTTGCTTCTGCCCTGCCGTCCCCTTATTCCTGCAACCTCGACCTCATCATGCTCATCAATGTAGTTTATGGCTCCGTCACCCGGTGCGAAGGCAGTAATCTGTCTGCCGTTCTTGATGAGCTGAAGCTTCACGCATTTTCTTATTGCGGAGTTGGGCTGCTTTGCCTCAATACCTATCTTCTCTATGACGATGCCCCTGGCTGCCGGAGCCCCCTCGAGGGGATCGCTTTTCTTCTTCAGTTGCAATACCCTTCTCTTGTATTTGCTGTCTGACCATCTGAATTTCTTCCGAACCGCCTTAAGCTTTCCGCCAGCGTTCTCTCCATTTGCCAATCTGTAACCACCTTCAAGCTGAAACGTCAGTCGATGTGGGCATGGTATATGCAAGTCAATATTTAACCACTTTGTTTGCTACATTATCCCCTGAGATTTGCAGCGATGACCCTGATCGGGTTGCTCCACAGCACCATCTCTGAATTTTCTCCAAGAAGACTGGATAAGGCTTGCATCCTGCCTATATTCTCAAAGCCGGAAGGGACCTCAGATATCCCAAGGAAGTCTGTTCCAAGTCCTACATGTTCCCAACCGACGGAACTGGAAATGTATTTCGCGTGCTCTACGAGACTGTTTATATCCTTGCTACCGCCAAGCGTCTGGACGATAGCAGTTACCCCTACCACTCCCTTTGTTGAAGCTATCGCATCCAGACAGACATCATCAATGTTTCTCGGGTGATCATGCAATCCTTTTGCGTTTCCATGCGAGACAAGTACGGGCCTGCTGGATACTGAGCACACATCCACTATAATCCCTAGGGAATTGGCGATGTCTACCACCTCTGAACCAAAGCCAGTGAGGCCATAGTCCTTCTTGGACATGCATGAAGCGGCAAACTTTGTGTCATAGTTCCAGGTGAGACCGATGCATCTCAATCCAAGGTCATTGAGCAGGAATACATCATAGGGGTCTCGGAGCACATCCGTGCCCTCAAGACTCAGGAGAAACTTCACTCCGCCTTTTAAGAGATCAGGCGCGTTTTTCACGATCCCCACGTCGTGCCTTCTTGAGAAGAAATCATAAAGCTTGAACTGCTCAAGCATAACATCCACTGAAACCGCCGTCGATCCTGTGTAACTGCCATACATTTTTGTCAGGTACTCAGACCTCTCATTAATTGTTCCTATGTGTGGAAATATTGAGCCAAAAACTAGGCATTCTTCAAACTCCCTGAGGGCATTCAGGCTCGACTGCTGGCTTGAGGAGACAACGTCATTCTTCTGAGCTGAGAAAGCAAAATCCTCGTGCATATCCACGAAACGCATCTGTAATGATAGCAAGGTTTCTAAAAAATGTTAGACCGTTCACCTGCTCTTGGAGACTATCCTGATCACATCTCTGTCCTTCAGGACGTGATCTTTGCCAATTGCCCTGTGTGTCCTGCAGTCTATGGCCCTTATGAAGCCCTCGCCTATTTCTGTGTGTACCCTGTAGGCCAGATCAAGAGCGGTGAACCCATCAGGAACAAGCAGCGCATCAGGAAGTATGTTTCCCTGACTGTCTGACCAGCTGCTCTCATCATATACGGGATACACAACTATATATCCCAACATCTCCCTAACAACCTTCCCGATCAGGTCGCTGATTCTTGTCACCCAGGCCTGCCCTATGAACTCCTTGATCTTCGTAAGTGCTTCAATCTGCTTCGCGGTGGCTTTTTCAGAAATGGAAAAGTCAGGCCCTGTACTGTCTATGAGACCGGAGTTGAACGCCTTTTCAAGCGCGAGCTCATATTGGCCTGAAATAAAGAGGGTTCCGGGATAAACGGATGATATACGGTCAGCCTCCTGTCTCAGGATTCTGTCGGGATAGCTGATGCGAACCTGATGGCGTCTTCAAGGTTCCAGAGAGAAAGCTTCCCTGGAAAGAATTCGCTGGAAAGAATCTTCACAATATCTGTCTCAGATATTCCAAAGGAGGCGATTTTCCTGCCCAAAGTTCTTTCGATCCTCTCTCCGCCGGCGTCTGCCTTTCTTGCGAATTTGTCCCAGTCCCTGAACACCCTGTCTCCAAGCCACCTAACAACTTCCTGCTCGATCTGAGCTATGTCCTCAACAGGGTCCCTGTGCTCCTGAATGGGGTTTCCGTCAGCGTCAGTGGTCCCTGAGGCGTCAAAGACATGGATTATTGATCTTGCCTCCCGGATGTTGTCCATGAACTCGTTTCCCATACCCTTTCCCTGGCTCGATCCAGGTATTAGCCCCGGAACGTCTATTATTTCAACAGGGACATACCTGATGCCGTTGATGCATCTTCCCTCCCTTGGACTGCATTGCTTTCCTATCTCGTTGTGTGGGCATGGTGTTTTGAAGAATGAAACGCCCATGTTTGGTTTCGTGGTGGTAAATGGATAATTTCCGATTTCAGCTGAGACTGAAGTCAGGGCTGAGAACAGGGTGGACTTGCCCACATTGGGTTTGCCCACCAGACCTATGTTCAACATTGCCGGATTACTGGTATTCCACTAGGACCTGTCTCATGTCGTAACCCTTTGGACAGTCGAGCTTTTCTCCGACTTTTTTAACGAGGACCTTAGAACCTTCTCTGTGGTGAAGAAGATTGCATTTCTCTATGTTTGGGCAGGTGTAGTGGTCGCAACTCATTGATCTCAGGGTGACAGAAGATCCCTCCTGCAACCTCTTTCCAAACTGCATGTTGAAATATTCCGGGAGCTCTTCCACCTCCACCACGGAGACCCTGTCCTTGTTGAATACGAAACATGGGTTTTCCTTGTCCCTGACTTTAGTGATCCGGTAACTCCTGCCAGCATCCAGATTGAAGCAGACATTCTTCACACGACATTCTGCACACCCGGCTAGTGGGCCAACAAATGTAAATGAGAGCCCTTCCTGTGCCAGGTCAACTCCTATCAGCGAAATTTTTGATATGCTAACACCACCTTCATATTATTCCGGTTATTTCGAGCGCCTTTTCAGCGGCATTAAGGCTGATATCCTTCTCTCCGAGTATGGTGTATCTTTCCGGCCTAATGCTGTGGGCTGTGCTGAGCGCCTTGATAATGACCGAATCAGGGATATTGTAATCCCTAGCCCTGACTGACAGTCTCATCTTTGAATAAGCGTCAAGTATGGATCCCCAGTCCCCACCATGTAGGAACATGGAAACAACCGATCCCATGGCACATTGTTCCCCATGAATGGATGTGCCCGGATTGGTCATCTCGAGAGCGTGAGCCAGAAGATGCTCACTCCCGCTTGCAGGGCGTGAGGAACCGGCAATTGCCATTGCAGTTCCAGAAGCCAGAATCTGCTTAGTCACAAGCCAGACAGATTCCTCGACACCTTCCAGTATCATATGGCTCTTCTCAAGCAGCTCTCTTGCAGCATACTCTGATATTGCTGCGGCGCTGCTGCTGAATTCCTCCCCATGAAGGCGGTTGGCCAGCTTCCAGTCCAGTATTGCAGTGAGATTGGAAATGACGTCCGCAGCTCCCGCCCTGAGGTACCTGTATGGAGCCTTAGCAAGTATTGTGGTATCGGCAATTATGGCTATCGGCATCGAGGCACTCTGTGATAGTGTGCAGTTGTCCTTCTGACGCCTTATTGAGGCCCTAGGTGATGCTATACCGTCATGGCTTGGTGAAGTCGGTATGGAAACAAATGGAACGAGCAGGTCAAAGGAGGCCTTCTTTGCCAGGTCAATTTTGGTTCCCCCACCGACACCGATAAGCATACCGGCGTGGACCTCCCTAGCAAACCCCTCCAGTTCATTGAGGTTTGCCTCGTTGGCCTTGTCAGTCTTGAAAACAAATACTTCCTTGCGATCTTCCTTCAGTAGGTTCTCAACCTCCTTTCCTGCAAGATCGTAGGTAATGTTCCCTGTGACAATAACGATGGAACCCGATTTCAGATAATTATTCACCACCGGAACGATGTTTGGAAGCACCCCGTGTCCGACATAAACATCACGGGGAAAATGCATCGTTTTGAATTTCTCGAATTCCATTGCACAACTCATAAACTACTGTGATATAAATTTTGACGTCATCTGACACTCGCGAATACCGTGTGGAAATAATGCTATATAGTAAAGTGACCAGTCGCCATGCTACTATTTGAGGCTGAAGCCATCTCCTTCAAATTTATGGCGATTATGCCGGCAAGCACGCCGTTGAATTCGTCAATGTATCTGTCCAGCGTGCTTTGGAGATTACCGCTCTCTATTTCTTCGTATACCCTGTAGCAGAGCATTCGCCTGATGATCTCCTCACCAATGCCTGTGGCAACTACTGCCCCCTTGGGACCACAGTAAAGCCCTGCACCAGGAATGGGAGAATCGCCTACTCGACCTCTAATCATCGGAGAGGAGCCGCCAGTTGAAACTGCCGCTGCAAAGTTGCCATCAACTCTTGACACCGCACCTACTGTGTCTATGTTTTTATGATTTGAATACAGATAGCTGTATTTGCGATATTCCCTATATCTATCCGGAAGATCTGCCTCACCTCCATTCAGGACTTTCATCATTTTTTCATATATTTCCTGGGACCTCTTTGTGGTGGGATCGTAATCCGGAAATCCCATGATACGCGCAAACCTCACTGCCCCGTCTCCGGATATGATCACATGTGGGGATTTCTCCATCACTGCTCTCGCAACAAGTATTGGGTTCCTGACTCTCTCTATGGCAATAACTGACCCTATCCTGCCGGGAACCATCACAGCAGCGTCCATCTGGATTGAGCCGTCTATTCTTTTCACGGACCCTGTTCCGGCATTAAAGTCAGGATCATCTTCCATGAGCCTGACAGCTTCTACCGCGACGTCGATGGCGCTGTCCCTTGAAGAAGAAGCCCTTGCATAGTCCATTAGCTTTGGCGTAGCCTCAATTCCGGACCCTGCGCCACCATGAATCAACACTGCCTTTTGCATGGGAGATGGGATGCTGCGGAATAATAATAATTCTGGGTGATGACCTGAAAACTCAATAATAAAAAATCATTAAATATCTCGGTCAAATGCTCCAACCTGTTAACGCAGGTATTCTGGGCTCGTAGTCTAGTGGTATGATGTCTCCCTGACACGGAGGAGGTCACCGGTTCGAATCCGGTCGGGCCCATTCTATATACGGTTTAGTTTTTTGCCAAAATCCGTATAATACTATGTCTACAATCAATTAATCTGAGGATTTCCAAAAACCCTCACCGAAACCATTTTTCATGACCTCATGATCTAAGATCATGAACCTCTTCCAGACCGGATTATCTGAACTCTACAAGGAAATTGAATCCCTGGGTGATCCCTTAACCGGCATAACTGACCGCATTGACTTTGAAAGGATCAGGCCAATGCTTTCGGATCTTTATGACAACAATACAGACAAGGGAGGAAGGCCAAATTATGATCCTGTACTCATGGTCAAGATACTACTGCTGCAGCAGAAGTGGTACAATCTCTCAGATCCACAGGTGGAAAGGGAAATAAGAGACCGCATCTCATTCATGAATTTCCTTGGATATCCTGAGAAGCTTCCGGATCGTAACACAATATGGCATTTCCGTGAACGATTATCGAAAACAGGAAAGGATCGTCTTGTTTTCAACGAGATCAGGGAGCAGATCATGGCTAAACGAATCAGAATAAAGAAGGGCACCATGCAGGATGCCTCCTTCATTGAATCCAATCATGGGGAATGTGGAAAACCCAGGGGAGATGATGCAAAGACCCGCAGATCCAGGGACGGTGCATCAGCAACAAAGAACATTGAGAAGCTTTCAGTAACGCCTGCAAATGTCCATGACTCCATGATAGATCTCAGCATTCCCGGTATTGTGTGTTACCGGGACAAGGGATATTTCGGATCAGAGTGCAAGGGGATCAATGGCACCATGAATAGGGCAGTGAGAGGCCATCCACTTCCTGTGAAAAGTATAAGAAGGAATCTCCGCATATCTCGCGTCAGATCAATAGTGGAACATCCATATGCATTCTTCAAAGGCATGTTCCACTTCTTCCATGTAATGGTAACGACGGTACAGCGGGTGAGGGTCAAGACATACTTCACAGCCATATGTTTTAATCTCATGAAATCAAGATATCCTGACAGGGTAGCGTAAGCCATCGAAATTTAGAGAAAATACAGGGAAAAACATGGTGAAATTCACCGTGTTTCCATATATTTCAGGCATGATTGGCTGATTTTACAATGTTCAGGAAAGACATTGGGCTATATCGAATGGTTTTTGGAAATCCTCATTATGAAAACCCAACATACAGGAATCACGAGGAAATCCGTTGCTGTTAGATCTGTTTCTCTTGTTGTTTCGAAGGCCTCGGGAGAGTAACCCACCTTTTAACCATTTGTTATGTGTCTGCCTTTATCCTGGCTTAGCTGAGATAATCTTGCAGTTGATGTTTGGCCTTATGGTGGTTTTAGTAGCGTGGTTTATTGCATTTAAAACCCCGACTTCCTGAAAAGGGCAACTCAAAACTCCTTGACTCCAATGCCTGGTTTATTTGGGCGCTTTGAACTAGGTAAGGTGATAATTGCAGTATCAAAACCTTTTGTAATTTTCCTCTTGGACAAATCCTGGAGAGAAAAAAACAGGTAATATAAGTTTTCCTGGAGCCTTCACTTTGACGCCATAACTCTAATGTACCTGGAAAACGCAATTCACTTTTCAGCGACATAGGTGAAACATGGATTGTTTCATCATGCTTCAGCCTTTTACGACTTTTGACTTTCCAGAATATACGATGGCCTGTTTTTCAATAAAGGACAGCCATGAAAAGAAGGCCAGAAAACCCAAAGGTGTTTCACTTCTGGTTTCTATATTTCTTGACCATTATGAGATCGTCACCTTCGTTTCCCTTGCAAAAGAAGCCTTTCTTCTGGTAAAATGATACTCCAATGTTGTTGCTGCTGTGCACATATAGAATGCATTCTGTCACACCGCTTCTATCCATGAGCCTTTCCGCCTCTTCGAGGAGTTTGCTGCCAATTTTACTTCGAGTGTAATCTGGCTTCAGATACAGACGAAGCAGTTCAGCTGTGCTGCCTGATACTCTGAAATGTATGAAACCAACTAACTTTGAACTATCAAATGCTCCCAGGAAAAATGCGTCCTTCCGTAACTGAGCCATGGCAATTTGTTGCAGGAGTCTTGTCTTGGAATAGTTCTCTCGGATCCAGTTGCTTATAAAATCCTCTGTGTAAATTCCACTGTAAGTCCATCTCCATGACTCCATGGCAACTTCTATCACTGACTCTGCATCTTCAGAGGAAAGATCCCTTATTTTGATGTTGGTTGACAAGTCACAATCTCCTGCACCGGTGAAGAAATGACTCAAGTAAATGAACTTACTGCAGCGATCTGTATAAGGAGGATAGCACCATTGAGACAGCAGGTAATGTAATTCAATTGCCCTAAGGTTGGATGCGCCCAACAATTTTATAGTGTTATGACGAGGTAAATGACAACAATAACGGCAATAATAATGGTGAGCAGGCCCGTGGAAATTTCCAGAGAAACACTTGGGTAATAAATCCCCTCCATTATGGCTTTCCTGTTTCTCAGGAAGCTTCTTAGAGCCATTGCCTGCAGAAACGCACCAGCGATGACCAGCAAAACACCGACGGCACTTGAGAGGCCGGTGGTTCCCTTATATGCAGTTGGAGAAAGTTCTCTTATGATTATCCCAAATTTTGCAACTACGAATCCCAGCGCTATGACCGCAATCCCGGTTCTGACCCATGCAAGATATGTCCTCTCATTTGCCATATGGTCTGTCACTGATGATGCAACTTTATTCTCATTGTATCCTTTCATTGCTGGGACCCTCCCTTCAACGATGATTGGTATGTACTATTTCCCATTTTGGAATACAATAACATTGTATCCCCGAAGAGACCAATTGTTAATTAAGCAGTCATTCATGATGAAGAGTGCACCGTGATTCCCTGTACTTCAGATCCGGGAAAATCAGAACGGGTAGAATCTTCATAACGGTATTCATAATTGAAATTGCAATTTACCTGGTTGTATCTTCTATTGAGTTCAAAAATCCACAGCTGCTCTCACAGTTCGAAAGCCAGCAGAGTTCTATAGATTCCCTGTCTATCGCGGGAATGTTCATATCCATATTCCCCCATAATCTCTTTGCAGCATCGCTTGAAGTGATCCCACTTATCGGACAGGTATTCTTTCTCATATCTAATGTTGAGACAGCAATGATAATCTCACTTGAGGGTGGATCGCTTCATATTAACGGATTATTCATTTTCCTCAGCCTTGCCATATTTCCTCATACCTGGCTGGAGCTGCCCTCATACGCCATAGCCACCACTTCAAGCATATCTCTAATATATGGGCTCCTGAAGAGAGGCTACAACAGGAAAGAGGCTGGAATCCAGTTCATCTTCTTCTATCTTCTGATAGTGCTTGAACTTGGAATTGCGGGTATCTTTGAATCAGTAGAAATATACCTGGAGAGAACCTTTCCTTCCCCGCAGAATGTGACATATCCACTGCTCCTGTGGATACCGGCCATTCCTTTACTGTATCTGCTTATCCGATTGTTCAGAATGGTTGACAGGTTCAGCCAAGCCAGCAGGGGAAACAGAAGTATCCTGGACGATCCTCCGGAGAATGATTTCCTATGATACCCTGCCGGCTTTCTGCTGATTCTCGGACCACTCGTCGTAAGGATATGTCACGTATATAGAGCTAATCCTGGTCAGCCTGGCTATGTCGTCGTCAGAAAGTCTCCATCCAATCGCTCCAATGTCCTCCTCAAGCTGCTGCATGTTTCTCACACCAATGATGGGGGAGGTAACCGCTTTTTGGAGCATAAGCCAGTTGAGAGCCACCTGAGAAGGTGTCTTTCCATTTCGGCTGGCTACATTTTTCAGCTCCGAAATTACCTGTCTGTAATATTCCTCGTTTGTAACCCAGGGAGGAGTTCCACCTCTCCTTATGAGGTTGGAGTATCTCGTGTTTTCCGGAATACTGCCACCGAAGTCGTACTTTCCTGAGAGAAGGCCCCCCTTGAGGGGGCTCCATGGAAGCACCGCAATTCTTTCATGTTCACAGAGTGGCATGAGCTCATATTCGGTCGCCCTTGTCAGGAGATTGTACTGTGGCTGCAGGCTCACAAACTCCTCCCACCCATGGGAGCGACTGACGGCAAGGGACAGTGCAAGCTGCCAGGCTCTGAAATTGCTCGCTCCTATGTACCTGACCTTGCCTGATCTTACAAGGGAATCCAGGGTACTCATGGTCTCTTCAAGCGGAGTCAGTGGATCCCATGCATGCACCTGGAGAATGTCGATATATGGTGTCTTCAGACGTGACAGACTCTGCTCCACCGACCAAAGTATGTGTTTTCTGGTAAGACCAGCCGAATTTGGGTTTTCAGAGACTGGGAATCTCACCTTGGTAGCTATTACCAGGGATTCACGATCCCGGCCGGCTATCCAATTTCCCAATATTTCCTCGGATTTGCCACTATTATAAATGTTAGCAGTATCAAAGAAATTCCCTCCGAGATCGAAGAAACGATCCATAATCTTAGCGGCTTCAGATTCCTCAGTGTCCCTGCCGAACGTCATTGTCCCAAGGCATAAATCACTAACTTTGAGGCCTGTGTGCCCAAGGAGTTTAGTCTTCATCGTTTACCACATTTGACATGAATAATTAGGATTTTCATTTTCAAACCGGAACATATAACTGCGACTATATGAACAATTCATGCAGATAAAAATACAAGTTGCATTAAATTCAGCAAGGGAATCCAGATGATTACAGCATGCTATCTGCCTTGCCTTGGGGATTGTTAAAAGTATATATCCCGTGAAACTCTCTTTGCCGAAATGAGAGTTTTCCGAATATTCATTATAGCGGTGGTTTTAGCTCTTCTTTCAATCTCCGCTGCTTCACCGAGGCCTATGATCCAGGAGCCACATATCCTTAGCTCTGCGGACATCGGACCCTCACCATGGAAAAATGTGACAAACAACACAGCTCCCCATCCAGAAAATGGAACCACTGCGATCCTCTCAGAAATTCATAGCTTAGGGGTACCACTGAAATTTGCCTATCTGCCCAACTTAAATTCGCACCTGGATCTGGTTAATGGCTTTGTGACAGGCCCAAGTTACACAACGGGCCCTGCTCCAATGGGAATCGCAGATTATGGACTATACTTCGCCAATGGAACCTATAAGGAGACAACCTATTACACACAGAGCTTCGCAGGTGAAGTAAATTTCAAAAATGCCACTGCATTTTATCTTGCAAATGATGCCCCATACAGTTTCTCCATCCAGTTGAATGCTATACTTACGAATGTCACTCTATTCGGCTCCTCGGCTTACACGTTCTGGACACAGAACGTGGCATTTTACAGCTCCAGGACACACCAGCTAACTCTAATCGACAACCTCTGGAACTTTTCCAATCCTGACCTGAGAATGTCGCAGAATGTTCTTTACAGCCATGGGAGCAGAGGAAAGCTTGAATATCCCACATTTTACTATGCAGTTGGACCGACTTTTAATGTAACTTTCCCGTTCAATGTTTCTCTGTATCTGAATTCCACAGTTTCAGCCTCTGGAAATGATGAGGTTTTCTTCAATTACACTGTCAGCGGTAACACTCCAAGCGGAAAAAATGTCTCATTTAGCGGTTCCTTTGACTTCATTGAATTCAATTCAACACTAGGAACTCCTACCGGATTCAGGTCGGCCCCCGCCCTCTATAAGGTTTCTGGGTATGGCTCAGTTCCGGGTGTTGGAATCCCCTATGATGCCGAGTTCGACCTGGGTGGTCCCGGAGGAGGCAGCACAACGTCGTTCTACAATGTTACCGGCACCATGACTCTCAGATACAAGTCTGGAGGAACATACCACAATGTACCGGAGGCATTCAATGCAGGATCTGAGACCGGAGAGACTGGACAGGGAGCTTTGCTATCTCCAGGTCCTTCACTTATATCTCCACTCTGGAACGCTTCACAAAAAGAAAGCCATGGCTATTCTACTCTTTCAGGAGTCCTGTCACCCTCCAATGGTTATATTTTCATTAACAGTGGATTGACCCCCGACGATTCTACAGCTGCATGGTCTCCTGTATCGACTTCTGGACAATTCTCCTATAATCTCTCACCGGGAAACTACACCATTCAAGCACTGATGGCATTTCATAATCCTGTTATAGTGAATGTGTCAGTCAGTAGCCATACAATCAAGCATATTTTCCTGAACATGTCTTTCAACCCGGGATTAGGTCAGTACACACCCCTTGAGGCATTTGACAAGGCTCAGTTGGATAACCTTACTCTTTTCAATGCATCGGGAAACATCAGCGCCCCCCTCATTATTTCCAGCTATTCCGACAGTCTTCTATCGATAGGCGGAAAGGAGTACTACATTCCTCAGACCGGCATATCATCGCTCTTCGGGGTGCTTAATGACTACGGATTCCCTGGCTTTCCCGAGCTCGAGATCCTGAATTCTAACAGGTTCGTCGCTGTGGAAAATCTGTCCCAGCCGCCCGTATATTTTTCCCCCCAGTATACTCCAGTCGCTTCCTCCCTAGCCACTCCCTTGACCGATCAGCTTGGTCTTTGGATTTACAACGATTCAAACTTGAGCCTGGTTCACAACACTGGAATTTCAGGATGGTATCCTGATTCAATGTCTTCAATTCCTGCAGCCGACCTTATCATATGGAATTCCACAAATATACTCGTGGCAGGCAACACATTCCAGAGTCAGTCCGTTTCCGTTCTAGTATACAACAGTCCCCGCGAAGATTCCAATGTGACAATCTGGGGTAACCACTTCGAGCAGGTTCCCTACTTTGTGTACAGTCAGTACGCCTCACGAATCCTTGACGGCCTTTCTCCTGTGGGAGTCGAACTGTTCAGTTCCCACAACATTGTGTACAACAATTATTTCTCCGTAGCAGTCACAGCAGTAAGCTCCGGTAAAAATGCGACCGACCCCTACACAGGTTCAACAGTGAACTACACAGATCAGTGGAACATATCGAGAAGCCCCGACAGCATTGCCAGGTCCGTGAACGGACATATACTCTACGGAAATATCATAGGTCTCGGATATCAGGGAGGGAATTTCTGGTGGAACTACTTTGGAAATGGAACATCAGCGTACAACAATACTATTAACGGCACCTCACTCATTCAGTCAGGAAAGGACGAATTGCCACTTGTTCCAAAATTATTCAAAGTCTCTATTGAAGAGAGTGGATTGCCTGTTGGAACATCATGGGAAGCTGGTGTCATAAACCTTCAACAGGCAATAGATATTGGACCCCTGGCCGATGCAATCGGGTTAAACATTTCAAAGGGCAACACCTCTACCCTCACATTCCAGATCCCGAACGGGACATATGAATTCCAGGTTCCTCAAACAATAATCTCCCCTGATTATTCCTTTGAATCAGTCGCAAATAACAGCAGCGGTATATTCTCTGTTGCGGGTTCCGATGTTGTTATAAATATTGATTACACAACCTCACTTCTCTACAATGTAACACTTGGCGAGATAGGCCTTCCTCTCGGTGCTCAGTGGGGCTTCACGATAAGCAATTACTCGATCCCTGAACCTGGCCTCACCCTTTATTTCAATGAAAGCGTAATAAGCAGCAGTGCTTCCATCACATTGGTTGGGGTGCCTGAAGATTCCACACTTCTACTATTTATGATCGGATCTCCGGGATATTCCCCGACGCCGCCAGTTCTGGTTGTTCATGTCAGCAATAGCTCACTCTTTTACCTGATCAGATTTACACCCACACTTACCAATCTTACTCTGGGCTTCATAGAGGAGGGGTTGCCGGCTGGCACTTCATGGTCTGTCACCCTGGGCAACGAAACATTGAAGTCCACAAACTCTTCGATCTACTTCGGTGAACTTACCTCAGGGTTCTACAGGTTCACCGTTGGTGCTGTCGGCGGGTTCGAATCTGTCAAGAGTGGGGTTATTGATCTTTCTGGAAACTTCACCGTCGTGATTCAGTTTGTCCCAACAGTGAACTCCATGACTTACGTTTTTCTTGGCATAGGGATTGCTGGGGGGGCAGTTGCTGGTTTTGTTGCTAGCGCTGTCTACAAAAGAGGCCGAACCTAGTTGCTGGTTACCCTTCCGGGTTTAAAAGCGTAAATAGTTATATGCATATTGCAAGTAGATTGAAACCGTTTAATCTCAGGAAAACCCAAAGAATTTCTATATCCAAACGTATGACAATACATATCAGAAATCTGAACTATTAATATGTATCAGTGGTACAAGATTCCAGATTTTTCGCAGTCCTTGTGAGAAGATGCACAATTATAATGAGAATTCATGAGTTGTAAGAACGTTTTTCTCAGCTTACCATTATTGAATGCCCAGAAAATCTGTCTGACACTGCCTGCAACATCCTCTTCCGCTTTGTTATTATATGCCTATAATAATGATATAACGGAACGAAATGGACACCAGAGGTTATAATTTTCCATCGGGCTTGTTGG
>JAHXPV010000009.1:0-8246 GCA_031625175.1 Thermoplasmatales archaeon AK | reverse complement strand
TCCTATGCTTTGCAGTTTTGTCTTCTGCGCGAGTCTCCCCCGGGGGCGATTCCAGTATGCAGGATCTCCTCAGAGAAGGATGCCTTCTCGCTACTGGGCTCCATTAAAGCTGCAATGGTCGATTGCGGCCTACAGCATGGCTTAGCCATAATTGAGAACGAAACCATATACTCAAAGTATTTTTCCATTTCACTGGATCTGGGGATATTCCCTGCACAGGATCTGAAAGGCCAGAAACTGAGCAACGATGAAACGAAGGAAATGCTCAAATACCGACAATTTCCAAAGAGAATGAAGAGGGACAGAGTTTCAATGATGGCTGATATCATGTCTTTCCTGTACGAGGAATCCGGGTCAATTACGAGCATAATATACAGATGCAATCTGAACTACCAGACCGCCATAGGTCTACTTGACGAGCTTCTTGAGAAGAAGTATGTGGCTATGATCTACAACAGAAATAAGCCCGTATACTCCCTCACTAAGGATGGGTTGGACGCGCTGAGATCGATCAGGAAATTTATAGGCACATGATAGTCCTCTACGCCCTGCTGCTTCCCACTTCAATTCTTGCAGTATCGGTGATCACCTATTACTTTCTTAGGAAGGAGATCATGAGATATCTGTCCTGGGTAAATGAAATATCTTCCATGAATTCACGTATTTTGAAAATCAATTTTCTCAAGGATGTGGTTAAATTCTTCGGCAGCAGCCCCACCAGCACCTCGACTCAGAAACTGCTGGATTCGATACACTGCGGAAGGCCGATTTCAGACAGCGAGGCCGAGCTCCTTTCAATAAATGCTATGAAGGACATAGAAGGACTTCACAGCATCCTAGAGGAGATGTGGAACAACTCAACCGATGCTGTAGAGACCGGCGTTCTTCTGACTCTGATTACAAACATAATACTATCATTCGGTGTTACTGTGTCAGTGGTACAGTATACGCTGATTGTGATATCGATTTATATGGCAAATTACACATATATCATGATGGTGGGAGACCTCCTTGCAGGGGCTGCCATGATTTTCTGCCTCATAATTGGTCTTCTGGCGGTTATGGTGGCCCTGAGAGTCAGGGACATCAGAAGCAAGAATGCGCTCCTTGTCTCCGGCCTTGAGGCTCTGAAGAAGAGCGGAGTAAAGCACTGAAAAGGGTCTACCGGAAATGCTGTTCCGGTGCTACTTTCATTAAATGCGGCTCTTCAGCTGTGATCAAATCCGTTAAGCGCAGTGTAGCTGAAATATGAATCTGAGATTCATGCCGTTTTTATTCCCTGAGAGGTTGTTGGACTATGAGATCAAGGGCAGCACTCGTTTCGATTGCCATGGTCTTCTTCGTGCTGTCCGGTTCTCTTGCCTATTCATCATTTCAAGGGCAGATTACTACAAAGATATCTGCCACAGCCGATTTTATCGGTGTCGGTGAGGAAATCTCCGTATGCTCATTCTGGGCAAATAACACTTATCTTTACGTCAACGGTAATGAGCTCAAGGGTGATTCCGGCTGCCTTTTCAATGATCTTGATCCCCCTCTTGTTGTTGTTCCAAAAACCTATTCTTATACCGGTGAGATGACAAACAGTCTCTACATATCCAATCTTGGGCCGGGAAATGCCATATTATTCTGTTTCAAGATTTACAACCCGAACAACCAGGAATGCTTCCTATCCAATATTTCACTTGGGTCCTTCAATGGTTCCGGCCTCACCGAACTGGCCCAAAGCTCATGTGACAACCAGAGCGTATGGTTCCAGATAGTTAACACAACCCTAGAAAATGAGAATCAGCCAGGAGGATTCTATGGATTTGTAATAGAGGGCCAGGACTACATTCCTGCCGGCGGGGTAATATATGTAGCGTTTTACCTGCTGCTGTCCTGTTGCTCCGGGAACTCTTACCAGGAGAGTTCCTTCCACCTTCCAATTCAGATAAACCTATCAGCAGCATAGAATCTTTGATGTCTTTATTCTCATAATACAGATTTTACTGTGCAAAGAGTTAAATCTTGTCTTTGGTTATTTTTTCGCGATGGCTCAAATTCAGCGAAAAAAGCGGTTGCGCACTTTACTAGTGTTAACTGCTGTTCTCGTGCTGTCCCTTGGCATATTGACCGTTCTTCAGAAACAGCCTGAGATGATCAGGCAGCCATCAGGATCATACTCTCTGGATTCGCATCTTGTTGTAGAGGACGTTCTGTACAATAACTCCCTTTATGGAAGCAATGTGACATTAACCAATCCCTCCACTATTTACCAGAACATTACAAAGAGCCTGATTGCCGAGCTGCAGATTTCTTATACAAATACAAGAGGCAATGCCACTGTCCTTTACTATTCGTACGCGACCTATGTGATCTCTAGCTCACCTTCGTGGTCAAAGGAAACCTATTACTTCCAGGGAAAGACTGATGCAGGTCCTGGTTACACCGAGTCGTTAGTTTTTCCCGTCAATGTAACCAGCAATATGAGCATTGCAGAGAGGATAAACGACCAGCTGGGACAGCCAACATCAACAGGGTATTCCATTTTCATAACCGCTTATACTTCTAGCCCGTACGGCACTGCAAAGTCAAATCTGACAATATCCGTTGGATTCAGGACATACAGTCTCTCAGGACCTAACAGCATCCCCGTCTCTGGATACTACTACTCGAGTGATCTTATTCCCGGCAACGTCATCGTTCCCATTCCCATGGTAGCCGGCTATGGTTTGCTGGCCTCTGGAATTGCTTTAGCTACTTCCAGCATCCTCATAATTGCTCCGCCCAGGGCTGATTTCATCACCAAATTCAAGCGGAGCAACAGGGACAACCTGATAGAGGTCTCTGTGGCACCACCTGAAGATGCTGTCCGTCTGAACAGCACGGATGACGTGTTCAGGATGGCAGCATTCACGGAAAGACCAGTGTTTGCCTATGGCAACGTGATTTATGTAAACTACGATGGGAGGACCTATTTTGCGGAGATCAGGAAATGAGGGCAAAGTCTTTGATTCCGTTCCTGTACGTTGCCGTCTGGCAGTTGAGTTTCCTGTTCAAAGTATCAGTCTGGGTCCCTCTTATAGCCCTGCTGATATTTGTCCCATTTTTTCTTCAGAAATTTTATGGGGACAGAAAATTTCCCCTTGCGATTTTTCTCAGCGCAGTCCTCATGGCTATGCTAACCACGCCCGCCTTAATAACCAGGACCATTCAAATATCGTTTCTGCTCAGTCCTTTTCTGAATTCTCTGTACTATTCTGCGTTGCTTTCCGTTTCGATAGTGCCAGCTGTCTTTTCCTCCGCTGTTGATCTATTCAGAAAAAGGACTTTTGAAGGGATGGTGCTCTCCGGTGTCCTTTATTTTTTCTCAATAACACCATATTCCGCATTGGCTAGCCCAGGCTCACTTCCTAAGGTTATTCTTTATGATTTCAGCTTTGACATAGCCTTCTCTGTTCTCATATCCTATATTTATATTGCAGCCGGAAGAAAGGTTCTAACACCCATTACGTTTTTCTTTCTGTATTCAGTTTTCTCTTTCCTGAACATATCTGAGAAAGTTTCACCCCTCTTCAATGTCGTATGGGAGATAATTTCCATCTCAATGGTGTTCTGGATATCGTATTTCATTCTAGGGGAGAACATCTGGGTCAGGAGACTTCTTAGAACAAAGAAGAGGGTGAGAGTGCGTAGAAGAAAATCAAAGAGCGATATTGTGCTAGCTGCTGTGATGGCCCTCGTCGCGGTCGCTGCATTTGGTTCTTATTACTCTCACACAATCGCAGCGGATCCGACATCCAGCATGTATCCGGAAATAACGCCTGGCTCCCTTCTCCTCATTGAACCTGTAAATAGCTCATCCATAAAAGTTGGTGATGTTATTGAGTTCCACGCCCCTTGGGAAAATGGGACCCTCTTTGCACACGAGGTTGTCAACATAACCCATGTGAACGGTTCCTTTCTTTTCAGAACAAGGGGGATTAATAACCCCGTGGATGACCCGGAACCTGTTCCATCGTCCGATATTGTCGGGATAGTTGTTGTTCACATTCCCTACATCGGATATGCTTTGATCTACGGAAGAGTCACAGCGGCCGCTGCTATGGTAATTATAATGGTCTCTGTCCTTATCGAGGGTTCGCCCGGCAGGAGGAGCCATTAGAGCCTGATACTATCAGAAAAGTTTTGAAATGATTTCCAACTGTCAGACAACAATAGATATTATTATATTCTGTAAACAATCAAGTTAATCCTACCATGTATCACAGCGCAGAAGAAAAACAGTTGGGACCGAGGCTAGGAGTCAGCCTCTGGCTGCTGGCATTCATTTTCTTCTCTGCAATAACTCTTGCCATACTCAACACCAGTAATATTTGGAATCCCTTCACCATTTATGCGACACTATCCTGGTCATTTGGCATTCCAATAATCGTTATGTCGTTCATAGGTGCTGTGGGATCACGAAGCATAAAGATATCAAACTTCAAGGGGAGGGTTGACAGCCCTGTTATATTCGTGGTGCCTTCGATTGGAAGTCTCGGAGTATATCCTGCTTTGCGGCGAGTCCTAGACTCGATCATCAAATTTGCACCGTTGAACCTCGACAACTGGAGAATAGACCTCATTCTTGAAGAGTGGTCGGAGGCAAAGAGCATGATATTGGAGGAGTATTCCGGAAAGAACGTCAATGTTATTCTCGTTCCCAAGGACTATGCCACAAAGAACGGGTCCATAAACAAATCCAGGGCTCTTCAATATGGCCTAGAATACAGGGTTTCAAGGGGAGAGGGGAATTCTGGTACTTGGATATTCCATCTGGATGATGATGCCTCCATAGGCCCGGATACTGTTGCAGCCATAGCGGAGCACATAAAGTTCAAGGGCAAGCGGTACCTTTTGGCACAGGGTGTTCTTGCTTTTCCCCACGATCATTCAAATTCCACCATCGCAAAGTTTGCAGATTCTATGCGCCCTACAGATGATCTCACCAGGTTTTACTTCTTCACGGCCCTCCTAAAGACCCCACTCGTGGGCCTTCATGGAGAAAACCTACTGGTGCGATCTGACGTGGAGTGTGAAATTGGCTGGGACAGTGGAAACCGTCCCATATCCGATGACAGCTGCTTTGGCCTGAACTTCTCAAAGAAGTATCCCGGTAGGTCATCATTTCTTCCTGCCTTTACCTACGGCGCTTCCCCCGCCAGCGTGATGGATATGCTGAAACAGAGGAGAAGATGGCTGGTAGATCTCACGAACCTGGGGCTCTACGGGCCTCTTCCATGGAGGTACAGGCTACTTTTGATTTACTCTGTCATTTTCTGGAGCAGCATGGTCACACAGAATGTGATACTGATAGTGCTAATTCTCCAGCTTCTGCATGTCATTGCCATTGAGCTGATCACCGTTCCGATGGCTGTGATGTGGTCTTTCACTTTCAGCTTCTGGATTTGGTTCTACTGGAACGGTCTCCACATAAACAACGAAGTATCGGAGCGCAAGGAGCCTTTCTGGAAGAAGGCGCTGCTTATGATTCCCCTCTTCTTCTTTGTGATAGGCCCACTTGAGGCCTTCGGAGGTGCATGGGGCATATATGCGTTCCTCCGGAATGAAAGGAAGTTTGAGGTCATAAAGAAACCAGCATAATTTCAGTATCTAAGTACAATTATCAATCAATTTTCAACATTTCCTGAGGGCCTTATTCCCATGAGAACTACTTTTCAAATGCAACAAAGCTTTATCAAATGAAGGCAATACAAAGTGTACTCATGGCATCATCTCAAAAGAATTCGCCCTATGATTTCTGGAATGAAGCCCTGTCGGAGGCTGTCATTTATGGGCATCTGACCCTATTCAAGGATGAAGGAGATGGGGCAGTGATTCCCGATCCCGAAGAGAGTGGTCTTTTCAGAAGATCTGTGGGAGAGTATCACGGGCAGCTGCGGGACTGGCGGGCAACCATAGCCGGCTCTGAAAAGGGTGTGCATCTCAGGGAGTATTCTGACAGGTTCGAGCTTCACATTGACAGATTCGATCCATACAAACATCCTCTCAAGCATCTGGTTTTTGACTCTCCAGGAACTTTGTTTGGCCTCATTGGCGCATTTTTCATGGGCGCAATGTTCCTAGGCATCCTCCGAAGAAAGAGGTGAAGTTTCCGAAAATAATTCATAGGAAGTTGGCCTTCCCGAACTATGGCTCAGGAGGAAGGTGACGGGCGATGGTCTTCAACACCATCCTCATTATGCTCTATGCTATCCTCCTGACATTCACTAGAATATGGCTTCTGATGTTGGCCTCGATAGGAATCGCCATTGTCTTGGGGATTCTGTCAGCCAGGGTAAAGATCGCCGGGGCTATAATCATCCCGATCACTGATGTGCTTGAAGCAGTGCCTGTTGTATCGTTTTTCCCTATAATTCTTGTTTTCTTCATTATCAGGGTTGGCGGTTCTGCAGGCGTTGAGCTTGCAGTTGACTTCCTCATTATTACTGCACTCATATGGAACCTCATACTCGGTGTATATCAAGCCGTGAGTCACATCCCCAAGGAAAACCTTGAGATGGTGAAAGTGTACCGGTTGAGCTTCTGGTCCAGGCTGAAGCACCTCTATCTTCCCTCATCCTACCACCAGATAGTTGCCAATATCATGCCGTCTTTCGCCAGTGCACTTTTCTACATAACACTAAGTGAAGTTATACCGATTGGAACCAGAAACTATGGGGTGTTCGGTGTCGGTTCACTTGCCCTTCAGTTTGCTTCTGAAAACCAGTTCGGTGACATTGGCATTCTTATAATTATACTGATTCTGGCCATAGCACTTAACTATTACCTGATCATTAATCCCCTCATAGAGGGTTCTAAAAAGTATGTCTTTGATTTGAGCGTAAAGGCACCTGAAGAACAGAGGAGGCAGAGGGATCCCTTCATAAATGCCCTGGGTGGCAGGATCACACAGGTAGTAAGCGCAAGGCTCACCACATTTAACTCCCTTAATTTTGGCAGAAGAACCGGGGTTAGTGCCTCGCCCAGGCGAAGATTCAGAATCTCAGATACATGGCTTAACGTAATAAGCGGAGTCATCCTTCTCTTCTTTACCGGTCTGGCGATCTATCTGGTGGCTGTCTCTGGGTTTGCAGCCGCATTTGACGAGTACCTGACCAATGCTGCCTTTTTGCTGAAACTTACCTTAGCAACAGCTTATGACCTTCTCAGGATCGTCATTGTTTTCCTTGTCAGCCTGGCTACAATGGTCCCACTTGCCATATATTCAGCAAGAAAGGGGGGGCGCCGATTCTGCTTCCTCTCATAATAGAATATATCACACCACCGATTTCGTCCGTGGTGGGATTTGGTCTTGCATTCAACTTCGACGTCTTGCTGGTCACGTTCCTGTCCGCAGCCGCATATCTGTATTTCAACGTGTACGGGGCTGCGCTTTCAATACCATATGAGTTGAAGGCTGTGGCTTCAACGTTCCGCATCAAGGGATTCAGAAGATTCAAATATCTTTCGTTTCCCGCTGTTGTACCTGGCCTGATAACTGGATCTATGGCAGCCTTTGGGAGTTACTGGGGAGGGCTCCAGGTATCAGAATATGTTTCGATAGGCAACAGGGTTTATTCTGTAAATGATGGCCTCATGATGCTTATTGTGAAGTATCTGAACCAGGGCGATTTGCTCAGGGTGGATGCTATTGACATTTTCATGGTGATAGTGATAGTCGCACTGTCATTCCTGCTGTGGATGAGGCTCTACAAATACTCCCAGAAACGCTTTTCCCTCAACTGACCAAGGATCCACGACAAACGATTAATAACCGGCTACTGATTAAACTGCGTTGTACAGATTCAACTTCAGGGCCAGGATAGAGAACTACAGAAAAATAATGGAAGACAGGGGAATTTCCATCAGCATCTTTGCCCCGGGAAGCGACATGTTCTACCTTTCTGGAATCCGCATTGACACCTTCGAGAGGCTCACTCTTCTTGCAGTCGAAAGAGACAGCCTGTCTCTTATAGTTCCGAGACTTGAGGTGCAGAGGGTTGAGGATCAAGTCAGGTTTGACGGGAACATCTTGGATTGGACCGACGGGGAAGATCCTTACAGAATAGCCCACAGCCTCTTTTCAGACAAAGGCCGGATTGCTGTCTCGGGAAACCTTCAGACGAGACATCTCCTCCGGATACTGAGGGATCAGAGTCTTTCCGGGATAGAGATATCCGATGACCTTCTTTCAATCCTAAGAAGGAAAAAGGACCCTG
>JAHXPV010000008.1:0-73546 GCA_031625175.1 Thermoplasmatales archaeon AK | reverse complement strand
CATATCCTTTTATTACTGTTCTTTCCATGAACCATTGGGTTGTTGTTTTGCACAAGCAACACCCATCTCATTTTCAAGAAGAATTATTGCATGTGTTATGCAACACAGTTTCCTGCTGCGCGAACCTCATAGCATCTTGCAACAAAGAAAATTAATAACGGCCTCATACAATCCCAAAGAGTGAAAGCAGTTATCACAGCCGCCGGTAAGGGAACCAGGTCCGGCCTTGACGGGAAATTCCGGAAAGAGATGCTTCCCATTTATGACCACAGGAATGGAAGGCTGGTTCTGAGGCCAATCATAGACAGGATAATATACGACCTCGAAAGCAGTGGGATAAGGGAAGTTGCTGCAGTTCTTTCCCTGGATGACCTCATAACCAAGAATTATCTGCAGAGGGAGTTTCCATATGTGACCATAATCCATCAGGCGAAGCAAAATGGGTTCGGAGATGCCGTCAGATCCGCCGCAGAATTTGTGGGCGGAGAAAGGTTCCTTCTCTTTGCTGGTGATGGCATACTGTTAAATCTCAGGACCTTCCTCCCGGGATTCGCAGAGGGTAGCGGAGAAAATCGCCTTGTTCTCATGGAGGTGGCTGACCCATCAAAGTATGGAGTTGCAGTTGTCAGGAGGATAAATGGCCGGATACTGGTTGAGGATGTCGAGGAGAAACCCAGCAAGCCACGGTCTAACCTCGCCCTGGCGGCGATGTATATCCTTGGCCACAAAGTTATGGACTGTCTACTTGATATGGCAGGCGAGAATATCGAGCTTACCCCTGCGATTTCAGAATCAATAAGGACCGGGAACGAGACCGAGGCTGTGATAGTTGATCAGTCAATGTGGATAAGTGTTGGCAAGGCGGAAACCTACCATGAAATCCTGAAAAGATCGCTTGACTTCGCACTCAAGAGAGAATCTGAGAGGAGCTCTTGACCCAAATCGTTTTTGGATTGATCACATTCCTGAGAGACTCTATCTTTCCCTTGAATCTTGCAAGATCCTCGAGAATTATCTTTATTTCATCCTCAAGGGACCTGGAACGTCTGTACCCGAGCTTGGCAAGTTTCGTATGTTCAGGGTTGTAGTAGTGTTCCTCCATTTCAACCCTCGGATTCGGTGTGTTTACTATTTCCACGCGCCCTCCGTAAAGCCTTTCATAGATGAACCTTACCATCTTTGCCAGCTGCAGCACACTGTAGTGCTCATCGAACTGGTTGAACACCCTGTATTCACCATTCTGTGGAGGGTTATGCAGGGCAAGGTCAAGGCATGTTATGCTGTCCTCGAGTGACAGGAATCCCCTTGTCTGCCCACCCCTGCCGTACGGGGTAAGTGGAAGACCTACGGTAGCCTGGGCGCAGAACCTGTTGAGGGCGGTACCCCAGACCTCATCTATGTCGAACCTGGTGAAGAGACCTGTCTCCTCAATCTCCTTAGTCCTGGTGCCATAGACGACACCCTGCATCACGTCAGTTATGGGGGTCTTCCACAGCTTGTTGGCGAACATCAGGTTGTTGGAATCGTGAACCTTGGTCCAGTGATACCAGGAGCCTGCCTGCTTGGGAAACGGCAGAAAATCCTTACGGCCGTGATATTCGACCTCAAAGAATCCCTCCGGGATGTCTATGTTGGGCGTCCCGTATTCACCCATGGTTCCAAGCTTGAGTATATGTGCCTCCGGGACTGTCTCCTTCACCGCATATGCGAGGTTTAGCGTACTTACTATATTCTTCACCATTGTTTCTGTGGCCTGTTTGAGACCTATCATTGAGTAGGGTGCAGATCTTTGCTCCGCCAGATGCACTATTGCATCAGGCTTCTCCTTCCTGATCACGTCGAAGAGAAATTTCGCATCGCTTACATCTCCCCTGTAGAACTTTATCCCCTTCCCATATTTTTTCTGCAGCCTGGCGTTTCGTTCACCAAAGGGAGGGACCGGGAGCACTGAATCAGAATGCACCTCCTTGACCCGTTTCCGCGTAAAGAAGCTGTCTATGCCGGCTACTTTGTTACCCTTCTTCAGCTCACGCAGGGCAAGAGGCCAGCCAATATAGCCGTCCACCCCCATTATGAGGATATTCATTGTATGTTTATCTGAATCCACAATTAAAATATTCCCTATGCCTGTTCAGGCTTCGCTGGAAGTGGATCATTGTAAGAGAATGAGAAATTCAAAATTGTAGCTTCATCTCCGGCTTTAAATACACACAGAACATGCCAATCTGAAAATGTCGGCTGTACTGGAGTTTCTTGATATTTTCGTCAAGCTTTTTGTAGTAATCGACCCATTCGGTTCTCTTGTTCTTTTTGTTGCCATGGCGGGTACAATGGATGCGAAGACCCAGAAGAGGATTACGATGGATGCGACTCTCTACGGCGGCATGATCCTGATTCTGTTTGCGGTCATAGGAAGCTATATCCTTCTATATTTTGGCATTTCCATTGAGGCGCTGGAGATAGCCGGTGGCACAATTCTCCTGATAATGGGTATCGAAATGGTAAGGGAGGGTGACAGGCCCAAGTCGATGGGGGGAAATGCCTTAGACACTGACATAGGAATCGTTCCGTTCGCCACACCATTTATTGCAGGACCTGGGGCAATTTCCCTGGTGATAATACTGATGAAGGGAACCCTCCTGACTGAGATATTCGTAATCGCCAGCGTCATAATCCTGATGGTTATAATCTATCTCTTTTTCATCTATGCCAGTGTAATATCAAAACTGATGGGGGAGAAGGTCATGAAGGCTCTCACCAGGATCTTCGGCCTCCTGGTTGCTGCTTTTGCTGTGCAATTCTTCATTAACGCACTGATTTCGCTGAATGTTATCAGATGATCACGGCGACATTGTGCTTACCACTTCATCCACTGTCCTGTAAAAATCGTCGCTCCGTGTGTTTCTGGGACGCGGCAGACCTATATTTGCTATTCCGATGACACGGCTTGGCCTCCGGCTGAGGATCACGATTCTGTCGCTCAACTGAACCGCCTCGTCCACATTGTGCGTAACCATGAGGACAGTGTGCGGTGGTATGTCCGGAGACATCCAGAGATCAAGCAGTTCTTCCCTCATTGCCTGAGCTGAGAAGACATCGAGGCCAACAAACGGTTCATCAAGAAGCAGGAGGTCCGGACCTGTGGCCAGTGCTCTGGCTATGGAGACTCTCTGTTTCATGCCTCCTGAGAGTTCTGACGGATAGGCATTCTCAAAGCCATCTATGCCCACCATCTTTATGAACTGCAAAGCCCGCTGCTGCCGTTCCCTTCGATCAGGTATGATTGGCTCCAGGGCCACCTCAACATTCCTCTCAACGGTTAGCCAGGGAAACAGTGCTGAGTTCTGAAATACAACTGATATTTTAGCATCCGAGTTTTCAACATTCTTTCCATTTATTAGAACAGTTCCCCCGGTTGGTCTCTGGAGACCCAGAATGATTCTGATGAGGCTGGATTTTCCTGAGCCAGATGGACCTATTATGCTCACAAACTCGTTTCTCATTACGTCGAATGTTATGTCATCAATGGCAACAAGGGGTTTCTTACCGGAGCTATACTCGAGGTGAATGTTTCTTAGGCTCAGGAGAACTTCCATTCTCCATGGGATGATCTTTTACTATGAATAAATTACCTCAGCACCGAAAATAAGGTGCTATGATCTGCTGCCCATACAGACAGCTATTTTCGTGGGGTCCTGAACGGCTTTAGCTTCAGTAGAGAATGAGGCAGGTAGCTTTTAACAATCTGATGAGTTCCACAGGTTGCGTCAAATGACATGCACTCCATTGCTTGTTATTTCAATATCATAAGTGAGCCCAGCCCATTTGAAATTTTTAAAATAGACCTTATCCCAGTCCTCCGGTAAGGCAGCATCAAAGACCTCTTTCACGTTTTGAGGCGGGTCCCCAGATATTCTCATTCCAAGCATTCCGCCCAATAAGGAGAATATAAACATGCCAGAAGACCAGGATTGTGCGAATTGTCCAACCGGATTGGGCTGGCTAGAATCATACACTTCATTTATCCTTCCGGGATCTTCAGAGGCAAAAGCAAGATTTACAAATGTAAGGAGTTGATTGAAACCGGATTCCTTCATTTTTTGTCTGTATGAAGCAAACACAAACCATCCGGTCATTAGGGGCCAGACCATTCCAGTATGATATCCCCCGTCAAACATCGGATCGTCACTCGCAACTGAACGAACTCCCCAGGCTGTCAGAATTGCATTATCATTTAAACGAAGCAATGTTTTCCTAACACTCTCTTCATCCAGGAACATGGCGGGAACAAGGAGCGTTGAGCTCTTTACTACCTTTTTTGCACCATTGTTCACAGAATCGACAAAAATTGTGCCATTAAAGAATGTGTCCAGGTATTTTTTTCTTGAAGACTCGTAGTACTCTTTGGATATGCCGTAATTTCTAAGAACCTCAATCCAGAGGGCATTAATGTCCACACATGCGCCATCTCTGTATTTTGCCCATGTTTCAGGCCAGCCTATTAGTCCTTTGCTGAAGCTGTTTTCAAGGAGCAGATCATTATTTTCATCGCAACCCTTTGAAAACTCATACACCCGCTCCACAACCGCAGATGGAAAAGAGTCGTAACCATAGTAACGAAGCGAAAAATTGCATAAGAGCCACAGGAGGTTACTGTCTATGGACATGAATTTTGTGTCTACCATGCTGTCTGAGACATTGTATTGCTGGCCATTTCCAGTCCCCAGTCCTATCTCATGGGGGATCCTACCATTCTCCGAGTGCCTAAGGAGTGTTTCCATGTGTGCTCTGGTGTATTCCCCCATTCCACACATGTTAGCGGCCAGCCCTGTCCAGAGCCCGTCCCTGCCAAAAAACCAGGAGAAGACAGGGAAACCGGCATACCAGCCGTTACCTATGGGGGTCTCTGAGAAAAACTCAAGCAGGTCATGTTTTGCCCAGAGAAACAGTTTATCTATTCTGGGATCCGGAGTCTCCAGAACATAGTTTTCATTGACTGAGTTGTGAAAATCCAGTGTTCTGTCAAGATCGCCTGGTTCTTCCTCTAAACCTCTTTCAGATATAGTCAGGTTCGCATAAGTAAAACCTGTTATCTTGATAGATACCAGACCGCCATCAAAAGATAGCGCTGTCAAACCGTCTGTGGCTATCCTAAATTGTGTCTCACCGATTCTACTCTTTGCTACAAAGTAATTCGGTTCTCCTGATATCGCTTCTGCGTCAGCAGAAAGTAAACTAGGCCACGCCTGTGAGTGTTTTACCCCTATCTCCAGCTCCAGGTTTTGCTGCTTTTCAGTTAAGAACCAGATAGAAAGGAGACCCTTATCATACACGACATAATCGAGCCTTTCCCCATTGGCATATCTTCTATATACATAGCCTAAGCCACGAACGTATTGCTCAAATTGATCTGACAGGGGTTTGCCCCCCAGTGTAGCCCTGAATTGGAAGATGTGACCAATGGATCCTGCCCAGAACCCGATCCTGGACCTTCTGAAATCTGAAGGATATAATTCACCATTCTGAAATGATATGAAGTGAGCCTTTCTGCCCTTAACCATGCAATAATGATATCCGCCATAAAGATCCCCGGGTGATTTTACCCAGTGATATTTTTCGCCTAAATTGTTGTTCCTCCGTGCCACTTCCCTGCATGTCTTGAGAAGTATCTCCACTTCCTTTACTGCCAATCCCGATCTTTTCAAAGTTCACCTTTCTCTATCCTGAACAATACGAAACTGCTCACCCCAGCCGGCTGAATTTGCATCCCGTCAGATTTCAAATTCATTTCCGTTATAGGGCATATGTACCTTGAACTCCGAGAGATCCTGAAGGAGTTCCTCCCTGTGGTCACCATGACAGAGGACAATTGTGGTTGGCGACACTTCCTTGACAAATTTCAGGAGATCATCATGACCTGCGTGTGCGGAAAGGTCAAAGAATTCAACCTGCTGTGCAGGTTTGAGTGGGGCACCAGCCACATTTATAATGCCTGTTTCAAGCAGGCTTCTGCCATTGGTTCCCTCCACCTGATAACCGGTGAGGAATATTGCGCTCTTCGGATCATCAGCCAACTTCTGTATATAGTTCAGAACAGGCCCCCCGTCAAGCATTCCGGATGTGGTTATAATAACATCATTTTCAAGGGCAGCCTCCCTCATCCTGTGACCTCTGATCTGATGTACCTTTCCCACTGCTTTTCTCAGCTCTGAACGGGATCTTAGAAAACCGGGCGAATTAAGGTAAATTCCTGTTATCTGATTGCCCATCCCGTCAACTGCAACACGCAGACCGGTTTCTGCCAGAATCATGATTAGTTCCTGTGTACGACCGAGGGCAAAGCTTGGTAGAATTACCTTTCCTCCATTCTCAACGACTTCCTTGACCCTGGATCGCAGTCTTGCAACAACTTTGTCCCTGTCCTCGTGCAGACGACCCGCATAAGTGCTTTCCATAATAAGGGTGTCAGCCTTCACGGCCTTGGCGCCAGTTAAAAGGAAAGTGTCCCTGGTGTAGAGGTCCCCGGTAACCAGAAGACTTTCAGAATTCTCAAATCTCCACATGCTGCTGCCCGGAATATGGCCGGCGCTGTATGGAACAGCAGTGATATTGCCGAAACCTGCGGCATCACCATACCTGACTGTTCGTACTGAACCATACAGACTGGCCACATCATCCTCATTGAAACGGGCAGGATAACCCTCAAGGTCCATTATCTTGAGGGAGTCCTCCAGAAGTGGCCTCATACTGCTAGCGGTCATGGATGTGGCATAGAGATCTGGCATGTCATTGTGATAGCATATTGGGAGAGCCCCTATGTGATCCAGATGCGCATGAGTGACGAATATGCCCTCAACAGGTTCATATGGAAGTGGATACTCTGGCGGTTTCTCTGGAATGACGCCGTAGTCAATCATGAAAGTTGAGTTGGACATCTTGATCTTTATCGCCAGCCTGCCTACCTCCTCGGCTCCGCCGAGGAATTTTATTGTTGTCTTGCTCACGCCTTCGCACCTTCCAGTCTCTTGCTGCAGCTGCAGTGCCTTTTTTCTGAAATCTTTCTTACTGATTCTGTGATTATTGACGAAACCTTTTCCTCGTTTTCTTTCATGATTTTGAACACCTCTGATGCATCCACGGGTGCCTCTGACCATACATCGTAATCAGTTACTGTCGCAAGGACAGAATAGCACATACCGAGCTCATCCGCCAGATTAACTTCGGGAACAAGAGTCATACCTATGATGTCAGCGAACTGCCTGAACATCTTTGATTCGGCTCTTGTGGAGAATCTTGGACCCTCTATTGTCACGTATGTTCCACCGAGGAATGCCCGATTTCCCTTTATTGCTTGAGCTGAATCAAACAGGATCTTGTTCATCTCCGGGCAGAATGGGTCAGCAGTGGATATGTGATATACCTCCGGCCCGTCGTAGAAAGTAAGATCACGCCGTTTAGTGAAGTCCAGAAACTGGTCCGGGATGACTGTGCTTCCCGGTGGGAGTTCACTTTTGAGTGAGCCTACTGCATTCACACCGATAACCCTCTCTACACCGAGTTCCTTTAGTGCCCAAATATTTGCCCTGTAATTTACTCTGTGTGGTGGGATCTGATGCTTCTTGCCATGCCTAGCTATGAAAGCCACTTCTTTCCCGGCAATCTTTCCTATTTCAATGGGTGCTGATGGTTCTCCGTACTTGTTCCCCGCATCAACGGACTTCACATCCTTCATCAATGAATATATTCCGCTGCCTCCAATGATTCCTATGTAAGCCATTATACCACTGTATGATTTTTCACTAAAATGCCACGATTGTATTTAATTGCTTTTGGTGGCAGTATGCTACAGTTCAAGTCTCCTGATTACCTTCATGACACCGGAACCGTACTGGGCAGCCTTTTTTGCCCTCCTGACCAGTTCAGGCGGAAGACCGGCCATTGTCGCTGCTTCTCTAAGAATGACCTTGTTGCCTCCTTCCCTCAGGTTCATCTCCCTGCTCATTGCTGCTGGAAGATTCTGGATTCCCGCCTCAAGATATGGCATTCTGACCTCTTTTCCGAAATACTCCGCAATCCTCCGTTCCCTGGGGAGAGTAACTCTGGAGAGTTTCTCAAGTGATGAGAAGTTGCTCGATTCCCTCCCGTCCGAGAACTTCCGGTATCCATAGAATATCTCATCAGATCCCTGTCCTGTCACGAGACGCCTTTCATCAATGTTGTCTAGGACAGCTGCGAAGACTGTCTCATATCCCAAATCGTTTATTCCAATGTCTGGATCTATCTTCTTGACTATTCCCGCATAGTTTCTGATGTCGTCGTCATCTATGACCACAATCCTTGCGTTTACCTGAAGTATGTCTGCAGCCTCCTCAGCGTTCTTTATGTCAACCGATCCTTTAACGCCGACAGTGTATGGCCTCAGGGTCAGGTTGGAAAGCTTGAGCAGCAGTGTGCTGTCAAGCCCTCCAGAAAAAGCCAGAGCCGACCCGGAAAGATTGTTTGCCCTGAAGTAAGATTCAAGCGTTTCAAGCACATTTCTGGCAACGATCTGTATGTCGCTTTCCTGCATCCTTCATGAATATTCGATCAGGTTATATAAGTAAGAGTTCTGTCAATCCGTGGATTACGTACCGGACACCTCTGTTATCGTGGATGGAAGATTCAACAGATTCATAGAGGACCAGGAGGGATCCAGGGTTATACTGCCTGAGGCCCTTATATCAGAGGTTGAGCATCAGGCCAATGAAGGTAAGTCAATTGGCTTCGCGGCTCTTGAGGAACTTAAGAAGCTTCGGCAGATGGAGCTGGAGGGCAAGATTGTCCTTGACATAACCGGGCCTAGACCTCAGGAGTGGCAGATCAGGAAGGCAAAGAGTGGAGAGATAGATGACATCATCAGGAATGTAGCGATTTCCAATGATGCTGTGCTTGTAACAGGTGACCAGATACAGCGCGATATCGCAATAGTGAAGGGCGCCAGGGTTCACTACATCGAGCCATCATCAAAGGTATCCAAGAGGATTGAGGATTTCTTCGATCCTGAAACCAGCTCTGTCCATCTGAAGCCAAACCTCCCGCCTGCGCTGAAAAAAGGCCAGCCGGGACAGGTGAAGCTGATACGCAGAGGTGATCCAGTCAGAGCAGAAACGCTGGAAGAGATCGCAAATAACATTGTCAGAAGAGGGAGGGACGATCCAAACTCATTCATAGAGATTGATACCAGAGGTGCAACCGTTGTGCAGCTTGGCAGCATAAGAATCGTCATAACAAGACCTCCATTTTCAGATGATCTCGAAATCACAGCGGTACGTCCATTGGTTAAACTCTCTCTCGATGACTATGGTCTCCCTGCAAACCTAATTGAAAGGCTCAAGGATAGAGCCAACGGCATACTTGTTGCCGGAGCCCCGGGAGCTGGGAAAAGCACCTTTGTCCAGGCTCTTGCCGAGTTCTTCAACGGACAGGGGAAAGTGGTGAAAACTATGGAAAGGCCCAGGGATCTTCAAGTTTCAAAGGAGATTACACAATATACTGGCCTGGAGGGCTCAATGGAAAAGACCGGGGATATCCTCCTCATGGTGAGAGAGGATTATGCAGTATTTGATGAAATGAGGATCACAAACGATTTCAAGGTGTACGCCGACCTGAGGCTGGCTGGTGTGGGAATGATAGGGGTGGTTCATGCAACCCGTCCCATTGATGCCATTCAGCGTTTCATAAACAGAATTGAACTTGGCATGATCCCTCAGGTCATAGACACTGTGATCTTCATAGACAGAGGAACAGTGGCATCAGTCCTCGTTACAAAATACTCTGTGAAAGTCCCAAGCGGCATGAGTGAGGATGATCTTGCAAGACCAGTGATAGAAGTTGAGGATTTCTATTCCGGCGAATCACTGTACGAGATCTATACCTTTGGCGAGCAGATAGTGGTGGTGCCGGTGGCAAGACAGAAGAAAAGGAGCGGTCTCTACAGAATGGCAGAGGAGAGAATAGAAAACGACCTGAGAAAGCTCTTTGGAACCAATGCCTCAGTAAGGATGGAGACCGACAACCGCGTAGTCGTAAGGGTTCCTGAGGATGTTATGCCAAGGGTCATTGGAAAAAAGGGGGCAAACGTGAACGAACTTGAGAAGAAGTACGGGGTTCATATTGACGTCGAGCCACTGCAGGCAGTTATAGAAGGCCAGCGGCAGACGGCCCAGATCGAAGTCAAGAACAGGATTATATACCTCTATGTCGGGGAGCCTAACAGGAATGTGAAATTCTACGTTGACAACATTCTTGTGTGCAATTTACAGTTACATAAAGGCAGGAAAGAAGATAGAGTATTCGTTCTTCTGAGGAACAACAAGGGGTGTTGAATCTGGAGTGCACTAACTGCGGCAAAGAGGCTGTCTATGAGGCAAAGTACAATGGAACGGCACTCTGCCGTGCCCATTTCACTGAATCCGTGGAGCACCGGGTCAAACAGGAATTAAGGGCACAGATAGACCTCAGCAACGGTAAAACGGATATTGCGGTTGCCGTATCCGGGGGAAAGGACAGCTCTGTCACGCTGCACCTGGTGAAGAAGATACTTGGAAACCGCAGAGACCTCAACATCTGGGCGTTTACTGTGGATGAAGGAATTGAGGGCTACAGAAATTCCGGATTAGCTTCAGCAGCTGAACTGTGCAGGAACCTTGGTATTCCGCACCGGATCATATCCAACCGCGATATTTTTGGCGTGACACTTGATGAGATGGTCAAGAACAGACCTGAGACCATTCCGTGTTCAATGTGCGGTCCAATGAGGAGGCAGCTTATGGATAGAATCACAAGAGTAAATGGTGCCGATTACGTGGCGCTTGGTATAAACCTTGATGATTACGCACAATCAATAATGATGAATGTAGCACGTGGAGATGTGGATAGAATGCTGAGAATGGCGCCTCACACACGAAGAAAGGTTGAGGGCATGACTCCACGGATATTACCCCTGAGGAGAGTATACGAAAAGGAAGTCTTGCTCTACGCAATCCTCAACGGAGTAAAATTTGATTCGTCCTGGTGTCCCTATTATGAAAGGGCGCAGAGAAACACCTTTCGTGAGATACTGACAAAGCTTGAGGAAAGGACACCCGGAGTTGAGTTTGCCATAGCAAATTTTGGAGAACAGGTAAGAAATCTGGCCCCTGCTTCAGGCACAATCGGAGTGGAACAGCCAAATCACTGCAAAATTTGCGGTGCAGTTTCATCCGGCGAGATTTGTTCTGTCTGCTTGGGACTCAACAGAAATGTGGAAGCAGACAGATAAAACTGAGACAAGTAGAAATGTTTATTATTAGAGCAGGGATTTTCTGAGGCGATTTTCAAGCTGTCGCTCACTGGGGTTGTAGCTTAGCATGGTTTGAGCACCCGGCTGATAACCGGGAGGTCACCGGTTCAAATCCGGTCAGCCCCATTCATTCTTGTGGTTAGTTACTGTGTAGGGTTGTTTGGCGATGTGTTCTAGTCGGATATTTAAATAGTGATATTCTCGAGTTGTCAGTGTCCAGTGAATACTGTTCCTCCTGGACAAAGCAGATTTTATTGCCAAATGGGTCTTTCAGGTAGAATGAAATTTCTCCCCATGGTCTCTGTCCAATCTCATCCAAAATTACAGCGCGCCCAATAACCGCCCTTTTTTATACACAGCATTAAGATCCTTGACTGAAAAGTATAGGTGATCGGGATTTAGTGGCAGATCGAAACTGTCACCATCTCTCCTGGGGTCGAAACATGCAAGTATCGTAGCGCCGCATTGGAAATAATGCCGTCCGGGTGACACCCGATTCCCCTCCATTCCAAGTAATGAAGAGTAGAATTTCTGCCCTTTTCTATGTAGTTTACGGGAAGTATAACCCTGAAGAGTTTGGGGATACCCGTTTCCTGGTCTTTGATGGGCATTAAAATACCCATCATTCTATGTTAATTATTTTTTGGGGTTTCAGACACTGATGAATCCCCTTTGACAAGCACCGATGCAGAGAATCTTAGTAGCACGCCCAACAAAAGGAATACTTCACTTGGCATCCACAACTATACTGAAAATGCTGTGATCCCATGTGAGATTTAATCAACAAAACCGGGTTCACGAGGTACATGAACGCCGGGGTTCAGAGCCTCATGAAGACTTTGAAAGATTCACCGCCGGTTTGTATTCGCCGCAACAGCTTTCAAAACTGCTGATGGTAATATCAACGTTGGGATTTTCAAGCATACCATCTGTTGGTTCCATTAGTGAGTCCTGTTGTCTCCAAGTCTATATTTAAATGGATCACTCCGACGGAACATGTATTTCACTGGTCTCATTGCAGACTCGCGCTCTTGCAGATATTGGAACAGTCTTGATTACAACACTGATGATTTCCATGAATAGGAAGAAATATGGTTCAAGTGGATTCAAGTGGATGTTTCATGATCTTTTTTGTTACATTTACCACGCCTGACTTGTAAAATACCAAGGCATTTTCCCAAGGGTACCCAAGCGTTTAACAATTTAGCCGTGTAAAATTGAAGTGCCTAAAAGGCCGCCATAAATAACGTCAGTAGATGCCCGGATCATCATTAAGGCAATCCATATATAATAAGTTCAGAAACTGCTCCCCTTCCACGTGCGACTGAATTAATACTCCGCCTTGCGTTTATCTGAACCACATTGATTGACTTGTACAGTTCTCTTATCTCCGGCGTATCAGCGTTGCTTATTATCACTGCGACACCTCTTTCAAGAAGCTTGAATGTGACTTCAGAAAGCCTTCTCTGATCCTGATACGAAAAGCCGGCTGGCGTGTAGTCAGTGAAATATGCTGTGTTGCTGACAGGCATGTAGGGAGGATCAAAATAAACCAAATCTCCAGCTTCAGCATCAGAGACAGCAATTTCAAAATCCTTGTCAAGTATACTGCATCCCCTAAGGGCTTCAGAAAAAGCCAGGATTTCCTCTCTGGACGGCATAGAATGGGTTTTGTACCTTCCAAACGGAACATTAAATTTTCCCTTGCTGTTCACACGGTACAACCCGTTGTATCCAAGCCTGTTAAGATACAGGAACAGAGCAGCACGCCTCGCTCCGAACGGTGGCATTCCGTTGAACTCATCTCTTGCAGAATAGTAATCAGATCTGACGTTTCCGTAACTAATATTGTCCAGTTCTTCTATGAGTCTGCCAGGTTTCTCTTTAACTATACTGTAAAGATTGTATATGTCGGGGTTAGTGTCAGAAATCACGGATTTTCTTATGTTTCCAGCTTTTGAAAGGGCAATGAAAAGAGACCCACCACCAAAAAAGGGTTCATAGTATGTGCCGAATCTCTTGGGGACGTATCTCAATAGTTCATTGAGTATCTGTCTTTTCCCGCCAGCCCATTTGACTATGGGCTTGAGAGCTGAGTTTGCTTCCGGCACGGTACGTAATCAGGGATTCTGCAATAAAGAATACTGTCCCATCCTGAGTAAGCAAAAATTTGCACCACACCGGCATAGAATTTCACCCGATCTTAACTAATGAGATCAGGATGTGACAGTGAAGCCGACGTTCGGAGTGAAAACCTTTGACTGCAGATTCAGATCGGCATTCAAGTCGAATTCAACTGTCACCGCCGTTGTGGAATGGGCACTGATTGTGAACGGGTGATTGATAAACGCGAAGGGGGCATTGAGCGTGAAAGTGAAGTTCACACCGAGTATGTTCACTATCACACTAGTGATGTACAGCCTTATCATTGTATAGGTCCCCGGATGGAGACTGATGTTTGCAAGCAGCGATGCATTGCTTATTGTAAGTCCCCAGATATTCAGCGTCTCATTGGCACTGTAATTCTGCCAGCCACTGGTGTTGCTATGCAGAGAAACGGCCTTGAACTCAATATACACTGCGGCGACCCCTGAGGCAATTGGGGCATCAGCCACGGAAATGGACATATGCCCTGTGTTTTGTGTATTCTGGTAGTATTCAAAACCGCCAACCGCGACGGCTATGATTACCACGGCTACTATCACTGATAGATATGCTCTCTTCATCAGGCATCTGAGTCAAAATGATTATCTTACTCTTTTGGTACAAATTTACAGTTGGGGCTGCACTCAGCTTAGCATTCTAGCTGCTGCAGAAATGATGTTGCCTGCCAAGGCTTATATCCGCAGAAACGCAGATGAAATGTCTTCCCTGCTGATATTTAGTCCCGCAGCCCTGACTATCTCATCGATGTGATCCTTCCTGGAAGCCTTTGGGATCGGCAGGCTGTCCTCCATCAGAAGCCTCAGGTTGATTTCAGCAGGGGTTGCATTGTACTTCTCTGCCAGCGATCTTATGATCCCTCCCTTTTTGAATGATCCGCGTGCCAGAGGTGAGTAGCCTATGACAGCAACACCGTTTGAAAGGCAGAATTCCACTGTGTTGCGTGCTTTTTTCCAGTTATTGAGGTTGTACTCTATTTCATTTGCTAAGATGTTCTCTTTTCCAATTGCATCAAATGCTTCCTGCAGAAGAGCCTGATCGAAATTGCTCACTCCTATTCCCCTGATGTAGCCCTTCTCCCGCAGCTCCATCATTGCGGATAATGTTTCGGCCAGGGGGACTTCCGGATTGGGCCAGTGAATCAGATAAAGGTCGATGTAGTCTGTTTTCAGCCTTTTCAGGCTCCTCATTGCAGCATCAATACAATGATCTCTGGCAAGGTGCGTTGGCCATACCTTTGAAATGATGTACACCCGCTCTCTGCTGAATCCCTTGATCGCCTCGCCTACAACTTCCTCGGTGTGACCGGAACCATACATCTCAGCGGTGTCTATAACACTGATTCCGTTTCGAATGCCGTATCTGATTGCCTCTATTGCCTCATCATCACCGCCCCGGTCAGGGCCCTGGAAACCACCCATTCCGTAAGTCCCAAGTCCAATCGGAGACACTTTTCTCGTTCCTATTTTTAAAATCATTCCATCTGCCCCCTAGCATCCTATGTATAGATGCGAATATCCAATATAGCTAGTTTCTGCTAACATGTTCATTCGGTCAGCATGGAGCCATACCTGATTGCGACTACAGGCTGATTTCATTTGCCCTCCGCTGCGAACAGAACTGTGGTCAGAGAAACCGCGCCGAACTCCAGCTCATTTGAAAGTATTCGTCCCTTGTACTGATTACCAATGGTTCCTGCGAGAATCCTCAGCGGGAATTCACCGCCCTCCGGGGCCGCTGCCCTGTAGAGATCCCTTGGCACATGCCATATCTGATCCCACAGACCTGCAACCATGTAGCCTGTGACCTCATTGAGGTAACGGACTGCCTTGTCTGGTACCCTCTGGCTCCCCTTCACCCAAAGATCAAGCCTGTGTATGATGGAGCCAGTTACAAGGAGAAGAATGTTCTTTTCGTGTGAAACTCCGCTTATTATCTGACCCAGCCTGAAATGGGCATCTGAACCTAGATTGGGTGCGATGGAGACAGGGAGAACCTTCTTATCACCCATTGGAAACATTAGTTTCAGAGGGGACCATGCCCCGTGATCAAGCCCCCACCCTTCCGGCGAACCCGCAGGTATGCCGGATTCAAGAAGCTTGTTTATAAGAAGCTTACCAAGTTCTTCGTCTCCCGGTGGTTCATATTTTATCTGATAGAATTCCGGAGGAAAGCCTGAAAAGTCATAGATCTGCTTCGGATTTGGTTCCGCAACAACTCCGAATGCCCCTGATGTGACGAAATGCGGCGAAACCACTATCACTGTTTCCACGAGGTCCGCAAACTGGGAACCAAGCTTCCCCAGTGCTTCTTCTGTGGAGAAGTGCTTCACCCCCAGGTCACCAATCAAGGTGGGGGAATTGGGGGCATAGACAACTCCTAATAATGGCATATGCTCATATCTCAATGATCCCAAAGAATAAATCTTTAACCTAACAACTTTCGGGTTTGCCTCCCCAAGCTTTTCAGTTCGGCACGTTCAATTTCAATGTGATAGCACCTAGAGAATTCGTCGGGTAAACTGCCAAAGAAAAAACACATTAAATTGTTGTTCCTGAAGAATAGGGAATAATTTATGAAAATTGAATTGAAATGCGATAAATAAGAAACCATTCATTCAGTGGACATTCCTAAGTTCCCTGGTTTGCCCGTCCGCAATTTCATAGGCAGCATTCATGAGGACTGCAAGATTTGCCTGATTCGTGGCTATCAGGAAATCTGTGCCTCTGGATGAGGATATCCCCATTAGCGACATTATAAATTTTTCAGGTTCGCTAATTACAGCCGGGACCTCATCCAGGAGAACAAGGCTGGCATGTGAGAGTACGGCTACTGCAACAGCCACCCTGACACGCTGGCCTGTGCTCTTGAATTTCATCTTTCCGGAATAATCTATGCCCAGGGCCTCCTTTAAACTCCCCAGTTCCTCATAGGCTGTGACCTTATTTTTCAACAGGGTGTCAAAATGATCGTAAACAGTTAACTCCTGGAAGTAAGAGTTGGGAGACACGTAGACTATCCCGCGTTTTCCCGCAGGCTGGCCGCTCACATCCACACCGTTGAGGAGGATATGGGAGTCCTTGCATTCAAGGAGGCCGGCAATGCACCTCAAGGCCCGTGTTTTTCCACTTCCATTGGGTCCAAGTAAACCTATTATGCCTCGACCCCTCAGTTCAACTCGAAGATCAGACTGATTGACCCTGACCTTCATCGTTATGTCGATCACAGACATAGAAGCGATTCTCTTAAAATAATATCTCAGTCCCTCCAGAAATACTCTCTGCCTCTGACCAGTTTTATACCAACCACAATTGCAAGTGAGATGACTATCAGGATTGCTGCCACGGAAATAGCGAGCCCGGGACCGTAGTAGCCATAATACTGGTATACAAGGACAGATGAGGCCTCAGCTCCATTGAATGGGCCTCCGGCTATATAGAATGCGACTATCGCAATGGATCCGAATTCACTGATTCCCCTACTCATTGATGTAAGGGCGGATGAAAGTATTTGCCTGCCGTGCTCGGGAATAAGCAGCCTGTACAGTATCTTCACCCGGCTGATACCTAGGGTTTCGGCAAATTCTTCCGGATCCCTTGGTATGGATGAGAACACGGATACCATGGACCTGATATAGATTGGAGCCGATACGAATGCAAGTGCCACCACGAGTCCGAGAAGAGTGTCAAAGAAATTAATTCCCACTGAACTGAGGAATCTTCCTATGGGGGTAAGCGGGCTCCCGATCAGGAGGATGGCGATCCCCACAACCGGATGTGGTATAGAGGCAGGAATGTCAACTATAGAGTCAATCACTGCATTTTTTCTCCTGGATATCTCATAGGATAGTGGAGTGAAGAGGACAAACACAACCACGGTAGCGAGAAAAGTTGAGAGAAGAGTCAGTTCTATAGACCTCGCAACAGTGGCAGTGAATTCGGAAAATCCATGGTAAACTGCGAATCCATACCAGAGCAGGAAAGCTATGGGCAAGGATATTATCCCAGCTCCCGCGTAACCGGCCACCGAGAGTGCATCACTTTTTCTGCGGCTCATAATGCTCCTGCCTGCACAACACGGCTGTTGTCCAGCGCCCATTGCAAGACTCCAGAAGAAGAACTTCCGTAGAGAAGCATTGTTGAAAGGAGAATCAGTCCAAATCCGGAAAGTGGAGCGGTGTTATTTATGAGGAATGATATGAATTTCATTCCTATGCTGGAAGTTGATTCGTTGGCAGGAACAGAAGCAAATAACAGGACCGGTGTTCCTGTGAACGTCTGTCCTTCCGCAGAATACTGGAACCTCGAATAAAATGATGCAAGGGAGGCGTTTCCGAGGTTGAAGGTGTCGTTCAGAGGCACATAGTGAAGACCCTTTGTGATGGCAGCCGATTTGTAAATGAATAGAAACTGTATCTGTCCGGTTTCAAGCGGAGATACAAGATCTGCTGCGCTGGATGCAGTCACATTCGAATGGCTGCCCTGGATCCTACCGGTGAAATATGTCTCATTGCCAGTCAGAACACTTCCAGCTATCTCCATTACTATCCAGGCTCTGTAACCCGCGGGATCGCTGATTGGATCAGAAATTCCTATTTTCACATTTCCCGAGGTGAGGTTTGAAAATGCCTCTCTGTAAATTAGGCTGCTGTTTGAATCATATGCATCCCTGAAAAGGGATACGATGTTGTTGACAGTGCTCGTCATGGTAAGGTTGCTGTACGCAATGACCATGCTGTCTGATGCAAATGCCAGAGCCCACGTTGGGGAGTGAGACCCAAGGAACGAGGATGTATATGCATTCAGGGCAACAGAGATGAAAACGGAAGCAGGCGCTCCTCCTGAAATTTCTCTTGCATCTGTATATGATCCTCCAGAGACAGGTGGTTCCACTGGTACACTAGTCTTGTTGTGGAATTCACTAATAAGAAACTGTGCTTCGCCGGTATAGGCGTCGGCTACATACACTGTCAGCGACTCCTGCCCCTTCAGGCTGTAGACATATACTCCCGAAGCCACCGCTGCTGCTGCTATTACAACTGCGATAGCTGTTTTCAGCGACGCTTTCATAATCAGGCAATTGACAATCATTATTATTAATTTTGCAAAACGCTTACAAAATGTATTTTATAAACGAATACGCTTACCGATTAAGGATGAAGACGGCTTCCGGCAGAAGAAGCAAAAGGTATCTGTTTACGGATAAGCAGATAGATATCATGAGACTTCTAAGCGAGGGAAAGAGCAGGCTGGAAGTGGCAGAACATATCGGAACCACAGTCCAGAATGTGATGATACTGGAAAGAAGATTCAACCGGAACGCCGAAATTGCAGCAAATAGCCTAAAGCTGCTTCGTGACCTTGACTTTGCAGCTTCTGCGAAAATCACAGCTGGCACACACCTTCTTGACGCCGGGATGACCGTGATCAGGGTTGCTGACAGCATGGGGATATCATTGAGGCACAACGCCGTTACCCTTGTTTCCGAGATACGATCTTATCTGGGAGGAGACGTGCGCAAGGGGATCATAAATCGGGAAATTGAGGTACTTATTCTTCCCAGCGGAAATATACTTGTGCTATGATCACAGCTTTCTCATCATAACCTGAGTCACGGAATGATCCTCGCCCTTGGTGAGTACAAGATGTGCATGGAACTTCGTGGGTTCTATGTTCTGCTTCAGATTCACACCGTTGATCTCGTCCCATATCCTTGATGCTGTCCGTACGGCCTCCTCAACGGAAAGATCGCCATACTTCCTGAAGAATGATTTGGGGTCCCGGAAGGCTGTCTCCCTGAATATAAGGAACCGTTCTATGTACCATTTCTTTACGAATTCTTCCTTTGCATCAACGTATATCGAAAAGTCAAAGAAATCTGACACAAGCATTTCAGGCACTGTTTTGGAGCTGATTGTTCTTCTCGTCTGGAGGACATTGAGTCCTTCAAGAATGATTATGTCTGGCCTTGAGACCTCCTGAAACTGGCCGGGGATAATATCATAGATAAGATGGGAATAAACCGGTATTCTGAATGTTTCCTGGCCGGATTTCATGGCGTACAGGAATTTTATCAGCGAACGTATGTCGTAGCTTTCAGGAAACCCCTTCCTGTTCATCAGCCCCCGTTCCTCTAGGATTCTGTTTGGATATAGGAACCCGTCAGTTGCAATAAGCTCAACTTTTGGGTTTCCGGGCCATCTTGAAATAAGAGTCTTCAGGAGCCTGGCGGTTGTACTTTTCCCGACAGCAACGCTCCCTGCCATACCTATTATATAAGGAACCTGTTTGTGGTTTTCCGAAAGAAACTTTCTCCTCGCCTCATACAGGTTCTTTGTGGCGTCAAAGTAAAGGCCGAGCAGCCTTGAAAGCGGAAGGTAGACCTCTTCCACCTCCTTTACGGATATTCTCTCATTTATCCCCCTGATTGTCGCCAGATCCTCCTCATTCACCGTCATGGGAGTGGAGTTTCTGAGCCTGCTCCAGTGTTCCCTGTCGAACACTATATAAGGGCTCAGATCAGTTCCGTCCAGAGGGCTTATCATAGCTACCATCAGTCACACGGGGATGCAGTGACTGCCGCAACACCCGAGTCAGCGCTGGGAGGGAGATTTGAACTCCCGAGCTACGTGAGCACAGGTTTTCCAGACCTGCGCCTTACCAGGCTAGGCTATCCCAGCTTTGAAACCCCTAATTCCAAGAAGTTATAAAATGATTCTATGAAACATTGTATGTAGGGTTAAGGTTTCATATGCTCGTATATCGGTATAGAGTATGTCCGTCCGACGCCTTCCATTGATTGAAGTTTTTCTAGAACAAAATCCGCAAGCTCCTTCATGTTCTTCGCCGTTACAAGTATGATCAGGTCCCATCTGCCAGAGATTATTGATGCCAGAATCACATTGTCCAGCTTGGCGAGCTCAGAACACAGCTTTTGCTGAGTCGTGCTGGAACTGAAATCGAATTCTATCAGCACGTATGACATGATGGAGAAGCCCAACCTCTCATAGTCAAGGTCTACGGTGAATCTCCTGATAAAACCGTTCTTTTTCAGTTTCTCCATCCTTTCAAAGACCGTCGCCCTGGGTATTCCCAAATTTGAGCTTATCTCAGATATTTTATCTCTTCCATGCTCGACGAGGTACCTGAGTATCTGGAGATCCTTTTCATCAGGCTTATCCTGCATGATGAACTATAAATCAAGAGATATATAAAACATTGTACAAATACCGGAATTACTCTATCGAAATGAGATAATATCCAAAATTTCAATAAAGTTCATACCTGAAAGGAAGATGGGCCAATGGATCTGACAGTAGCGCGCTTCACCTGATCCTGTATCAATAACATAGGCGCCGGGGGGGAGATTTGAACTCCCGAGCTACGAGAGCAATAGATCTCGAGTCTATCGCCTTACCGGGCTAGGCTACCCCGGCAATTATTTCACAGGTGGTTCTTGAGACGGTGGTGCTCCTTCATCATGCACCTGTCCATTACAACTAACATATTGTTCCTCTTTGCCAGATCTGCAGCTTCGATGTTCACCACGCCCTCCTGCATCCATATGACCCTTGGTGCTATTCTTACTGCCTCTTCCACAACAGGTCGTACTGCCTCCGATCTTCTGAATATGTCAACTACATCCACCGTGATGGTCCTGGGAATTTCAAGAAGATTCGGGTATGCTATTCTTCCCTGCCAGCTCTTCAGCATGGGATTAACCGGTATCACATTGTACCCTGCTGAAACAAGGTAATTGGCCACTCTGAAGCTGTCCCTGTCCGGCTTGTCAGATATTCCGACAACAGCTATGGTCTTTGAATTTTTCAAGATTTCCGGAATCTTTTCCTCATCATATACAGACATTTTGCTGAAGATGAATTGGGACATTATAAAACTTATATGACACTGAACTGAAAGGTGATTGTTTCGACGCAGTCATCGTGATGCGAAACGAAACATGCTGCGCCATGTGAACCGGCAGCGATTTCACCCAATACGGTTATATATTGTTTTAAAATAGCTACTTTCTATGTTTTGCCCCAAGTGCGGTTCACTAATGTCGCCCAGTGGAGGAAAATTGGTATGCAGCCATTGCGGTTACAGCCAGTCAAACTCAAAGGCAAAGGCTGCACCTATCGTAAACAGGAGCTCCTCCAAAGAGGTGATTATGATAAAGGAAGAGAAAATGACGGAGCCTCTGGATTCAGACGCTGTGTGCCCGAAATGCCACAACAAGGGTGCATACTATCTGCTGAAGCAGACGAGATCTGCCGATGAACCGGAGACGAAGTTTTACACCTGCGCCTCCTGCGGTCACAGGTGGCGGGAATACTGACGATAAGCAGTGCAAGCCACAGCTTCTTTTTCGGTTCGGCAAGTGTTAAGTAACACTCTTGCCATGATGGGTTAGTGAGATAATGGTTCTGGAAGCACTTTCCTCGCAACTCAGGGAAACACTGAGGAAACTCTCTCATTCATCCTATGTGAGCAAGGAGGTTCTTGCTGAGGTATCAAAGGACATTCAGCGTGCTCTCCTAAAAGCAGACGTGAATGTCAAGCTTGTTCTTGAACTGACATCACGTGTGGAGAAGCGGGCCACAGAGGAGAAGCCACCAGCCGGAATGACCGAACAGGATCACATTGTCAGAATCATTTATGAGGAGCTCCTCTCGATTCTAGGTGAGGATTCAAAAATTCAGCTGAGGCCCCAGACGATAATGCTGGTCGGACTTTACGGGCAGGGTAAGACTACAAGTGCCGGTAAACTGGCTAAATTCTTTCACAAAAAGGGACTCAGCTGTGGACTCATAGCCGCAGACATACACAGACCTGCGGCATATGATCAGCTTGAACAGATTGCGAGGCAGGTCAATGCACAGTTCTATGGGGAGAGGGATCAGAAGAATTCTGTCAAGATTGTTAAGAACGGGCTTGAAAAACTCAAGGAAATCCAAGTGAAGATAATTGATACCAGCGGTCGTGATTCGCTGAACCAGGACCTCATTGACGAAATAAAGCAGATAAAGGCAGCCGTTTCCCCTGACGAGGTTCTCTATGTCATTGATGCAACAATCGGGCAGCAGGCTGGACCGCAGGCGAAGACGATCCATGAGGCGGTTGGTATAACAGGCGTAATTGTTACAAAGATGGATGGAACCGGCAAAGGTGGCGGTGCGCTGAGCGCTGTGTCTCAGATACACGCCCCGGTATACTTTATAGGGACAGGGGAGCATCTGGATGATCTCGAGGTTTTCAATTCAAAAAAGTTTCTCTCTAGACTTCTCGGCCTCGGTGACCTTGAAACACTACTTGAGGCTGTCAAGGAGACAAACATAACCGAGCAAGAGGCCGAAGAGTCCATGAACAAGCTCATGTCCGGGAAGTTCAATCTCAAGGACATGTACGAGTTATGGGAGAAGTTCGCGCAGCCCGGAATAATAAGGAAGATGTTCGATGCCCTCCCTCTCGGAAGGATTCCGGGTGGCGCAAAGATAGGAGAGGCAGACATAGAGAGTGCTCAGAACAAACTTGCCACTTACCGTGTGATTCTTGACTCGATGACGTTCTATGAGTTAGAAAACCCTGAGGAGATAAACGCAAAAAGAATCGCAAGAATAGCCCGCGGTTCAGGCAGGAGCGAGCAGGACGTTCGGAATCTCCTCAGGGAATTCAAGGCTATGAAGAATAACATTAAGATGCTGAAGGGAAACAGGGGTTTCAAGAAGATGCTGCGCAACCAGATAAGAGGCGGCAACTTCAGCCTTGAGAACATACAGGACAGCATTGGTGGGACATGATATCATAAAGGTCAAGGACCGAGCTGCTGGCTTCCTATCAGACGCCAGAGTTCATCAGTATTGGCAGACCCAAATATTCTCCCTTCGAGGCTTTCGAGAATGTCTTTTTCTGATGGGGCCCTGGAAAGGAGTTCAAAAACTACCCTGCCCCTTCTAACCTGCTGCAGCATGGAATTCCGAATGGATCCCTCGTATCGTGTCGCAACATCGGCAATACCGCTGTCGAATTCAGATACAATGGCTTTTCCCAAATAGCTTGCGCAGTTCAAGGAAGTGTCAATTTCAGTTGTGAATATTGGGTCCTGAAGTCCAAGAAGAAGGCCAGTGAAGAGGAAACCGCTGGAGATGACATCCAGATCCGATGCGTAATGCATTTCAACCCTGTTGAAAAGTATAAGATCCCTCCTGGCTGCTGTTAAACGACTCCCTGAGGAAACGCCGACATTCGCGATTCCCGGTTGTTTTGGTACAGCCCATGAGTAACCATCATTTCCTTCATTGCAGATTGAGATCTCTGCCCATTCATGTGATTTCCTCGCAGCCCGCGTGATGTCAATTGTCCTGGTGAGATACGTATAACGATCTTGTACTCCAGGAAGGCCAGCCATCGGTCTTGCTGCAACGAGCAGATCCGCCATTTCACTCTCTGTTCTTGACCCATGACGATAGGAGATTTCGTAGCCGCTGCCCGATCTTCTGGCAGACACCAAACTGGATCGTATTCTAATATCCACTCCGGAGAGAGCTGCCTTTGCTGCGACCTCTTTGTCAAGCTTGTCCTGATCGAGGCTAGCCACCATCATGCTGTCTGGAGAGCTTCCTGAATGAAATATGAGCGGATCATTTGCTCCGCAAATACGGACCCGCACTTCTCCCACTTTATGAAGATTAAGCCTTTCTGCTGGCATATCACCCATGAGTCTCATGAATGTTGACCCCACTGATTCACTCATGCTTACAGGAACGCCAATCTCAAGCCTTTCATCAAGCAATATCACGGAAAACCCCTTGTTGGACAGGAATTCAGAAAGCCAAGCACTTGCGGCATCAGCACCGAATATTGCTACGTCAAATCTCTGCATCTTGATCTACCAGTGATGATTGTGGGAAGAAAGAACAGCGAGAGAGGAAAGCAGGGAGAGCCATGTTACCATTTTACCAGGCTCTTAAATGATCTATAATTTTAAATCTTTACCTGTATACTGTTGAAGCAAGTAGGTTAGCATGAGTGAGAATTTCGACTACGACATTATAATTGCCGGTGCCGGTTTGTCCGGCAATACCGCTGCAGTTATGGCTGCGAGAGCTGGGAAGAGCGTCCTGCTCCTGGACAGGAACCCGGAATACGAGGTGGGCAAGAAGACCGTCTGGGGATGGATATGTGGAGATGCAGTTGCAGGGTCTCACATTGACTTCCTCCAGAAGAAACTCGGAGTGAAATTCGGGCAGCCGGAGCTGGATCGCAAGGTTGACGGTGTTTATGCCATTTCACCAGATCTGCAGACAAGATTCCTCTTCGACGGCCTAGGGTACACGCTTGACAGGCCTGAATTTGAGGCGAAGCTGCTTTCACTTGCAAAAAAAGCCGGAGCTCACTATGAGAGTGAATTTGAGGTAGAGGGGCCACTGCTCGAATCCAACAGAGTAGTTGGCGTGTACGGCAAGGACAGGCATAAGGCTGAGAAGAAATACAGGGCAAGAGTTGTGATTGATGCCCTCGGTGTATCGACGGTCCTGAGGAGAAAATTGCCGGAAAATCCTTTCATTGACAGGGTTGTAGATATAGATGACATAGAGTCAACGGGCCGCTATATCTATGAGTTTGAGCTTGATCATGAAGATCCAAACTATTTCGATCCCAACAATGCTCTAATACACCTCAACAATGAGTTGGCACCTGGAGGTTACGGATGGGTGTTCCCTAAGAGCGGCAGCAAGGTGAATATAGGTCTTGGAGTGCAGAAGAAAAGCCTTGACATCAGGAATCAGAAGATGAACAGGAATGACAATCTGCAATCGCTCATTGACAATTATGTGAAGTGGAACCCTGTACTGAAAAACCTGAAGTTATTCAACAAGAACAACAACGGGAAGGGTAACTGGTCCGTGCCGGTGAGGAGGCAGATGGAAAGCCTCGTCATGGATGGCTATATGGGTGCCGGTGACAGCATGGTTATGCCCAATCCAATCAGCGCTGGAGGGATCGGTCCGGCCCTGATTGCAGGCGTACTTGCTGGCGAGAATGCTGCCAGAGCGGTTGAGGAGAGGGACACTTCTGTTAAGGGGTTGTGGAAGTACAATCTGGACTTCAATGAGGCTTACGGCAAGAGAACCGCCGGAATGGAGGTCTTCAGGATATATCTGCAGTCCCTGAACAATGATGTGCTGAACTACGGAATGAAGAAGTTCCTCACGACCAAGGAGGCCTCCGATATAACTCTTGGTCTGGTTCCTGAGCTTTCACTTGCCTCCAAATTCAAGATGGTGCTGAAGGGTGCGACAAATCTAAGCGCGTTCTCCAATCTTGTTTACGCAATGGGAAAGATGAAGGAGTTCAACGCCATCTACAACAACTATCCAAGGGGACCAGAGGAATTCCTGTCCTTCAAGCACAAGGTCAAGGAGACAATAGAAGAGGTCAAGGCAAGGTTCAAGCCTAACCCCGTTTGACCCTCTTCTTTCCGAATTTGCAGTAATCAAGAATCTTGCATTCGCTGCATTTCGGCCCCACAGGCTTGCAGACATGCTTTCCGAATTCAACCAGTGTGGGGTTGAATCCAACCCACATCTCCACTGGAATTATTCTTCTAAGCGCCTCTTCGGTCTCCTCAGGAGTTTTAGTGGCACACAGTCCGATCCTGTTGGCTATCCTGTGCACATGGGTGTCCACTGCTATTGCTGGCTTCCCCATTGAATCGGATAGCACAACATTGGCTGTTTTCCTCCCAACTCCCGGTATTGTCATAAGGGCCTCAATGCTCTCCGGAACACGTCCACCAAATTTGTCCCTTATAATCCTGGCAGCCTGAATTATTCTTTCTGCCTTTGCACGTTTGAAACCCACCTTGTCTATTATAGACAGGACCTCCCCGTAATCGGCATTTGCCAGTCCTTCAATGCTGCCGTAACGGTTGTGCAGAGACCTGGCAGCTGCGTCAGTGACCTCATCCTTTGTCCTGTGGGAGAGCATTGTTGTAATTAGAACCCAGAAGGGATCCCTGAACTCGAAATGATGCGGAGGTGACTGCTCCTGAATGAGCGGGTAGATTCTCAGGAACAGTTCCCTAGCCTTTTCTGTTCTCATATCACCAGTACTCCCTGATCTCCCTGATTTCGTACCCGTTCCCGCCCTTTGCACTCATTATGACAGCCCTGGCGAGATTTATATTTGTAAATAAAGCTACATTGCTACGGATAGCAGCACGCCGGATCTGCAACCCATCCCTGATGGAACCGCTGGTCATGCTCGGTGTGTTTATGACAATATCCGGCCTTTCGCTGATGATGAATTCGTCAACCCGTGGGTTCCTCATATCCTCAATCTTAAAGAGCTCATCACTAGGAATTCCATTTGATTTCAGGAATGCGGCCGTGCCGGGAGTTGCATACAGAGAATAGCCATTATCCAGGAGGAACCTGCAGATGTCCAGGACCTTGGGCTTGTCACTGTCCCTCACTGTCAGTACAGCCTTCCTAATGCTGCCGAACCTCAGATTAGAGATCAGCGCACATTTCCGGAGAGCCTCCTCGGTGTCCCTGCCCGAAACCATTGCTTCGCCTGTTGACTTCATCTCCGGACCTAGGACAGTGTCAAGGTCAAGATACCTGTTGAACGGAAATACAGGTACCTTCAGAAATGATGATTTGAGCTTTGGAGATGCAGTTTTGAGATTTCCAGTAAGGATCGCCTCTATACCCAGTGATATCCAGTTGATGCCTGTTGCCTTTGCAACAAAGGGCAGGGACCTGCTGGATCTTGCATTCAGCTCAATGACAAAAAGCCCTGAACTGTTAAAAGCCACCTGCAGGTTCGAGAATCCGCTAAGCTGGAATCTTGATGATAGCTTTCCCACTATGTCCTCTATTTCACCCCTTATCCTTTGAGGGATATTCCCTTCAGCCAGAAGCATTGTGGCGTCGCCTGAGTGCGTACCGGCCTCTTCAATGTGTGTACTGATACCGCAAATCTGATACTTCCCCTTGCTTGATATGAAATCCACATCAACTTCAGTGGCATCCTCCAGGTATCTGCTCAGGATAACAGAACCACGGCGGGGTGCGCTGAAGATGTCCCTTATTCTCTCCACCAGCACGCTTCGGTCATCAATAATGTCCATAGCCCTACCGCCGATTATGAAGCTGGATCTCAGAATCACCGGAAGCTTCACGTCCTGGACCATCTTCAGCGACTGCTCAAGGTTCTGAAGGGGCCAGAAATCAGGCTGCCTGATATTGAGATCCTGAAGGGCTCTTGAGAAGGATTCCCTGTCCTCTATCTCCATTATTCTGGCAGGTTTTGTTCCCAGAAAACAGTCCTCACCGAATATCCTGGAAAGATCCCAGATGAGATTCTGCCCCGTCTGTCCCGAGAACTGCACAATGACTTTGCATGGCATCTCCCTGCGAATGATGTTCGACACATGCTCAAGTGTGAGGGGCTCGAAGTAGAGAGTGTCGGAAATATCAAAGTCGGTTGAGACAGTCTCCGGATTGCAGTTTACCATGACCGTCCGGTATCCCATCCTTCTCAGTTCAATGACAGCCTTCACGGATCCGTAATCAAATTCCAATCCCTGCGAAATTCTGTTGGGACCCGATCCCAGGACAACTATGGTGTCCCTTCTGTGGTCTGGTTCAAACTCTGACTCACCCTCATAGGTGGAATACAGGTAGGGGGTTTCAGCGGGAAATTCACCTGAGCAAGTGTCAATTGATTTGAACACAGGCATGATCCCTGACTCGAGTCGCTTTCTGACCAAGGCCGCCTGGCTAACTCCCGAAAACAAGGAAATCAGATGATCCGAAATGCCGATGCTCTTGAGGTAGCTGATATCCGGTGAGCCTCGAGACGGTGCCTGTTTTGTAGCCACGGAATAGGGACTCAAAGATGGCGAAGATACGTCTGTCGTTTGGAACCTTGAGCAGCTTCTCCAGTTCCTCATCACTCACATTAAGCCTGAATGATATGGAATCGGGTGTCTCAAGGGATTCTATTGCCTTGATCAATGCCTCCTCGAATGTCCTTCCTATTCCCATGACTTCACCTATGGACTTCATCTGCACTCCGATCTTCCTTTCGACAGGAAGCTTGTCGAAGGGCCACCTTGGTATCTTTACAGTGACATAATCCAGCGAAGGCTCCTGTGCCGCAAAGGTAGTTCCCGTTATCGGATTTCTTATCTCGGTCAGGAGGTACCCTAGCGCTATCTTGGCAGATGTCCTGGCTATCGGGTAGCCGCTGGCCTTTGAGGCAAGTGCCGATGATCTGGATGTTCTTGGATTCACCTCCACAACATAGTACCCTGATCTTTCACGGTCAAGGGCGAACTGTATGTTGCAGGCGCCTTTGATGCCCAGGGCACCTATGACCCGCAGGGCTGAATCCCTGAGCATGTGGTATTCAACGTCACTGAGTGTCTGGGATGGAGTAACAACTAGGCTTTCCCCTGTGTGGACACCCATTGGATCTAGATTCTCCATATTGCATACAGTGATGCAGTTTCCTGCGCCATCCCTGATAACCTCATATTCCAGCTCCGGAAGACCTTCCAGGGAACGCTCCAGTTCCAGGGTTTCATCAGGATAGACTCGGAAGTAATCGTCTGCAAGCTGTATTAGCTCATTCCTAGATCTCACTATCGTCCCGCCCAGCCCTCCAAGGGAGAATGATGTTCGCACAATGACCTGCTGCTCGCCAATTTCATTTATCACATCCCTGAAATCCTGGGAAGTAAGCCTCCATGAAGGTGCCACTGGCTCCCCAATTTTTTCCATCAGGTCATGAAAAAGTCTTCTGTCCTCTGCCAGCTCAATGGAATCAACTGGAGTGCCTATGACTCTTACCTTATGTTTCTCAAGGAAGCCTCTCTTCTTCAGGGCCACCGCAAGGTTGAGCCCTGTCTGACCCCCCATTGTCGGAAGGATGGAGTCGACATTTTCCTTCAGGATTACGCGTTCTACTGTATCGGGAGTCAATGGCTCTATGTATATCCTGTCGGCTATGGTATGGTCAGTCTGAATGGTGGCTGGATTAGAGTTAATAAGAACAACCCGCACACCTTCCTCACGGAGTGCAAGACATGCCTGGGACCCGGCATAATCAAATTCCGCCGCCTGACCGACGACCACCGGACCTGACCCAATCACAAGAACAGTCCTGATTGTCCTGTCGAGTGGCATCAGTAATCCTCCATGATCTTTGCAATCTCACCGAAGAACTCCCTGGCATCATGGGGCCCAGGGGAAGCTTCAGGATGGTACTGCACCGAGACAACGGGCAGCTTCTCATGCCTTATCTTCTCAACAGTTCCGTCGTTTACGTCCCACTGCAGAACCTTCAGACCGGTATTCTTCAGACTGTCTCCCACAACCGAATATCCGTGGTTGTGGGTTGTAATAAGAATTCTCCTGCCATCAGTAGCCGCATGGTTTGAACCCCTGTGCCCGAACTTCATTTTAGAGGTTTTGCCACCAAGTGCAAGTGCAATCAGCTGATGCCCCAGGCACACTCCAAAAATGGGGATCTCTCCAACTGTATTTCTGATGAAATCCCTGACATTATTCAGGGAAGGGTGATCCGGGTCGCCCGGACCATTCGAGATGAACACTGCATCGCATCCTTTGACCTCTTCAGTCAGATCGGCTTCATAGTTAACAAGTTTCAGAGATCCTAGTTGCCGAAGCTCTTCAACGAGGCTGTTCTTTGTGCCGACATCCACAAACAGTATCCTCTTCCCTCCCTTTCCTTCTAACTCCTGCTTGGGTTTTCTGGATACCTGGTCCACCAGGTTCTGGGCCATTGGATCAGGAAATTCTGTCTCAGTTTCAGAATCAGTTATCCATCCCCTCATTGTACCGTGATTTCTGATCTTTCTCACTATCATCCTGGTGTCAACGAGATCAAGCCCAGGAACACCGTTCATCCTCAGGAAATCGTTGAATTCCTGCCAATGTTTACCTGCACCAAGAACTGAGTGTCCGTCGCGAGTTATGACTCCGGATACCTGACAGGCATCCGATTCCATCCTTCCAAGCTTCATTGGATAGTTCCCGATGGTTGGGGAGGCAAAGACAAGGATCTGGCCTCTGTATGACGGGTCTGTAACAGATTCCAGATATCCAGTCATCGATGTGGTGAAAACAACCTCTCCGTAGCTTCTTGCTGCGGCACCATAGCCAACCCCCTCTATTATGCTCCCGTCCTCTAGCAAAAGTTTCCGCTTCATTCAAATGCTCCCGGGGAAAAGTAAAAACAGACAATCAGATTGGATTCAGCCCTCGTTCCAATCTGTGAATAGCCCAATCAAAACCCAGACTTCCGTATCAGTTGCTATAATAAAAAACTACCCCAGGCAGAGTGGGATGGAACCCATAAAGGTCACATCCCCATTGCGGTTGAACCTGAATTTAGCCACAAACACTTCTCCCCCATATGAGATGAAATCAGACAGGCTGGATGCAAACACAGGATCAGTGTCAGAATTTGGCAGAAAGCACTGGGCATCCGGCTGAAAGACCAGCATGAGAAGAATTGCCTTTTTACCTTCTTTTATTGCTTCTGTCAAAAGCTTCAGGTGGTGAGCTCCCCTTTTAGTCGGGGCGTCCGGAAAATATGCCCTACCGTTTCTGAGGAGTGTGCCACCCTTAACCTCAATATATGTTCCACCAGCAAAGAAGTCAATCCTGCTCCTTCCAAGAGATACTTCCCTCTGGGAGTCAGGAGGGAGGAACTCCGCCCCAATCCGGCTGTGAAACCTTGAATCGGTGAGGATCCATTCTTTTCTGTTCCAAGCTGCTGTTATAGAGTATTGAGTTTTCAATGCAGGAGCTCGCCGAATAAGGACTCTTGCCCCCGGGAAGATGAGCTCCTTCAGCCTTCCAGGATCGTGAAGGTGGCACCGTATCTCTCTCCCGTCTGAATTCACAGTGACGACAAACCTGTTTGGCCTGTCAATAACAGTGGCCTCTAACTGGGTCTCCGGAATTCTCATGACAACGGACCCTATCGGAGGCGGCCTTATGATTTCAGATAACGTTCAGCTCACCGCTGCGACTGCATTAGTGTTGTGACAGCAGGGAATTTTGCACCTGGGCATCAGCGTATGATTTTGAGTGCTTTTCCGGCTCTCTCAAAGGCATTCACTGCGAAATCAATGTCATCTCTGCTGTGGACAGCTGAGGGCATGAGCCTTATCCTAGCAGTTCCGGCGGGAACAGTGGGGTAAACTATTGGTGATGCGAAGACTCTTTCTTTTTCGTAGAGAGTCTGGCTCAGCTGGAGAGTCTTGTTCTCATCTCCGATAATAACCGGTGTGATTGGCGTCTTACTGTTTCCTATATTGAACCCGAGATTCTTGAGGCCTTCCTTCAGCCTTCTGGAGTTATCCCAGAGCTTCTTGAGTAGACTGTCGTCCCTTTCCATTATCTCAATCGCCTTCATTACAGCCGCTGTATCACCTGGATTGAGGGCACTGCTGAACAGAAACGGCCGTGATCTTCTCTTAAGGTACTCGATGAGCTCCTCAGGCCCGGCCACAAATCCACCCATTGATCCTATTGCCTTTGAGAAGGTGCCCATCTCTATATCGATCCTATCGGAAACATTGAAGTGATCGCATATTCCACGGCCGTTTTTTCCGAGAACCCCCTCTCCATGAGCGTCATCCACATAGCACATTGCCCCGTATTTCTCGGACAGCTCCACCATCCTGTCCAGTGGAGCTATATCCCCGTCCATGCTGAACACGCCGTCCGAAATGACAAGCTTGCGCCTGTAACTGCCTGAATCCTTCAGATGCTGTTCCAGGTCCTCCATGTCAAGGTGCTTGTAGACCACCCTCGAAGAGCCACTAAGCCTCACGCCGTCGATTATGCTGGCATGGTTGAGTTCCTCGCTGAGTGTCAGATCTTCCTTGCCCACAAGAGCAGGAATCGTGCCTGAATTAGCCAGCAGTCCTCCCTGGTAAACGAGTGAGGATTCCATATGCTTGAATTTTGCCACCTTTTCCTCAAGCTTTGCATGAATCTCGTTGGTTCCGGCAATGGATCTTACCGCACCGGCCCCGACACCGTATTCTTCAATGGCCTCGATTGCGGCCTTCTTGACATCGGGATGATTAGCCAGTCCAAGGTAGTTGTTCGAGCACATATTAAGAAATGATTTTCCGTCTATCTTTACCCAAGCCCCCTGTGCACTCTGGAGCACCTTGATTGGGACAAATCTGCCTGCGCTCTTCATGCTATCTATTTCGCTGTGCACCCAGCTTAACGATGTTCTCAACATAGCTATAATAACACTACCCAACACATTAAGCTTCCCGCTTCTCTGGTTGAGCATTATCGTGCCTGAAGACGGTGAAATGTTCATTAAATACAGGTTCGGGATTACTCCATCTCTTCAGTGGTCTGATGCAGAGGATTCTTATTGCCTTCGGGGGAAATGCACTGTTGCGGAGCGGGGATGATGCAACCTATGAGACGCAGTTCAGGAGGGCCAGAGCGGCTTTTCAGAAACTTTCTGGAATAATCCAGAATAACGAGGTCATAATTTCTCATGGCAACGGCCCTCAGGTAGGAAATATACTCCTGCAGAATGAGGCTGCCAGAGAAACTGTGAAACCGATGCCTCTCCATGGTTGCGGTGCCATGTCCCAGGGCATAATTGGGGAGATCCTGGTCAACGCCTACGACTCTGTTCGCCTCGCTGAGGGAATATCAAAGGAAGCGGCAACCGTGATAACAAGAACCCTGGTGAGTGAGAACGATCCTGCGTTTGGGAATCCGACCAAACCAATAGGACCCTATTATACCAAGCAGGAGGCTGACAAATTCACCCGTGTCAATGGCTGGAAGATGAGGGAGGAGAAGGGAAAGGGTTTCAGGCGGCTTGTTCCATCACCACAGCCGGTCGATATACTTGAAAGAGGCGCCATATTTTCTCTCCTGAACGATGGCTTCATGCCTATTGCATCTGGTGGAGGCGGGATACCTGTGGCCAGGTCCCCAAATGGCTACGTCGGCGTTGATGCAGTGATAGACAAGGACCTCGCGTCGTCTCTATTGGCAGGTATAATGGAGGCTGACCGGTTCATCATCCTGACCGATGTTGAGAACGCGATCCTGAATTTTGGAACGGAGAGTGCCAGACCCATTGGGAGAATCAGTGTTTCTGATCTGGAGAAGTACTACAACAGCGGCCAGTTTCCCAGCGGAAGCATGGGCCCCAAGGTGAAGGCGGCCATAGAATTTGTAAAGAAAACTGGCAAGGTGGCATCCATTGGCAGCCTGGACAGGGCTCTGCAGGTCCTTGGCGAATCATCCGGCACTATTGTGGTTCCGGACTGATCCGCGTGTAGCCGGATTTCACCCTGCTAAGCTTTCCGGCTACAACGAAGTCCTCCAGAACCTGCATCAGATGCCTTGATCCCATGTTCAAATCGAACTGATCCCGCAGTGCCGTCTCGATCTGGGTGAAGGTCATCGGACCGTTCATTACTCTCCCTATCAGGTTGTCCAGATCTTCGTATACGTTCCACGGGAAAATGAACCATGCCCAGTTGTTCTCGTTCACAACCTCCGAGAAATAATCCGGAATGAACTTGGACCTTGTGATGTGAAGCATTGTGGCAGTCCTGAGTTCATTAGGCGACTGCTTTTCTGACCCGTGTCAGTGATATCGTCCACCACCAGGACATTCCGCCCCTCAAGATTCAGCTTTCCAGGATCGTGAAGTATTGCCTGCCCGCTGCGAGTTGCAGTAATGCCCCAGTGCTCGGTCTTTATCGAAATCAGGTCCTTTATCCAGAGCCTGTCAGATAACATCCTTGCCGGAACAAGGCCGCCTCTCGAGAGCCCCACAATGATATCGGGCCGGAACTTTCCAACTATCTGGTCTCTGATCCTGTTGCACCACCGTTCGATCTCATCCCAGGTCACGATCTTTGCTCTGAAATCCATCGGCCATACCCCGTGGTAATCAGACTGTCATTTAAACATTATTTGACTAAATTCCCTGCGGTGCTTCCGGAGTCACTTCTCCCTTTTTCTGAATCCCGGAACATCGGCAGGCACCCAGGTGCCATCCTTCTGCCTGCGGTAGCCCTCATCGTAATGTCCCATGGCATCGTCGGCACTAATAGCGCTGTCAAGTGGAACAGTGGTATACCAACCAGCCCCGAAGAAATCAACCTCCCCGTGATCAGGATATATTACAACATCCTTGTCGCCTCTTGATGGGTCCTGCCAGATTTCCATGTCAAGCACCTTTAGTTCCTCTCCCTTATCTGCAAGGAGTTGTGTTGGGAGATCCGGACCAAGCGGCTTGAAGACAATGTCGCCGGTTGCCACATCAACCCTTCGGCTGCCAATTCTGGCTGTTCCCTTTCCTGACAGGATAAGGTAATGTTCCTCCCTTGCAGTGTGACTGTGGTGCCTGCTGTATGTCCCTCCCGGAGGAATGTTGTAGGTTCTGAAGAATGCATGCGAAAATCCCGACAGCGGTGATATGAAACGTTCAAACTCACCGCCGTTTGCACTAGAAAGCGCATCAGCGGCAGGATCACCTGTCTTCGTCGTTAGGATATTTGTCAGAGGCGGAATCCAGTGGTTCTCTGTTGGTTCTGCAAGTTCATCTTCGCTGTTTACCCCCCTGTATATGTAAATTTCCTCCTCCCAGAACGAAACGATCCTGCAGAGGAACCTCTCGCCGGGAGGCGTCATTTCTGGTGCAATCAGGTAAAGGCTTGAAGGTTTGCCTGGCCTGAAGTAACCAGACCGCTTAGACAGTTCCCGCCAAAGCCACTGCGTGAAATGTGTCATATTCTTTATGGAATCATGCGAAAAGTCTCCGATGTGATCAGGATCAAAAAGCTTCCATGCCACATCGCATCGTATCGCATCTTTAGGACGGACATTTTTTGGCGGATCTATGACTATTCTGGCAACCATGCACAATTGATCCGTTGTTAAGGATAAGTCTTTCCATTTCACTGAGAAAGATGGAATCCAATAAAACCCAAGTATCTCTGATTCAGATGTTTTTTCGTTTTACCAACCCTTTTATACTTACATTACCATATGTGGCTATGTCAACTCTTGAAATTGTCGGTCTTTTCTTTCTGTTCATAATAGTGATAATATTCCTCAGTGGAATCAAGATTCTGAAGGAATGGGAGAGAGGAGCCGTTCTTACTCTGGGAAGATTCTCCATGATGAAGGGGCCAGGGCTGGTCTATGTGTGGCCATTTATAAGCAGAATGAATCCTGTCATATCAACAAGGATTCAGGCTGTTTCATTCAAGACGGAGAGCACGTTCACAAAGGACAACGTGCCGATAAATGTGGATGCCGTGATGTACTTCCAGGTTATTGACCCACAGAAGGCAGTCCTTAACGTTGAGAATTATGCTGCGGCCACGAATTTTTCTGCGCAGACCACCCTCAGAGAGGTGCTTGGGAAGAGCTCATTTGATGAGGTTCTTTCTGAGCGAGACAAGATAGGGGAATCAGCAAGGGAGATAATTGATGAGAAGACTGAGGCATGGGGAGTCAAGGTATCATCGGTGGAAATCCGGGATGTCATCGTCCCCCAGAACCTCCAGGAGGCAATGTCAAGGCAGGCCAGCGCCGAGAGGGAGAGAAGATCAAGGGTCACGCTTGCACTGGCCGAGGTGGAGGCAGCTCAGAAGATGGTTGAGGCGGCGAACCAGTACACAAACAACCCCACTGCATTCCAGCTGAGATGGATGAACATACTCTACGAGATCGGTCTGGAGGGCAAGGGAACACTGATGATGGTCCCGGCCAATACCCCAGCAGTTGGTGTTCCCCCACCAATAGCAACAATAGGTCTCAGTGATATTGCAAAGAACAAGGGAACCGGCGGGAATCAAGCGTCCGGGTCCAGCTGATTTATCAGTGGGATCAGATCGTCCGGACCAATTTCCTCAACCCTTTTGTTCCTGAATTCATCCGGGGCATTGGGAAATGTCGTACCTATTTTCTTTCTCCTGTTGCTGAAGAACTTGCTTAGGATGCTGTCAAAATTTGGTGACGTCTTTACCGGAATCTCTCTGGGAATGATCCTGATAACAGCAGAATCCACCCTCGGCATCGGATAGAATGACCGCCGTGACACCTTTCTCAGTATGCTTATGTGGAACTTCAGCTGGGCATTCACTGTCAGCCTTGAGTATTGTGGCGTCCCTGGCTTTGCAACTAGCCTGTATGCGAATTCTTCCTGCACCATGAGCACAGCAGATTTAAAATGGAAGAGGGGAAGCCGGAAAATAATGTCAGATGATATGCTGTAGGGTATGTTGCCTGCGAGGCCATCAGTCTCTCCAGGTGGAAATGCAAGGAAATCCGACTTGCGAATCTCAAGCATACCTGCTTCAATCTCACCTGAAAACAGAGACATCAGCTCGGCGACCCACCTGTGGTCTGATTCAACCGCAATTACTCTGTATCCCTGCTCGAGAAGTGCAGCGGTAAGTATTCCCTTTCCTGGTCCAATCTCAATAACCGTTGAACCGGGAGAAAGCTCCAGCGATTCCGCCTCGAACCTTGCTATCCCGGGATTCCTAAGGAAAACCTGGCCGAATTTCCTGCTGAAAAGCTTCTCGCTATTTCGCAACGAAGAGCTTGTGTTTCTCATTTCTTTCCCGCAGCTCTTCTATTATCCTGCTGGCGATCATTTTCTGCACGTTGTGCAGCGTCTTCACCCGATCTGTGAGATCCTTGAATGATTCAAACGGTTTCTTCTTCCTCTCCTCTATTATTGTCCACATGGTCTTGTTGCCAAGGCCCGGCAGGAGCTCCAGTGTGTGAAGTCTTGCGTTTATTGGTTCTGCAACGTTGAAGAATCTAATCATATCCTTCTCCTTGGCCTCGACGAGTTTCTCTACGATGAAAGGGAGCTCGTTCATGGCTGCGTTCGTGAGATCAGAGTATGCAATTCTCCTCTTTACTGAAATGATCTTGTCGCGCTTTGATGTGTCCTTGCCTACGTAGACCCTCTCTCCTACCGTTATCACAGCGTTCTCCCTGGGAATGAGCTCAAGAAGCTTGAATTCGTTCTCGCCTATGGCCAACGCTAATGGCGTCTTGTGATATGATTTATCACTTGCCCTCCCCTGGGGCAGATAATCCAGAATATAGGCGAATTCTTCCAACTCCGGCCTCCGGGCTACTCGTTGGCAAAATAGCTTACAAGGTTATTTAAATCTTCCTCGGAGAGGAGTATGTTGTAAACAGAGAGGATGCTTGTGGCCTCCTCTTTTGAAGCGGGACAGATGTCAAGAAGCTTCGTGACAACTTTTTCGGGGAGCTTCATCTTTGCGCTGAGCTCCTCCTTTATCTTCAGCGCTTCCTCATATTCGAGCTTTGAAAAATGTTCACAGTACCCCAGGCTCTCCCCCTCATACTGGTTGACTTCCTTCTTGCTGCTGAGGAGATGCTTAACCTCTGGAATGCTGATGTATCTGGCTTTCATCATTCACTCCCGGCAATTCTCTTCAGGTGGACAGGGGTGGCGAGAACCTGCTTATACTTTCCACCGACCCTTACTTTCACAAGGTAAGCGCTTCCCTGCTGACCGGAAATCCTCCCAGTAAGACCATGAAAACCATGGTAGGGCATTCCCTTGTGCACGGAGGGCTCAATATCAACGGCAACCAGATCATTAACGTTGAAACTCTGCATGAACCTGTTTACCCGGGGCATTCCCCTGTCTCGGACGTTCTTTGTCATTTTCCTTCTGGAGCCGGCTCGCGGCCCATGGGACATTTTTACCATTCAATCACCATCCCTGTGAATCCAGATCACGTCAAGGGCAAGGACCTCCAATGGTTCACCGTACTCCTGCGAAAGGCTCGGGACTGTTCTCCCTGAGTCACCTGTTATGAGCTCCTTGATATAGGTTCCGGACTGTGCCCGGGTGACCATTGTGAAGGTTTCCCCCGATACCTGCTCAATACGGATATTCCTTATATTCCTGACCCTGACGATGTCGGATCTTCTGGTGGATACTCTTAATGGTGTTCTCTGATAAATATCTTTTCCAGACAGATTCTGAGCTGCGGATAGCAGCCTTTCGCTATTTACCGCACCAGAGGCCCTGACAACTGCACGGTAGCTCTTGTCATATTCGGCCTTCTTTATTCTTGCAACATCAGGTTTTGAACTGAATCTGAGATTTGCAACTTGAACTCCGAACCGATTATTATTAATTTTCCTGGTGGCCTCCGAGAGGTCAAGCGACCTTATTCTGGGTCCAGAGACCTCAAGGATGAACTCCCTGCCATTGCCCAGCATTCTTACATCTACATCCTCCCTACCGCTCCCGTGGAGATAGAAATTCTCTCCCTTCGCCATTTCGCAGAGAGGATTGCCGATCACCGATTCGACGCTGGCATCCGCATCATTGACAGGAGCATGGATCCACCTTGTCTGGGGTATATTCCTGCTGTCCTTGGTATAGGTTCCGCCGACGTACAGGCTCTTCACCGTATACGAGAACGAGAAGTACCTAAGATCTACAGTGACTATTATGTCCGGGTCCAGGAAGTCAACAGCCTTGCCCATTTGTTCTTCCAGTAGCTTGCCGAACTTCCGGTTGAACCTCTTCTTGAGGGGATCAAAATCACTCCCAATAATCATCGATATCTCTTTTTCTAATTCTGATGCCTGAGAAGGTTCCCTGCTGCCAACAAGTATTGTCGAAAACTCGTACTCTCCAAGGTCCTTCTTAACAACCCCGGCAAGCTTGTCAAGACTAAGAAATATCCCCTGGCAGATCTCACAACTATCCTGATCTGATGGTTCAATCCAGGCTGTCAGCTTGTCCCTGAAATGTTCAAGAACAGTTCTTCCCCTTTCCTCATCCGTGATGGCCGGGTCACGGATTCCAGAGAAGGAGCCAAGGCAGGGATAGCAAAGATGCCGCAATCTCCCAGAGTGCACCCTGCCTATCTCGGGATCACTACTTTCTCTATGTTCGGGCGTTCCTTCACGAAAACCCTGGACCCGCATTCACACTCGATTTCCGCGGTGCCGAAGGATTTCTCCAAGGGTCTTCCACACCTGATGCACTTATACATTTACACCTGCCTCCGATTCTGCCTGAGCAGGGGCGGAAGGAGCTGGGGCTTGAACGCTGACCTCAGGCGTATAGGAGCCGCCGGCAAACTTATGGCCGCAGTATCTGCACTCCCAAATTCCCGCAGCGACCCGCTTGACCCTGCGCTTTGAACATGATGGACAGGTGTAGATGGCAGACTTCTGCCTGTAAATCTCAAGCCAGGCTTTCCTTATTGTGACACCGTACCTGGCCCCGAACCTGCCGCTTGCCCCCACCTTTACAGTTCTTCTGCTCATCTTACATCACTGAAAATATTTCTCCCTGATGCGCTTTCCCAGATCGCTAGACAGCCTTATAGCTTTTTTTATCTCATCCAGTGTAAGGCTTCCAATCTCACCCTTCTGCATTGCACGAATATGCCCGTCTTCAGTGGTTGTCACAGTGATCCTGGTTGTTCCCATCTGTTCTTCCTCCAGATCGGGATCGCAAACGAGTTCATTGCCAATCTTGACCATCGTCACTGAAATTGGAAGATTCCTGACAGGCAGTTTGAAGTCCTTGCCCCCCTCGATAGTGGAACCCGGCACCACAGATGTTCGCAGGGCGGATATAACACTCAATGTGCATGCGTCTATAAGGTTGCCATCGTAATCAAGGACATTAATGTCAACGAACACTATCCACACCTTCTTTCCTGGTTCAATGACAAGTCCCTCCAGATCGATCATCCTGCTCTCCCTTATGCCCCTGTCGACAACTCTTGCGATCTCGATGGACATCTCGTTGGGAGGGCCAGCCTCAAAGGTCGGAAATGCCATGGGCAGAAGCTCCACGTTCGTAGTGAGAACGCCCTGGTTCGGTGTGTCAGGGAATGGGTCACCTGCCTCTATCTTTATACCGGCAAGAACCTTAGTCTTACCGAGCTTCACAAATGCCGAGCCGGCGCTGCGGGGAACATAGTTTGTCTGTATGGAGATTTCCCTGTACTGATCCAGCAGCCTCTCATCGCCGCGCTTCCCTTCTTTCAGCTTCTTGAGAATGAAGTCCTTCTTGATCTCGGACAGTATTCCAGCCTCGTCCTTTGGCATCACTCACCACCTCTCGACAGCGTCAACGTTCGGTACTTACCCGCAAGTGCCTCCCGCTGGATCTCGTTGATCCTCTTCGTTGCATCCATTATCAGACCTGTTGCTTCATCGAATTCTTCCATGGTGAGATCCCCGTCCATTTGCATTAGCACCACCTCACCGGTTCTTGCCATAATAGCCATAGGCAGGTCGGCCTGTCCAAAGTTATCCTCTTCCTTGCAGAGATCAAGAACAATCTGGCCATCTACCTTTCCTGCGGTGCAGCCAACAACCATGTCGCGCATAGGAACTCCTGCTGCTGCCAGGGCCACCGATGCCGCTGTCAGCCCAGCTATCCTGGTTCCGGCGTCAGCCTGCAGCACCTCTATGTAGACGTCGATCTGTGCCCTCGGAAACTGCTCAACCATCACTGCTGAGGAAAGAGCCTCGGAGATGACCTTGGATATCTCCATTGATCTCCTGTCAGGTCCAGGCCTCTTCCTCTCATCCACTGAAAAGGCAGCCATGTTGTATCTCGCCTTAACCTGCGCCTTTTCGATATCCTGAGTGTGTTTCGGATAAGCCTCCCTGGGTCCGTATACCGCGACAATAATCTTGTTTCCTCCCCATTCAATGAACGCTGAACCGTCTGCCCTCTCAATAACGTCAGTTTCTATCTTGATTGGCCTGAGTTCCCCCTTTGATCTCCCGTCAATTCTGATCCCGTTTTCGTCGATCAGTTTCATGCTGCTAACAGTTCCCATTATTTCTCCTCCTTCAATTCCTTGAGATATTTTTCCATTCTGTCTGTAAGCCCCGTGGTGTGTGCCTCTCTTTCCACCAGCTTTATGGCCCTGATGGCCATCATAACGTTCTCAGGAGAGCCATCGATCCAGATGAGGCCATTCTGGCCGACCACTATCCTAGTTGAGGTGGCATCCTTGATCATGTTCACCATTGAACCCCCGCGCCCGATTATTCTAGGCACCTTAGGGGCCGGAATGCCGACTATGTGCCCACCCTCCAGCTTTCTTAGACCCACGTCCTTTAGGGTCAGCCAGCTCTCCCTTATCTCGTTCAGGGTCATGACCTTTGCATAGATGTGGTCGCCCGGGCCGAGATATTTCCTTATATCCCCGCTCGTGGTGCGCCATGGTGTGTCGTTCATGTGCAGCAGGGTGTAATATGGCGAGTTTATATCCACAGTCCACATGGACGGGCCCACCTCAATGATCTTGCCGATCACCTTATCCCCCTTTCTCGGATAGTAAGGGCCGGAAAATGGAACCACGTCCACCCCCTGATCACTCACCTGAACGATTCCAAAATACTGGGAGCAATACTGCTTGTCCCCGCATTTAAAAACTCCATTTCTTGGCTTCCCCAGGGACGGATCTATAAGATCCCCGGGAAGTACTATCTGTTTGCTTTCTGCCATTAAGTCACCTTCGCTTCCTCGAACGGATGAATCCAGTCACTAATGTTGCCATGTACCCGCTGCATATTCCTCGCAGCCTCAGGGAACAACCGCCTGCCATACTGATAGGATTGCCGTCCGGTTCTAACTTATTCTCGCGGGCAATTATCTTTAATCAATATTTATTTCTTCCTACCTTCAAAAAAATATAAAGATCACCTGTTCTTCACAATTCTTATATCTATGTTTTCACGGGCCTTCCGACCGAGTGAGCTCATTATATCCCCGACCAGTCCAGCGGGAACCTCAAGAAGACCCATCCATGATCCGTCCTTTCCCCATTCCTCCCTGACCAGATAGCCACTCCGCACTATGTCCCCATATACCTTTCCATATGCATCTCCGGTAAGCTTCACTGCCAGTTTCGTCTTCTCGAACTTAAGAGGTAGAATTGGCTTAAGCGCCTTAAGCACTGTCTGGAGCTGCTCGCCCGCACTCTTGAAAGGGTCAATGTGGACTTTTGCCTCGTCGATTGCCTGGGATATCCTGGCAGGAGGATGGGGGGCGTTTGTCTGTGGATTGATTGATTCACGGGCAATGATCTCTATTATCTGCTTTCTTCTTTTCTCAAGCATCTGGTGACGCTGCTCCGTAGTAAGCTGTATCTGACCCTTTCTGACAATTTCGATGGCAATCTGGGCCACATCAGTTGTCTTGAAGACCTCCCTGAGTGATTCCTCGCCGGCCTTGTCCCCCCTCTTTACATCCTTATATATTTCATCGAGGGCCAGATCATTCTGCAGATCGATTTTCCCCTCCTTGATGCGCTCAGTCGCATCGGGGTCAACAAGAATTTCAAATTTATGCCCGTGGGATTCCAGGCGTGCCACAACGGCGTCTTCGATCTGAACCATAACGGCTTACAATAACTAGAGCGTATAAAATTTTGATCAGAAGTTGGTGGTTACTGTGCCACCTTTTCAACTTCTTCCTTTGTGTATACGTGGAACTTGCTTCCTTCCACTATTGTCGCTACCTCTGGGTTCCTGAAATCTGCGTTATCCTCGTTGGCTGCCTTGAGAGCCTTTATACCAAGCATAACAGCTTCCTTCTCAGAAAGGTCTTCCTTAAACTCCTTCTCCAGGAACTGGGTGACCTGATCCCGAAGGGCTCCTATGGCAACCGCCTTGTATTCGTTTATTGTTCCAGCCGGATCACAGTCGAAGAGCCTTGGTCCAATGCTGTCGGTGCCAGCGAAAATCATGGCAACGCCATAAGGCCTCACTCCGCCGTACTGGGTGTACTGCTGCATCTGATCGGCCACCCTCTTCACCAGATTCTCTATGTTGACGAGAGAGCCGTATGTTATCTTTTCCTGCTGTGCAGCGATCCTCGCAAAGTCAACCAGCACCCTTGCATCGGCAACAAGGCCAGAGGTGACTGTCGCTACGTAGTCATCGATCAGCTGGATTTTCTCCATGGAGTTCTGTTCTACCAGCCTGCTTCTGACCTTTTTGTCCGAAATGAGGGCCACGCCCTTTTTGAATCTGATTCCCAGTGCAGTAGATCCCTTCTTTACAGCTTCCCTTGCATATTCAACCTGAAATAGCCTTCCATCCGGGGAGAATACTGTGATTGCTCTGTCATAAGCCATTTGGCCTTGCTGCATTTAGTTCACCTTTCCTCTCCATAGGTACATGGGCTATAAATGTTTTCTGAGTTAATTCAGCACCTAATAGAAACCCCTATCCTTGATTCCTGAGTGGTAAGGAGAGCTTTGAGGTGGTCCAATTACAATAGGCTCAGGTTTCTATTGACTTAGGAGATCAGGATAAAATAAGAATGAAACATGAAGATCCAGTTTGAAATTTAAAGACATAGCAAGAGATTACCTAATATTCGACTGCCATTTTCACCTCAGACAGTCAGGCAGAATGCTTGATGCTGTGAGGATGTTTCAGGAAGCAGGCGGAAACGCCCTGAACCTTACAAATATTCCTGATTACTCAAGAGGCGTAAGGGAATATTATAGCAAGACATTCCATGAGACGATCAGGATTGCTTCACTCATCAGATCAGAAACCGGAGTCAGGTGCGCGGTCACGCTCGGGCCCTATCCCCTTGATTTCTATTTCTTCAGGGAGAATAGCCTCGATCCCATGCAGGAGATGGATAAAGGTCTGAGGCTCGCGGCTAGGCTAATTGAAGAAGGGCACGCCTGTGCAATCGGAGAAATAGGAAGGCCGCATTTTCAGACATCAGACACTGAAGTCTTCAACCTCATGATCAGAAAGACTTTCGAAGTAGCATCCGACCTGAAGTGTCCGGTAATCATGCATACAGAAGACCTGACCGGAGATGCTGTGATGGAGATTGAACGATTTGCCTCAGAGGAACACCTTCCACCTGAATTCGTGATAAAGCACCATGCGATTCCGGCCAATCTGACATCAGGCTCAAGAATAAGATTTTCGATTCCTGCCTCAAGGTCAGCGGTAAGAGAATCCCTGAATTACGGTAAGGATTTCTTCCTGGAAACAGACTACGTTGACGATCCTGCAAAGGGATGGAAAGTCCTGCCTCCTGATGCTGTGCCAAGGAGGGCAGACATGATAATGCAATACAGAGACGACTGGGAAGAAATATTCTCCAGAGTTTTTCTTGATCTCCCCAGGAAATACTTCGAGTCCTGCTTCTGAGCATTTCTTAAATACGTGTGGGGGATTTTATGATATGGTTCTGACCCCTGCCCAGATAGACAAGATCTCTGAGGAATTAAGATCGCACATAAGGGGGGAGGTCAAGTCCAAGAAAATCAGGAAACTTGAGCCCAGATTCTATGACAACCTCAATTCAGCTCTTATGACCCTGAAGGAGGAGGCCGATCGCCTGCTGAAGGCAGGTGATATTACCAACTACATCAAAATCAAGGACAGAGCGGATGAAATAGAGAGAGACTTCCGATCTCTCTTCCAGAGAAGATTCGAAAAGATAGCATCCCTGTCAATATACGATCTTGACAGTGAGCTGATGTCATCACTGACACCTGAGGAAAAGGAATTTATTACAAAGCTGCACAATATAATGCTGGATGAGTACAACCTTCTGCTCAGAAAGGTACCAGAGTCCCCTGTGAGGTCGAGCGAAGTTAAGTCCGCACTGGAAAAGACACCTGAGCCGGAGCAGAAGACCGTAGTCACAGCAAAAAACGATTCACAGAGTGAGCCTGTTGGGGTTCCGCAGACCACCAAGGAATACCTCCTTGTAAGGATTCTGGGGGATCAGCCGCCGATAGCACAACCTGACGGGGACTACTTCCTTCATGATCAGGATGTTATTTATCTTGACAAAAAATTTGCAGAGCTGCTTATAAAAAGGAACGCGGCGAAAAAAATAGAAATTAAGTAGGTTTTACCCTACTTCCTGTTTCTTCTTACAGCCAGAACTGTGCCTGCAATTGCAGCCACTACAACTATTCCGGCTATCACGTACAGGTCAGTGTTACTCGGCATCGTAGAGGTTGGAGTGAGACTTGTGTCAGATATCACTATCGTGTGGTTAGAGAAGTGAGGTATGCTGATTATCACAAGGTAGCCTCCAGTTACGTTTACCACTGCGTAGACAGCACTTGTTGAAGTTGTCACATTTAGTGTTCCATTCACTGTAGAGAGCGTTGCTGACTTGCCGTCAAAGTAAACATACAGCTTGCCTGATGATCCCACGAATGACTGGTTAACGAAGAACACTATGTGGGTGCCTGTGTGTTCGCTGGATGAAACCTGCACTACTACCTTACCGGCAGTTACGTTTGTAACCGCAACGTTCAGGGAGTTGTTGTAGAGAACGGTGTAGTTGAATGGCACATTTGCCTCATTGCTGATCGAGACTTCGCCACCAACCTTTCCGTGCAGGATGGCGTACTCAATGCTGCCGAAGTCTTTCAGATCCTTGCCCTGCAGTCCAGGTGGGGAGACGAAGTTGACGATGCCAAGATGCTTGCTCATAACACTGATCGTCTTAGTGGTTGTGTTATAGCTTGCATTGCCCTTTACTGACATGAAGGCTCTGAAGCCGTCTCCATGTATGATGAGGTTAGTTGCACCGGCCGATGTCTCATGCTCAGTGTCCAGAACATCGCTGGACTGAACACTGGAATTCGTGCTGATGAGCGTTGAGTTTATGCTTGTATTCTGAACGTTAGTGCCCTTGAACATCGTGACATTCAGGTATGGCGCAAGTGTCAGGTTCAAAGTTCCGTTATCAACAACAAGGGCGAAGTTCATGGCAGGGTTGTTGTGGAATGTGTAGACAAAGGTCTTGTTGGCGTAATAGAATATTGATCCTCTCAGAATCACGTGGTTCAGAAGGAAAGACGGGAAGTCCTCCTGTGAACCTATGGTGCCGTTGCCAGATATCGTAATGTTAGTGAATACCACAAACGGCGTGCTCAGATTCTTTGAGTAATTGGTTATCTCACCGGTCTTGTTGTCAAACTTGAAGTTGACAAACTGACCGCTGACCTGCCCTGTTGTCTTGTTATACGAGAATTGAGCCACGTGTTCATGCTCCTTCTCATATTTCTGCAGAAGGCTCTCTATGCTCCCATGGCTGACGAAGCCTGCAACAAGGACCTCTGCGGAGCTAAACATGCTGAGCCTGCCAGAGGTACTTCCATAGGTGTCGGTGAGAGTCGAGTTCCCGTTGGAAAGACTAACAACACCGTTGGTGAAGAAGTAGCCGGTGAAATCAGGGTTGCTTATAAGGTAGACGTACCAGGTAATGGCAGTGCTTCCACTTATGAGGTTGTTGTCTTCTTCGTTGCTTACGGTTACACTTGATTTAACATATGCGAGTGAGAGTGTTCCGTTAATGCTGGCTTTTACGACAGGATTAGGATTTGACGTGGTTCCTCTCGTAAGAACTAGAAGTGTGCTGGAATCACCCGCTTTGGCAAGCGTCATGTTGGGCGTGCTGACCAGGCTCGATTCATCCGTCTGCATGTTTGAGAGTGCGGATGTCAGGTTAGCTCCTGTTGAGCTCAACGAGTACGCAAATAGCTGGCTAAACTCGTCAGAAACATATGTTATGTTGCTGACTGATCCGTTTGAATCCAGGACAAAAGAAAAATGCCCCAGATTTGTTGTGTTCTGACCCTGAAGGTTGCTGCCCTGGCCATCGTCTGCGATGCTCACAGCACCAGCCATCATGGTTAGAACTAAACCTATAGCTACTGCTATTTTTAGGTTCATACCAAACAGATTGGAAACTGTATATAAAAGAATCTTGGTACAAATGAAACCCTGGATAATCGGCGAAACAAAAAAATGCTGGGTTTTAGAACACTGTATGTACTTTTTATACCAAAAATTTTTAATACAGGAAGTATTGACAACCTGGAAAAGCCCGAGGACAGCTGACGCCCTTGAGGTGAGGAAAGTCCCCTCTCCTCGGCAGGGCCGGCCCCATGCAAATTGGGATCCTGAGAAGGATGGCAACGGCACGAGAAATCTACGGCGCGGGTAAAAAGGATGATGAGACGCTCAGACGTTCCCCGACGGCCGATGGGAAGCCGACCCCGGCGGAGCAAGTCTAAACAGATCCTGTGAGGCTGCCGCGAGGATCGGGTAAGACGCATCAGTCGAATGCTGTCAACCGAAAGGCGAACAGAAAGGGGCTTACTCCGGGCATTTCCCACATACTCTTTATATATTGTATGCAGCTATTCCTCATGTGCTGTTTTTCGTTTCCATGGCAGTGGAGACCTTGCAGAGCCAGCCTTACACGCTTGGTCCCAGTGGCACGGGAATAGACATCTTTCTGGTCATCATAGTGCTTCTTGTTGCGCGTCGGGTATATCGCGGCATAAACGGAATAAGGTTCAGCTATCCTAGGGTTCTGAGGATTCCCGTTGTATATACCATCCTGACAGTATTCTATTCTGCCTTATTGCCCCTGCAATACCTGCTGTATCCACTGGTGCTAATAGCGATGGGAGCTCTCCTCGGACTTCTCTTCGGGTCATCCGTCCAGTTCTTCAGGAGGGATCAGCAGCTGATGTACAAGAGATCCCCCGTGATAATGTCAGTTTGGTTAGCTGCCTTTATTGCTCGTGTCGCAATAGATCTGGCTTTTCCCCAGAATCTCACCGCTGCAGTAGTGGTGACCCTTCTTCTTGGTGTGACTTCCGGGCTAGTCATAGGGGAAGCTTTCCACATCATAAGACAGTACAGGAAGGACTATGCTTCGCAGATCTCACAGTTGCCGCCGGACCAAAATGCGTGACCATGGCGTAATTTTTTAAATCAGTCCCCATTATTGTGATGGTTGTTATGGCAGATAAGGACTGCGAAGTCAGTGGTTGCAGCAACCCAAGTTTCAAGACTGTTCCAGCTGATCTTGCAAAAAAGGTATTTTCCTTTGACGACAAGAAGACAAAGGTTCACTTGTGCAAGGAACACTACAAGGAATACAAGAAGCAGACCAAGGAAGAGAGGAAAGTTGGAAGAATGGACTGGGTTTGATTGGAAAGCAACCTACCAATCCCGATATCAGTCGTAATCACTGTCCGTAATGAGGCCAGAAATATCAGGGACCTTCTGGATTCGCTTGTTGTTCAGGAAGGCCCATTTGAACTGGTGGCCGTGGATTCCGACAGCGAAGACGGTACGGGTGAGATCATACTTTCCTATGATTCAGTATTCCCGGTCAATTACCTGAGGCGGAGATGCTCACGCGGAGAGGGTCGAAATCTGGGCGTAGCATCTTCCAGATACGACCATATTGTTTTTCTTGACGGCGATTCCGTTTGCGATCGTGATCTGTTGCACTCGTACAGGAAACAGTTCGATGCAGGTTATGAGCTTATAGCAGGTGTTAACAGACCTACAGGAAAGAGCCAGTTCGCTGGCCTCCAGAGAGTTAAGCTGATGGTTAATGGATTTGAGATCACCTCCCCTTCATCTAATCTGGGATACACAAAGCCACTCTTCATCCGCCTTGGCGGCTTCGACCAATCGTTTGTAACAGCTGAGGACATAGACCTTAATTTCCGGGCAGTTACTGCAAACGCAAAATTCACAGTGTGCGAAAACTGCGTCGCGTTTGTCAAGACAAGAAACTCCTATACTTCGTTCATGAAGCAGGCCTTCTGGAATGGATATGGCCGCGGGCAGTTGAGGCTTAAGCACAGGAGGGACTGGAACCTCGTACAGAAAGCCGGTTACGGTGGGGGATCGAGGCCAGTGCAAAATGCATTGCGCCTTCTGCTGGGGAGTTTGGGATATGTGTACGCAATACTCCGCAGAGGTAAATACCCGTTCAGATGATCCCATTGATTCATGTGCAGAAATATTCTTGAAAAAATTATAAGAGTAGCACCAATCCACAACCTGAATGGTCTCCGGCGATCCAAATTACAGAGGCATACGCATTTCGGAAATCAGGGTCTTCCTGAAGCTTTATCCCGTCTTCAGGCGATACCTCAGGGATCGGGAGAAAACAAGGAAAGAGACAGAACCAACCTGGGACTACTACAGGGAAAGGAACGGAAAGATCGCTGTGCAGGCCTTCATGGATCTTGGCCCCACATTTATCAAACTGGGGCAGGTTTTATCCGCCAGACCTGATTTGCTTCCCAGAGAGTACATCTCGTCCTTCGAGAAGCTCCAGGATGAGGTCCCTCCGGCACCATTTCAGGAAGTGGAGCCGATACTGAGAAGGAACCTCGGAGACATTGACAGTGTTTTTGATTCATTTGACAGGAATGCGATCTCTGGGGCATCGCTTGGCCAGGTCTACAGGGCTGTTTACAGGGGCAGGGATGTTGCAGTAAAGGTAAACAGGCCTAATATTGAGAATATTCTCAAGCGGGACCTAATAGTCATTGACCGTCTACTTAGGCTAGCCAAGGGGAGAATTGAGAACTTTCTTTACATAAGCGTAAGCAACGTAATCAATGACTTCAAGGGAAGGATATTTGACGAGATAGACTACAGAAAGGAAGCTTCGAATGCCGACAGAATCCGTAAAAATATCAGTGGACGCGACAGGGCTATTGTGCCTGAAATCATACGTGAGATCTCTTCAAAGGAGGTACTGTCCCTCCAGTATATCGATGGGACGAAGATAACAGACGTGGAAGCCCTGAAACAGAAGGGGCTTGATCTAAAAGAGCTTGCCTGGAACCTTGATCTGCTCTTTATGAGGATGCTTCTCAGAGATGATATTTTTCATGCTGACCCCCATCCTGGAAATATCTCTGTAGCTGATGACGGGACCCTGATCTTGTACGATTTCGGGATGATAGGATCGCTGGACAGGGAGACAAGGTTTAAGCTTCTCAGCCTGTATGACGGTCTTGTCCACGCCGATCCAGACGCAATAATTGATGCGCTGGTTGCCCTCAGGGCACTTTCTCCGGTAGCTAACAGGGCAATCATACGAAGAAGCATGGAGATGCTGATAGCCAGCATGGAGGGAAAAAATCCGGAGGAATCTGAGATCCGTGAGCTACTTGACATTGCTAATGGGGTTATTTTCGAGTTCCCCTTCCGGTTGCCCAGAGCGCTAGTCCTATACATGCGTATGTCATCAATACTTGAGGGGGTCTGCCTCAGGCTTGATCCCGATTTCAAGTTCGTGAAGATTCTCAGGCAGCTCCTTTACCAGGAGGGGTTGCTTGATGAGCTTTACAGGCAGCAGCTGAGCAACTTTGTCCAGAAATCTATTGTTGCGATAGAGAAAGGTCTCGATGCATTACCTTTGCTCAAGAGAAGGCTTGAGGAGGAAAACAACAATGAGAAGAGACAGGACCGGAGTGTCTCGGCAGCGATATTTCTCTCAGCAGTCCTCATCAGCGCGGTACTGGAGGCGCCAAAGCTGGGAATTTACTTCTTCGTATTGACAGCACTCGACCTGGTGGCATTCGCCGCCCTGTTGCTCCGTAGAAAAAAATAATGTTTTAAGGGTCACTCGACCTTGATTGTCCTTATTCCCTTGGCTGGGATTACTATTGTAAGGACGCCGTTGTTGTATTTGGCGGTGAAGGTAACATCCGGATCTACCTCCAGGGGGAGCCTGATCCTCTTCTGAACCTTTTCAGGCCTCTGGTCCATGTAAACATTTCCCTTGGCTTCGATTTCCCTTTCACCGCTGATGGAAATACTGTTTCTGTCCATCCTTACGGTGATATTCTTCTTTTCGAATCCTGGCATGTCCGCTTCGATCACTATCTCACCGTTTCTTTCATACATTGTTATCGGCGGATAGAGGAATGTCATGATCTCCTTAGCCCTGTCACTGATGTTCTTGAGAACCTCAGAGGTGAAATACTTCAGTGGGTTGTACATACTTACCGAAAAAACATATCAACTCCTTATTTAAAATTTGAGTAAGTAAAAATGTAAAAAATTTTGTGTATTTACTTTACCGAGGCCTGCTCCTGTGCCTTCGCCTTCGTTTTTGTTGCATTGGCCACTGCAGACCACACTACCGCGACAAGCAGGTTCAGTGCCAGGGCAGTTGCGGCAACATAGAGCAACCCAAGAGGCCCGGAGTTGTATAGTACACTTGTCGGGGCCCCGAACTTGTTGGCAGCTTCCAGGATGTACAGCCCGGAAACAATGCCGACAACCCAGCCTGCAATCAGCGCGTTCTTGTCCAGCCACTTCGTGTACAGACCTATAAAGATGGGGGGCAGAGTCTGCACAATCAGTATTCCACCGATCAGCTGGAGCGATAGTGCATACTGGGACGGTATAAGGAATATGAAGCCCAGGGCAAGGAACTTGAACACAACAGATGCCCACTTGGATATTCTTGCTTCCGCCTGCGGGGAAAGGTTTGGCCTTATTTCCTTGATAATGTTCCTGCTCAGGAGGTTAGCCTGCGATATTGCCATTATTGCTGCAGGAACCAGACCCCCGATGAATATGCCTAGAAAAGCTACCCCACTGAACCATCCAGGCATGGTTGCATAAATCAGGGCGGGCACTACTACAACAGGGCCATAGCCGGGCTGGGCAACAATGTTCAACGCATTTGGCACCGCATATATCAGAATTCCGAACAGTGCAAGCAGAGCCAGACCCACACCATAAATTGGAAGCACAGCAGTACTCATCCTGACTGCTTTCACGCTCTTCGAACTCAGCACACCGTTGACAGAGTGAGGATAGAGATAGAGCGCCAGAGCACTAAGGATAAAGAGTGAAATGTAGCCGTTAGCCAGGGAAGCCGGCAGAGTGCCCACACCCAGAGGAAGTTTCTTTGCTGCGGCTAGTGAAAAGGCATGTGTGAAACCGCCATATGCAAGCGGTACCGCAACCACTATAACAGCGACTGTGATGAATATAAGCACATCCTTCATTACAGCTGTGGTAGCAGCTCCCCTGAGACCACTCCAGAAGGTGAATGCCGCGAGTATGATGAAGGCAATGATCAGCGAAACCTCGCTTATAACGACAGAATTAGCGTATCCGTAAAACATCACCTGAAGGACCGCCTTCATGCCGTATATCTGAAGCGCTATGTAAGGCAGTTCGGCTACTATGCCGGTGAGAGCAATTAGAATCGCCAATGTTTTGCTGCTGAACCTGTCCTTCACGAAATCCACTGCTGTAACATAATTTTTCTTTTTGGAGACTTTCCAGAGGCTCGGCATCACTACAAGAGCAATGGCGAATGTTATCAGCACATAAGGAACAGCATAGAAATAGATTGCCCCCTTGAAGAACACACTCTCAGGTATCGCAATGAAGGTATAGGCTGTGTAGAGGTCGGCACCCACCAGGAACCATGCCAAGTATACCCCCAGTCTCCTGCCAGCCAGAGCCCATTCCCCAAGTTGGGAAAGATCTCCCTTCCTGAATCGTGAGGATGCAAAACCGAGAATCACAAAGACAGCGAAGAGAATGATAAAGACCACTATTGTGTCAATCATGCGGCCTCACCCTCCTTGTACACAGAAGATATCATCTTAGCAGCAGCAATGTACAGAACTGCCCCTATTACAAGCCAGATTGTCTGGTACCAGTAATAGAAGGTTATTCCAAGCAGTTCTGGCGTTGTCCGGTTATACGTCGGCAAGGCTATCATTGCTATGAGAGGAATGACTAAGAGTATTCCTGCTCCCACAAGTTTACCGTTCATACATAACTTATGTGATGGGTTGTATTAAAACATTTTTATCCCGGGACACCGCATTGGGAAAATAGATTGCTTGGTTTCCTGTCTGTTTCAAATAGCGAACGCATTGGCACTTGTTGTCTGCATATAGAATTATGTGCTTTTGCCAGATATCCGGAATAGGATTCCCATTGATAGTAATCCTGTGAAATAAGATTAATTATCAGCTATTGTGTTACGGTTTTGAATTGGCACAAATCAAGTTAAGGGACAATCTAGAGAATATTTACAAGGTCAGGACGCTGATTATAATCTCATTTGTCCTGACGTTCCTTCTTGAAAATCATTACATCAGCTACCTGGAGTTCCCCGGCCTTTCCACAAAATTCAACACTTTCTTTGCAAATGAAGCCCTTCTTGGTCTGTATGGCACACTTATCGGCCTGTTGCTGACTGCGTATTCTTTAATTGTCACGATAATACCGCTGTTCTCTGCAGACAGTCTGCAGAAGCCCATATTCAGCCAGATCAACAGCCTGTTCGTTTTCACAATACTTGACGGCATTCTGCTTCTTATAATCTTCTTTGCCTCCGGACTTATACCGGACAGCAATACACCCATATTTCTTGATGCTGAGATCTTCTTCTTTCTCTGTTTTCTCATAGGTCTGATCTTTTGTGTGCTTACCCTCTCCGATCTGTTCAGGATTGTAAGGAAAAGAGGGGTAAGAAAGTAACCTGCTCAGATCGATTTACCATTGACCGGTTGGGGTGGTACGATCTCAAATTATCATCCCATCGTCGATTATTTGTGCCCCGCAACATACTGCGGAACCTCAACATGGTCAGGCTCCCAGTCCTGCAGAGATCCGGCATTGTATTCCCCATACGCTGAGAGATCAAGAAGCCCATGACCGCAGTTGTTGAATATTATTGTCTTGGCTTCTCCTGTCTTCTTACACCTTAAGGCTTCATCTATTGCGTATCTGAGGCCATGTGCCGATTCCGGAGCGGTGATAATTCCCTCTGTCTGGGAGAATATCCTGGCAGCTTCAAACACCTTATTCTGTGTGTAGGAAACAGATCTCACCAGACCCTTGTTTATGAGCAGAGATAGACTTGGTGCCTTCCCATGGTACCTCAGACCTCCGGCGTGAATCGGAGGGTTGGCAAATTTATGGCCCACTGTATACATCTTCACGAGAGGTGTCAGTTCAGAGGTGTCAGCATAATCGTAGGTGTACTGACCTTTCGTTGTTGAAGGCACAGCTGCAGATTCTACGGCCACGAAGTCAGTAAATTTCTCCCCGCGGATCTGTTCCCTGAGTATTGGATAAATAAACCCCGAGTAATTTGAACCTCCTCCAATGGCCCCGCACATTACGTCAGGCTTGAGATCAAGCATCTCCAGCTGCTTCCTTACCTCAAGCCCTATGATCGTCTGGTGAGCCAGGGCGTAGTTGAACGATGAGGCGAGAAGATATTTAGCGTCCGGATTATGAATTACGGTTTCAACAGCTTCGCTGATTGCGATACCAAGGGATCCGGGATGTTCCGGATTTTCCTTCAGAAGTTCACGGCCAACCTTGGTATTGGAGCTCGGGGATTCCACAACCTTCGATCCGTATGTTTCCATCATTATCTTTCGGCCGGGCTTTTGCCTCGCACTTACTCTTACCATGTAGATGAGAGAAGGCAGTCCGAAGAAAGAGCATGACATGGCCAATGCCGATCCCCATTGTCCTGCGCCGGTTTCTGAAACGGCCAGCTGAACGCCCTCCTTCATTGCGTAGTAGGACTGCGGAAGGGCAGTGTTCGGCTTCATGCTGCCTACCGGTGTGACATGTTCCGCCTTGAAGAATATCTTGGCTGGAGTCTTGAGAAACTTCTCGAGCCTCCTTGCCCTGATCAGTGGCGTTGGCCTTGGAAGTCTCCTGTAGGCATCCAGCACTTCCTCCGGAATATTGAAAAATCTTTCGTCAGAGAACTGCTGTCTCACGATTTCTTTCGGAAACAGCTGCTCCATTTCCGATCGCTTCACAGGCTCGAATGTGTGCGGATTGAGCATTGGGGGAAGAGGTTCAGGAAGATCAGGGACAATATTATACCACTTGGTTGGAAGCTCTTCCGGGCTGAGAGTTACCCCATATTCTGGATCGCAGAACCCTTTTATTGTCATGATTAAACCAGTAATGATAATAAACCATCATTAATGTATTTTTCTATACATCTAAATGATGTGGCAAAATTTGCAATAATCAGAGGATGGATTGGAATCAGGTGACTCTGACTGCTGCAGAAGAATGCTCTATGTTGCCTTCCACTATCGTCAGGAGGCTCTTGGAATCTCTGAATTCCTCTTTTTTCACAGTGCTTCTGTAATTTTCCGGAAATACCGCCAGGTCGGCAAAATATCCCACCCTTATCATGCCCAGCAACCCTTCCAGACCCAGCAAATAGGCCCCTTCCTCTGTATAGCAGCGTATAGCCTCATCCAGTCCGATCCTTTGAATGATGTGGGGTGCGTTCACAGCTTCGTAGATACCATAGCTTGGTGAGAACGGCATGCAGTCCGATCCAAAGGCCAAGTGCTTTCCCATGTCCAGTATTTCCCTGAAAGGATTGTTGTTCTGCCACCATGGACTTCCTAGCCTTTCCTGGTAAAGTCCACCCGCACGGGACCACTGCAGGAAGTTTGGCTGGGAGGAAGCCACCAGATTGTTGTTTAACCTTCCAATGATCTCGTCGTCGACCAGTTCGAAATGTTCCACAGAGTTCCTCAGTTTACCCCTTGAAACTGCGAGAGCCTTTGTGGCAACATCGTTTGCAATTTCCCCTATTGCATGTGCTGCAATTGGAAGCCCTTCCTGGTGCATGCTCCTTACAAACGCCTGAAACTTAACCGAATCAAATTTGAGGTTCTCCATTGACCAGCCCCTATGTGCTGCTGTCCTTGCCCCTATTGAGCCGTCAAGAAAGCATTTTATGCCCCATTCAGTCCTGGAAAACTCCCTACCTGGCCTGTATTCCCTGTCGTAGAGGCAGCCAAAGAAGCGGATTCTTGTTCTCATTGAGGAGATCATGTTCATTGTCCTGATCTCCTGCATATCCCTTACGGCAGTGACTCCAAGCGAAAGAGCAATCTCCTCGCTTTTTGAAATGGCCTTTTTCATCTCTTCATCGTCAGGTGCCACAAATCTGTCTATAAGCCTTAGGTCCTCCTCCTTCAGTATGCCGCTCTTTATGTCTAGCCTTCCCAGAGCAGAGAGCAGCTTGGAGTTGACCGTTGCCATGTGCCCATCCCTTCTGAAGAGTATTACCGGCATCTGCGTGAAATCGATGTCTTCCCTTGTAATGTATTCATGATCAGGCCAGAACGACTCGTCCCATCCGTAGCCGATAACAATGCCATTTTTTCGTTTTCTCAAGTGGGCCTTGAGCAGGGCCACCGTATCATCCTTTGACTTTGCTTTATCCAACTTCAGCCGGATCTCCTCTAGACCCAGCCTCAGCATATGTGTGTGTGAATCTATGAATCCTGGCAGCACAAATGATCCACCGAGATCGAGGGTCTTCTTTGATTGCATGGTCCTATCCTTTCCCACATAGACTATTCTTCCGTTCTTTATTCCCAGAGTGTCGCTGTCCTCGGTTATGCCATGCATCCGGCAATTAACAAGCAGCAGGTCAAGAACCATCTACAGCATCCCTGTTACCGGTAGCATACCTGAGTGTTGAAATTTTCCCTCTGGAAAGAGCTACCCATAGGACCGATATTGCAGACCACACCACAAAGACCACTGGAGCGATGAGAAATGGCATTGTGAGGCCGAGAAGCGAGTAATAGTAAGCTATAGCCATTATTACCGTTGTGACTGAGGGAAAGACTACCCATGTCAGGATTTTAAAGGCCACGAGACGCTCCGACCTGAATGCCAGCACCGATAACCCGGTGTTCGAAAGAATGTGAACGAGCAGCGTAGCCAGTGTGGCGACTGTCGCGAAGATCGCCCAGGCGTAAAATAGTCCGGTGTAGAATCCGTAGGAGACCCAGAAGGCAATGCCGGTTAGCGTTGATATAAGCATCGAGATCCCATATGAAAAGATAATCGAATTTCGAGGTGTTCCTCTCGCATCTGTTCCGGAAAGTTTGCGGGGCAGAACTCCGTCCCTAGAGAGAGCATACACAACCCTGGTGAGAGGTGTTCCCATGCCGACAACAGTTCCATAGGTTGAGAAGAATGTGTTCACTATGATGAAGAAAGCAGCGCCGGCAATACCCAGGAATCTCTTGGTTACAATAAGGCCTGGAATCACCTGGCTGGAGAAAGTGGAAATGTTAGAGATTCCGTATCCAACCACCATAGCATACGACCCGAGAATGAAGACAATCCCCGCTATCAGAATAACAAGCAGAACGGCTCGCCCAATGTTTTTCAGCGGAAGCCTGGCTTCCTCACCCATTGGAACTACTGAGCCATATCCTGCGAATGCCAGGTATCCGCCTACTACAAACCCCAGGAACACCCCGTTCCATCCCCCAGGCGCTGACAGTGGCTGGAATGTGGCAAAGCTGTTGTCGGAAGCTCTGCCGATCACAAAAAGCGAAATCACAGCGATGAGAATGATCTGAAGGGCGCCGAGGACCAGGGAAACTCTCAATGAGAGTTTCACACCCATTAGCATTAAAACAAGGGAAAGCGCTGCCATGGAACCCATCCAGACAATTCCCACCCACGGAGGAAGACTCAGTCCAAAGGCGTAATCAAGAGACTTTGTGAATCCCCATATCACTATGAGGAATTCAAGGCAGAGATTGGCTGTCTGGTACAGGACATAGATGAGGCCTGTGAATATTCCAGCATGCGGGCCAAGGCTTCTTCCTGTGTAGGCGTAGTAGCCGCCTGCGTGTGAGACCAGTTTGGAGAACTGGAATACCGTATTCCCGGCCAATAGCACCGCTATGAATGAAATCACCATGACTAGAGGGGATGCTGCAAGTGCAAAACCTACAATGCTGACTATCAGACCTGCGAGAATTGTGATAGGGGTTATCTGTCCCATCGACTGAAAAACAAGTTCCCATATCCCAACCGAATCCCTTCTGAGAGAGCCAACGGCCGCCAACTAAGAACACCTCTCAAACACGGCAGCAATCATTGGGTTTCCGCTATGCTCGTCCGATCTCAAGTTCGATTTTCGTACTATTTTGCCGAAATTCATAATCCAGGAAAGTCACAGTGGTTAAAAAATTATTGTTCCTTTATTGCATCGGTAAGTTAACGCTGCAGCGTCGTGTAGCAATAAATATAACTACAGAAAATATCTCCAGTTGAATGGGCTTGTGGTCTAGCGGTTATGACATCGCTCTCACACAGCGAAGGCCGCCGGTTCAAATCCGGCCAAGCCCATCTTATCTATCGGATTAGAAAAAATCAATGAAGGTTGTGAAACCGCAATTAAGAGTTCAGGTAGTCCGGCCGCAGAATCTGTGATGATTTTTAATCCTATCGAGATTATATTCTGGCACGTTGAATGTTTAGCTTTAAATACCTATCGATTGCTTCCCGCTTGTTTATCAAATACGGGATCACTGCAATGACACGCCGCAATGGCTCCATTTCTAATTCACTGTATGAGCTACGGAAAAACAGCTGGGCCAGTATGGACTTACAAGAAAGAAGCACCCCAAGGCGAGTTATTAATTTCAGCCTATACCTCAATCCGCATGATGAATCATGGATGACAGCCTCCATAGGGACCACACAAGTACTGAACCCCCAGTTACTGCTCTGATTATGGAAAAGCTTGCACCTGGCATGAATTTCATAGACGTTGGGGGTAATATATGTTATTATTCTCTGCTTGCGTCTAAGATTGTTGGAAACTCTGGCATGGTTATCAGCTTTGAACCGGATGAACGGGCTAGAGCTTACCTACTGAAGAATAAGGATCTGAATTCAGCGGGGAATTTGCAGGTAAGGTCTGAGGCAGTAACATCCTATACAGGAAATGGTAAACTTTTCATGGATAACGCTGGATATATCGGATCATCAATTTTACCAGTAAAGGACAGAGAATTCTCTACTGTGAAAACCATTACGCTTGACGATATGCTTACCTCCGACTCACCCCTTCCAAAGTTGATGCTATCAAGTCACACATAGGAGCCGAGATCAGAGTGTTGGAAGGAGCCGTCAACATGATCGAGAAGTACCGTCCAATGCTATTTATTCTTTATCCGCCCCTAAGCTGTAAGAAAAGCCATGAAATTATCGATTATCTCATTGGAATGGAATATGAATTCTACAGGATAGTCAGATCACCTTTTCAGTTGAAGAAGGCAGACCCGAAGAACCTTGGGAACGAATCTCTATATCTTTATCTTTCGCCGGTTTGATATGGTTTTAGTTTTACTGTGTGGCCCGCTTTTCCCTCCACTTTCACCACATAAGGCAGTATAAAAAATGTAATTCTACCAGAAGATTCTCCTGATTTAACTCCTCCAGATGTAATCTTTATTTCTCATTTCCTGTCATTGAATTCGATCATTGAAATTGATTGTCTGCCAACGGCATCTTTTTCAGATTCATTGACAACAGCAATTCCCCGCCTCAGCCTTGACAGCAATATTCCTATGAACATTATGCACACACCGGCTATCGAAAACATATCCGGTATGATTCTTGTTGTGAACACCCCTATGATTATGGTAAAAATTGGAACTGTGAAAGCGAGTACAGTTATCCGGTTGACCCTGCTGGTCCTTATCATAAGATTCCATAGAACAAACTGCAATACTCCACCAGCGGTAACCACCCATAGGAAGTCAAGCGTAAACGCCGGTGTGATGTCAATCCTGAAGTCAATAGGGCTGATGGCCAGCATTATCAGTGCTCCAATGAGGAATTGAGTTGCATTCACCGCAAACGGATCTTGGTCCTTCAGCCGCCTATACATTACGGAAAAAGTTCCCCAAAACAGCGCATTGATAAGCGTGAGCACTGCACCTAGAAGTGTGAAGCCGCTCAGCAAAGGCAGGCCATATATTACTACACCTGCAAATCCTATTACAATCCCGAGAACCTCAATCTTTGTAGGACGCTCCCCCACTATGAGAAAGGCAAGAGGCAAGGAAAAGAGAGGCATGGAATAGCTCAATACAGCCGATTCTGCCGGAGAAATGTAGATGAGACCATATATCCAGAACATTGTGCTTCCCACGGTAGCGAAGGTGAGGAGGATTATCTCTCTGCTCAGGATCAGCTTCCTAGAGATTGCGACCAATATGATACCGGAAAGCAGGTAACGGAGCCCCATAAAGGCCAATGGTGATGAGTAATTCAGACCGTCCTTGGCAAAATAATAATTGAAAGAAGTTACAACAATATAAGGAATCAGGAACTTGATTTCCCTCATCCTAGGGGGTAGGCATCGCCCGTTATTATTGTTTAGCGTCTCAGCAGCATTTCTGCACAGCCACCCCTATAACTTATATAAAATGCCTATAAAGTAAAAGTATTCAGAGGAGTCAGAATGATTGTGCGACTCCCTTCTCTTTCAATACTTTCCATATCTTCCATGGATTTAGAGGCATATCAATATGCGTGACACCGAGATGCCAGAGCGCGTCCACCACCGCATTTACAAACGCAGGTGGCGAACCAACCGTTGGAGATTCGGCAACACCCTTTGCTCCAATTGGATGATGCGGCGACGGAGTAACTGTTCTGTCCGTGATCCATTTTGGCGTTTCAACGGCACTGGGAATGAGATAATCCATGAAGTTTGAGCCGTACACATTGCCGTCCTCGTCGTACTTGATCTCCTCTAGGAATGCTGTCCCGAATCCCTGAGTAAGTCCCCCATGGATTTGTCCATCCACAATCAGAGGATTTATGACCGTTCCGCAGTCATCCACGGCGACAAACTTCCTCACCTTTGCTTCTCCCGTTGCCCTGTCGATTTCCACCACTGCAATATAGCTTCCGAATGGGTAAGTCATATTGGGCGGATCGTAGTAGGTCACGGCTTCAAGTCCTGCCTCCATTCCCTGCGGGTGGTTAGTGTAAGCTGCCAGCGCAACATCCTGTATTGTCTTGTAACGATCAGGTGAACCCCTGACCACGAATCTGTCCTTTTTCCATTCCAGATCATCCTCCCTTACCTCCAGGAGATGGGCAGCTATCTTTTTCGCCTTCTCCCTAACCTTTCTGGCTGACACCGCAGCTGCTGCGCCTGCTGTAGGCGTGCTCCTGCTGGCATATGTGCCAAGCCCGTAGGGGCAGGTGTCAGTGTCCCCCTCTTCCACGATTATGTCCTCGATGGGGATGCCCAGTTCCTCTGCGATAATCTGCGCATACGTGGTCTCATGGCCTTGGCCCTGGGATTTCGTGCCGAACCTTGCAATGATCTTTCCTGTAGGGTGGACTCTCAGCTCGCAGCTGTCAAACATCTTCAGACCCAGGATATCGAAGTCCTTTGACGGCCCCGCTCCAACAATTTCCGTGAAAGTGCTTATTCCAATGCCCATGAGTTCACCCCTCTTCCTTTTCTCAGCCTGCTCCTTCCTGAGGGATTCATAATCGATCAGATCCATGGCCTTCCTGAGTGCTGCAGCGTAATTCCCGCTGTCGTATGTCCATCCCAGGGCTGATTTATAGGGGAACTTCTCCGGTTTGATGAAGTTCTTCAGTCTGATTTCTGCCGGGTCCATGCCCAACTTGTGTGCCAGAATGTCTACTATCCTCTCAATGGCAAAAACAGCCTCCGTTACCCTGAAGGAACACCGGTAGGTGATGCCGCCCTGCGGCTTGTTGGTGTGTGCGCCGTCAACTTCAACAAATGCTGCCTTGAGATCGTATGAACCTGTGCAGATGCTGAACATTCCCACGGGGAATTTTGAAGGGTTAGCGTCTCCAAAATACGCACCATGGTCAGTTATGGACTTTATCCTCAGTGCAAGCATCGTGCCGTCCTTCTTTGCTGCCAGTTCCGCCTTGATCCTGAAATCCCTGCCGAATGCGGTGCTCGGGTGATCATCCGACCTGTTGTTGTTCCACTTCACCGGGTGCCCCGTGACAATAGATGCCACCGCTGTTATAATGTACCCGGGATAGACGTAGACTTTTCCTCCGAACCCGCCGCCAATGTGCGGGGAAATTATATGGATCTTGTTCTCGGGTATCTTCGTAACCATGGATGCCACAGTCCTAACAGCATGTGGAGCCTGTGTTGTCATCCAAATTGTGAGCTTGCCCTCAATAGGTTCATAGTTCGCAACGCAAGCAACAGGCTCCATATACGATACATGTATCCTCTGGTAGTAGAAGCTGTCAGAGACCACAACATCTGCCTGCTTGAACAGCTTGTCCGTAGCATCCCTGTCGCCGGCCTCCCAGTGGAACACATGGTTCGTACCCTTGTCCTTCCTGACGATGGGTGAATCCTTCTGCAGCGCCTTGAGAGGATCAGTAACAACAGGGAGTGGTTCGTATTCAACCTCTACAAGATCTGCGGCATCCTCGGCGGTGTACCGGCTGTCAGCTATGACTGCGGCAACCTCCTGCATTTGGTAAAGGACCTCCTCAGTTGGGAGAACCATCATCCTGTCGTTCATCAGGGTTGGAATCCAGTCAAGTCCCAAAGGCTTCAGGTCGTTTCCCGTGATCACAGCGACAACGCCTGGATGCTTTTTGGCCTTCTCAGTGTTTATTGACTTTATCCTCGCATGAGCGTAAGGGCTCCTCACGATATGCATGTAAAGCATTCCGGGGAGATTCACATCATCGACGTAATTTCCCTTTCCCTGAATCAGAAGTGGATCCTCCTTTCTCTTCACCGGGTCCCCTATTCCATGGATTGGCCTCTCATGCATCATCATTCAGACCGCCTCCTGTGGCTGTGCCTTCATCTTGTCAGCAGCGTACCTGATTGCCTCAACTATCTTCATGTATCCGGTGCACCTGCAAAGATTTCCAGATATCCCTTCCCTAATCTCCTCCTCAGTGGGATCGGGGTTGCGGGCCAGAAGTGCATGTGCGGAAAGCATTATTCCGGGAGTACAGAAACCGCACTGAAGTCCATGTTTCTCCCAGAAGCCTTCCTGCACGGGGCTTAGCTTTCCATTCACCGCAAGGCCTTCAACCGTTACGACGTCATGCCCATCTGCCTGCACCGTTAGCATGGTGCAGGATTTCACATTCCTACCATCCAGTAGAACTGTGCACGCCCCGCAGTTGGACGTGTCACATCCGATGTGCGTTCCAGTGAGCTTCAGATCATCCCTGAGGAAATGGACCAGAAGCTTTCTCGGTTCAACATCTGCAGTTACCTTGTTTCCATTCAACCTGAAACTTACAGTAACCATGGACATCTTTACACCCCCGCCATTGACGAAATCTTCTTCAGCGCCCTTCCAACAAGAACCTTGGCCATTTCACTCTTGTATTCAGCAGGACCCCTCAGGTCTGTGGCCGGATCAAGGTATTCATTGAGCTTATCAAGGGCTGCCAATATATTCTGGTCTGTCAGTTCCTTACCGACCAGCTGTTTCTCAGCGTTCACAGCCTTCACCGGTTTTGGGGCGACCGCAGTCAGACCAATTCCGACTTTCTGGCAGATTTTTCCTTTAAAAGTAACCTGGACGGCTACTCCAGCTATCGCAAAATCTCCAGCCCTCTTTTCAAGTTTGAGGTAGGTTCCGAAGCTGGTGGATCCCTGATCGGGTATATTGATCTCTGTGAGTATCTCCCCATGGGAAAGCGCCGTCTGGAAAGTGTCTACGAAGAAGTCGGACGAAGCAATGCTTCTGGACCCTTTTGGACCACGGACCGTAAAGGTTGCATTGAGTGCCAGCATCACAGCAGGAAGATCATTGCTCGGATCCCCGTGACATATATTGCCCCCAATAGTGCCTCTGTTCCTCACCTGGGGGTCCGCGACAAGAGAGATGGCGTCTGCCAGAATGGGGAGCTTTTCCCTGATTGTGTTGTTGTGAAGAAGATCCGCAAGACAGGCAAGGGACCCAATTCTAACGGAGCCCCCCTCTGTTTTCACGTAATCCAGTCCCCTGATTCTGCCTATATCCACAATATATTCAGGAGAGGCCAACCTCAACTTCAGCAGGGGAATAAGGCTCTGCCCACCAGACATTATCTTGGCGTCATCACCCTTCTGCTTGAGGAAAGAGATAGCTTCATCCAGACTTTTTGGCGCAAAATACTCAAACGGCTGCGGTATCATATAACCACGGATTTTAATATAGATAAGCGCCTACTTAAACATTTTTAGAACATTAAATTCTAAAAAATTAAGAATTTAAAATATCCGCTAGTATATCTGTAAACTGGATCAGGACGCTTTAACAATTATATCTGCAACCACCTCAGACTCGCTGTTAAGCTCAATACCCATCTCTGGAAGCAATATCCAAGAGTTATGAAATCCCACAGCAATCGTTTTTAATCAACGTTTGATTAGAATGCCAATGGGACTCGGTGAGGTTTCCCTGGAATCTGTCTCCACTGGACTGCTGAAACAAGGGTATATCCCATCCCCTCAGATAGTCACATCTGTATATCTGGCAATGCGACTTGGAAGGCCGCTTCTGGTTGAGGGCGATCCAGGTTGCGGGAAAACGGAACTTGCCAAGGCGATCAGCGGCATGCTCGGGGCTAGTCTTATAAGACTTCAGTGCTACGATGGCCTTGACGTTAGCTCGGCCCTGTATGACTGGAACTATATGAAGCAGATAATGGAAATCAGGATCAGGCAGGCACGTTCAGACCTTAGCAACCTGGAGGAGGACATATTCAGTGAAAAGTTTCTCATGAAGAGACCACTGCTTCAGGCACTGCTGCGCAAGGGAGACACACCGACGGTTTTGCTCATAGATGAGATTGACAGAACGGATGAGGAATTCGAGGGTTTTCTGCTGGAATTCCTGGGCGAGTTCCAGGTGACAGTTCCAGAGGTTGGCACATTCAGGGCTGAGAAGCCTCCGATTGTGATACTGACATCAAATCGGACCAGAGAGCTCGGAGATGGTTTGAGAAGGAGGTGTCTATATCTCTACCTGACCTACCCTGACAGAGACAGGGAAATGGAGATTGTTAGAACGAAGCTCCCAAGGGTAGGAAACGAGTTGGTGGCAGACGTAGTAAAGGCTGTATCCAGTCTCCGTTCGAGCAATGCAATAACAAAGCGGCCTGGGATTTCTGAATCAATAGCATGGGCAGAGGCACTCGACTCCCTCGGTAAACATTCGCTTGATTATCCAGCAGCGGTCGAGACGCTTTCCTGCGTGCTTAAGACGCCGGAAGATCTGGAAGAGGCCAGGAAGATAATGGATGAGCATTTTAAATGACAGATACTGATCCTGAAAGTCAGAGACATTTCTCGATCGAAGATATAGTTAACTTTTCGAGATTCCTGCGGGAGAATGGCATAAGAACGTCACCGCCGGAAAGTGCAATGGCAGCTGAAGCCCTGAGCCACATCCGATCTGCAGGTGGAGTTGCAGTGTTCCATTCCCTTAAAACAGTGCTTTGCCACACTGAGGAAGAATGGAAATCTTTCGACATGCTGTTTCAGCTGTTCTGGTCCAGGGGAAGCCTGCGACGTGAAATCACTAAAGATAGGATGGTTCAGGCAAAGGGGAACCCTGAAGGGCAGACCGCGACGGAGGGTTTTTCAGGGCATTCAAGGAAACTTTACGCTGGCTCAACTCTTCGGTATAATGAGAAGGGGGAGCTTTCAGTCGTATCTCTCTACAGCCCAGAGGAAATGTTCGGATCATATTCAAGGGTTGACGTATTTGAGGGGGCAGAGGCTAGACGGCTTCTGGCCGCCCTCAAAAGAATTTCCAGACTGATGCCAACATCACCCAGCCGTCGGTTCGCTGATTCACAGCATGGAACTATTAATTTCAGAAGGTACATACGTTCGGTTGCTCAGAGCGAAGAGCCTGGTAGCCTGCCACTAAGAGGCTTGAAATTAGCCAAATCCAGCTTCATTGTCATCGCAGATATGAGTGGCTCGATGGAGGGGGACTGGAAATTTCCTCTAGTTTTAAGCCATATTGCTGTAAACCATTTTCCCGGGAGCCATGCGTACTGCTTCAGCACCTCCCATTATAACCTTACAACAATGCTTCAGGGAAGGCCTGTCCGAGCGGCTTTTTCAGTAATACCCAAACTATTCCCCGCCATTGGCGGTGGAACAAGGATAGCCAATTCAATAGAGGAAATACTCAAACACCCGATGAAGAAGAATCTTGGTGACTATGTAGTCATAATTTACAGCGATGGATTTGATTTTGATGATACTGAGAGGCTGAGGACTTGTCTAATCAAATTGTCCAGGATGGTGAGGATGGTTGTTTGGATTAATCCCAGAGCTGATCACCCTGACTTTGCCCCGGGCAGAACTCCGATGGCGACCTTCATGGATGTTCTGGGTCTTTTCTCAAGCAGACATGAATTCCTTTCCCTTGGTCTGAAAAGGTCTGTTAAACCGAATCTAAAGGTCTGATATATCAGATCAGAAATGTATAAGAGTGAATATCTGCTATGATTTGATGTGATCACTGAAAGGATTGCGAAGGAAATCTCGGAGAGAATGGAAAATTCTCAGGATTTTGCGATCGCGATCGTAACACATACCGAAGGCGAGACATCAGTAAAGGCCGGATCATATGCAATCGTTCTTCCAAATGGCAACATAGACGGCTGGATCGGTGGGAGCTGCCTCAGACCAGAAGTTGCAAAATACGGAATGCAGTCTCTCAGGGACGGCATACCGCGTGTTCTCAGGTTCGGGCCTGACAAGGTATTCATGACTTCTGGCAATGTAGTGGAAATGCCCATGGCGTGCGTCAGTGGAGGAAGCATCGAGGTGTTCATAGATCCATTCCTCGCAAAGATGAAGGTTGTCGTGATCGGAAATTCCCCTGCTGCTCTTGCGATATCCCGCTTGTGCGAGATGATAGGCTACAAGAGTGAGATCATTGGATCTAAGCCCGAGGTCTACGGCAGAGAGGATGCCCCATCTATTTTCAAAGAAATTGACGAATTCCAGCAGGACCTCAGAACCGCCTTTGTGGTTGCAACGCATCAGGCCATGGAGGGCATAAGTGACGTAGACATTGCCCGAAGGCTGGTCAGAAAGGATCCATTCTATATTGGAATAGTTACGAGCCACAGGCGTGCAGCTGCATTAAGGAAGGAACTTAGAAAGCTGGGATTGAGTGACGAAAGGATTGGTACTATCAGGGCTCCAGCTGGAATTTCCCTAGGAAAGGATCTGTCACCAGAGGAAATAGCCCTGAGCGTTGTTTCAGAAATTGTTGGTCTTCACAAAGGGGGGACCTTTGGTCAGATACAGGGCAGGCATCCCAGTATCACGGAGGAAAGCCCGGAATATGAGAGGGACCCTGTATGCGGCATGAGTGTTGTGAGCGGCCAGTCGGAACTCAGATTCCAATGGGAAGGGAAGACCTACCTTTTCTGTTCCCGAGCCTGCCTTGAGTCATTCTCAGCAGATCCTGACAAATATCTCCATCTGCAGAACTGACCATATCCGGAAGGCCTAACCGTTAACGCTACCTGTCCAAACTGCCGTATGAAAAGAGCCAGCCTGAAAAACTGAGGGCCCATATTATGTCAGCGTAGAGTATCATTCTCTCCATGCCACCACGCCCAAGTCCGAAATCCATGCCAAGATCAAACAGTATCAGCGATACGAGTCCCAGCGTACCCAAGATCCCCCAGAAAACTGAGATTACATTCTTCAGCCTGGCTATCAAAAAGTACGGAGCAATTGAGGCGAACAGGAATGCGAAAAGGGCAGAGATTGTGTGGTATATTCCTGTGGTCTCAGGAAACACACCTACCCCTATGCTTCCTATGCCGCTCAGGACGAGGGAAGCGGAGAACGGAAGACTCATCCTTCTTATGAGAACTGCAGCAGCTATCAGAAGCAATCCCAATATAATAATGGAACCGTTGAACAGGTGTGCAGTTGCTCCGACTCCTAAATCACTGATATAGTTGTTTGCAACACTGTATCCCGGGTAAATATCCTCGGCAACAGTTACCGATAGGATGAACTGTGCAGCAGCCACAAACACGATTACGCCTGCGGACTTTCCATGTGCAGAGGCTCCAGCCATGCTGTGTTATAACCTATAGATAATAATATATTTATCCATATATTAAGAAGATCTGTTTCACATAGGCAACGGCGATTCTTATGCAGGAATGCGCCTCCGTGCTGAGATACAGAAAGTTCCCGTCGTAGTTGAGGAATGTCGCCTCAAAAGGCTCCTCCACCTCAAACTGGGACCCTCTGCCGGGGCTCTCAGGGGAAATGCAGTATTCAGCAAAGGATGACACGTCGTCTCCATATTTCACGCTCAACGGGTATATGGCGACCTTCTGGAATTTTCTTATAGAGGATGCCATCCTCTCGACATCTTCCATCTCCCTGTAATGTCAGGAGAGATAAGTGGATAATAAAACCTGACATCCTTTTCCGGTTGCTGTCCATCTTCGGACCTACTTTTTCCCAAAACGCCTTATCAGGAAAAAAATTTTAACAACCATACATTATCAGGCAAAGTTGTGCAACAGACTAACCGATTATGCCAACGAGGTTTCAGTGAATGATTACCGGGGAGCAACCTAGATGATAAGAAGGGCAGTCTGGGAACACCGAGAGCAGAAATTGTCCGAGAGCTGCCTTATCAACACTGAGTATGGCATATCCGGAAAAGGTTACATAGTGTGCACCTACAAGAATGCGCCTTTTGGCATGCGTTATGAATTTCTCTCGGATTTCTCATTGCAGAGGCTCATATTCAGAGCCGAACTGCACAAGGAGGATAGGTCTGCAAGGTTGTTTCTCGGAATGACAGACGGCTCCCTTTATGGACATATAGACGGTAAGCCTGTGGAGGGAATCAAAGGTTTGGACTCAATTGACCTCTCCAGTTCACTATTTCCCAAATTTATAATTGCCAGAAAATTTTCAACAGAACAGACGGAAAGAAGATCATTCGGTGTTCTTCATATAGACCTCCCAAGCCTTAAAATTGGACGGCTGACGTTGGAAGTTTCAAGGTTGGACAGGCACAGGTATCTGCTTGAAAAATCTGACCAAAGCGGAGGGAAAATACTTGAAACTTCCAGTCATGGGATTCCGCTCTCCCTTGATGGCTGGCTTTCTGCAGATTTTCAGTAGATCAGTGCTGCTGTGAGATCATGAAGTAAGGGTTGAGACCGTCCCCCTGATCGTACACGATCCTTGAAGACTGCAGGAGCAGGCTTTCCTTATCTAATGCAACCTGAGTAATTCCAGTCCTTCTTCTCTGCCTGAATTCAGCCAAATGATCATATGTTTCCAGCAGCAGTTTCGGAAACCTGAGAAATTCCCTTATGTATTTCGGCATCATTGCAAATATGTACTTCTGAGCGTTAAAAAGTAGATCTCTCTTTGCCCCCTTGGCAACTATGCCTTTCATCTTCCCCTTGAAATATTTGATCACGTAGAATGAGTAAACACCGTAAAACTGCATTATCTGGGTCAAAATTGGGTTCACCCGTGTATACATTACCGGTGTCAGGACATCGTACCTGTCCCAGTCCAGCGTGAAGAGGCGGTCATTCTTCAGTGAATCGTAGAATACCCTGGTGCCAGGCAATGGAGTGTAGCAGGAGAACTGCACTGCGTCAGCCCCTGCATCAGCCAACTTCCTGGAGAACCTTATAGTCGATATCATATCCGAGACTCTCTCATACGGGGCTCCCACCATCATTCCTATGAGTGTTATGATTCCGTTTGAGTTAAGCGTCTTCACTGCCTGGACAGACTGGGGCGTGAAGATACCCTTGTGCATCTTCTTCAGCACTTCCTGGCTTCCGGATTCTATGCCCAGGAATGCAATAGTCATTCCCGACTCTGCAGCCATCCTGATCAGGTCTGGATTTCTGGCCGTGACATCAGCCCTCATCTGGACGATGTACTTCAGTCCCAGATTCTCTGCGATCATCATCCTGAAAAGTTCTCTTCTCTGGTCTGTATTTGTACCCACGACAAATATATCATCCGTGAAGAATACCCAGTTGAAGCCCAGTGACTTTATAAACCTCAACTCCTCCATAATTCTCTGGTTTGATTTGTTCCGCCATTTATTCCCCCAGGTCGGAGTGACCGAGCAGAAATCACAAGCGTAAGGGCACCCCCTGGATGTTTCAACACAGGCAACTCTGTTGTCCTTTCCGAATACATCAAACCTGTAGGATTCTGGGTTCACAAGGTCAAATGCAGGCATAGCCAGATCATCCAATGACCTCATGAGTGGTCTGGGCTTTGTTCTTACAATCTTGCCACTGTCAGAGAATACTATCCCCCTGACCTCTCCAAAGCCCCTTCCGTTGGCAACACAGTGGACTATCTCACTGATAGCATCGTCTCCCTCTCCAAGCACTGACACATGAAAACCGGCTTTCACCATCTCCTCGGGTAGAAAGGTTGCATGATGCCCTCCTGCCACTGTAACAATACTCCCCTTGCGCTCCCTGAGCTTCCTCACAATCTCAATTGAAGTACCATGGGCTGCGGTGGCGTGAAGTGTTATGCCAACCACATCGGCATCGAAATCCAGTATTCTTGACACGGCTTGGTCAACGCTTAAGGAATCTGCTTCCATATCAAGTATCATTATGTCATTGAAGCCATGAGCCCTTAGGGAACCGGCCAGTGCAAGAAGACCTAGCGGTGTTGGCAGAAACCCCCATTTAGTAAGGTATCCGCTTCCACTTGGATTTGAAGGGCGGAGAAGGGCTATCCTTGGTGCCATAAGATTTTACCATTACTGCTGTTATAAACTTTAACTTACATTTTTTGAAGATGAAAGATTAACTGATTTAAGCATCCCTTGCCCAGGGTCCCCGCGAAAGTGAACATGTCTTATATAATAAATGGAAAATACTTTTGAGGATCCTGCACCTATCCCATATATGATTATAAAGGAAATAAACAACAACCTTGACCGCCAAGCAGTTATCAGCTTTTCCCCGAAACTCAAGATAGCTGATTTTTTTGACAAATTCGACATCAGCAGCGTTATCCGTACCCGCCTCACCCAGAAAGGAGGGTTCTGTCTCATGAATTTTATTCCTCAGGTTCAGGATGATGATGCCTTTCTCCAGGATTTCAAAAAATTTTCTGACTCCGAGATAGGTGATGCCGCCAAGGTGAAGGTGGATGTTTCCAGCTCCCCTCTCCTGAAGGCATTCAGGCAAATGAACAGCATCCCTTCCGTCATTATCGACGCCGGAATATACAGTGGAGGGTACTGCTACGTCTATTTAAGGTTCCATTCGGCAGAGGCAGGTAAGGTTTCCGCAGCCATTGGGAACCTGCAGCCCGACCTGGAGCGGTTTGCCATACGCTACATGGGGGAGAGCAATGGCCTGATCGGTACGTTTCAGGAGCTTTCTGATATACTCTCCCTGAAATATGTTGAGATTGCTGCCACAGTTCCGCCCGACTACATGAACATCACTCAGGATCAGGTGATAACTACCCTCGGAGTGAGCTGGGAGAGGGAGCTCAAGTATCTTCTGGGAGACGAGTTCAGGGCTGTCTTCTATGACAGGCACAACATCATTCAGAATAAGAAGGGCGACGTCAACGTAATTTCCCAGGAGCACAGGATATACGAATCGGCTTTCTCAAACCCTCTGGTGCAGTTCATGATTGAAGAGACATCGAGCAGAGGCATTGTAACGCTTGGGATGCAGCAGAAACTTGATGGTAGAAACTTTTCATTTGCGACAGTCGTTCCTGACGCCGTACTGCCTGAATTCTTCAATGTCTTCAGGCAGGGGCAGGAAAAGTTCAGACCATGGGATATGAAAGTAACAAACGTGGAAAGCATAGATTCAATGCCTGTCTAGAGCCATTGCGCGATGTGAAACCATCCTGCCTATGGGTATTGCCATTACCACCGACAGCGCAAGAAGGGAAGCGGCCAGCACTATCCACATTATTGAATATGAAGCGGTAATATCAATGATCAGGCCCGAAATTGGTGTCCCAGCAATTGTGCCTATATTCAGGATCATAAGGCTGATCCCGCTGTAAAGCCCTATCTTATTTGCAGGTGAAATTTCCGATATGAGCGTGACGTAGGTGCTGTTCCATGCAACCACGTTCATGCCTAGGAAAAATGCGAGAGGAGCATCGATGAACAGATTTCCCGGGAATACTGCAAGGAAAGTCAGCATCACAGATGACAGAACCATGATAAGAGAAAGCATGACTGCACGGTTCCTGTTGAATATCATGTCGCTTATCCTCGCGTAGAAGATTCGACCAAATACAGATCCTACCAGGAGAATGGCAAGCAGCGCCTCTGAAACTGTGACAGCGAAGCTTTTAGTCTCCATGTACACGACAAAATATGTGAGGAGGGACTGCTGACCCCATGATAGAAACATGGATATCAGGCTCACTCCGATAAGCACCCTGTCCCTGGTTCCTGCAAAGAGATCCCTGAAATAACCCCTTGATCTTGATGCAACCGATCCCTGGGAATTGTTTCGCCTTGTGACAAGGAAGACTGCCAGGGAAAGCGCAGCCATGGCAAGAAAGGCCCCTCTTATTGTGAAGTGTATTGCAAGTACTGGCAAAATTACTGCAGCCATAGAAGCCCCAACGGGAACTCCCGACTGTTTGATGCCCATAGGGGTTGAATGGGCCGGATAGTACGTCTCCATCACAACCTTGTTTGTTGATGGAGTTATTATCCCATAGCCGAATCCAATGAAGAAATACCCCGCTAGTAGGAATATATAATTTGTGGACAGGACGTTTACCAGAGATCCAGCGGTTATTGTTCCGAATGCAATCTTTATTGCAGTTGAGCTGCCCAACCTGTCGACAAACAGACCTGAGAACATGGAGACAACCATGGCTCCAGAAAAGATCACACTGGTGATAAGGCCAAGCTGCAGTGAGCTAAGAAGAAAGTGATTCTTTATGAATGGTGCAAGGGGGGAATATGATGCATTTGAAAAATTCCCCAGGACCATGTATAAGAGCGTCTGCACTGTTACGGAAGCAAACTTCCGGCTGGATGTCATCGCCTTCGCTTGAATGCCTTCCCTATGGTGCGCCTGATGTTAAAGGTTGTTGGATATGAACTCGAGAAGAGATCTGTTGTAGTTTTCCCTGTCCTCCCACATAGTGAGGTGGGAACAGCCCTTGAAGACCTTCAGCGTTGAACCCTTTATTCTGCTGTGTATTTCCCCGGCAACGACAGGTGTGACCTCATCGAATTCCCCGACTGTTA
>JAHXPV010000007.1:0-76339 GCA_031625175.1 Thermoplasmatales archaeon AK | reverse complement strand
CTGCATTATCCTCCTCTTTAAGTCATTAATATCATTTTCATCAATCAATTCGTAGTCCCGGGCTGGAAGCGGATCTTGCCAAATCAGATCCTCCTTCGGGACCTCCGGTCCAAGATATCTGACCTTTGGTCCCATGTCACGGTGTGTTAGTTTAAACCAGGCTCTTGCAAAAGCATCTTCGAATTCGTTGGGATGCTCATAAAAGCGTCTCGCAATCTTCTCATAAGAGGGATCATAGCGGAGGGCCAGATCCGTCGTAAGCATCGTTGGGAGGTGCATTTTCTGTGGATCGTAGGGGTCGGGAATTATCAGTGCGGTTTTGTCCTTTGCCACCCACTGGTATGCTCCGGCAGGGCTTTTAGTCAGTTCCCAGTCATATTCAAAAAGAATCCTGAGAAATTCGTGACTCCATTTTGTCGGGAATGTCGTCCAGGTCACCTCTGGGCCACCCCCTATGGTGTCAGGTCCCTTACCAGAGCGGAAGGTGCTTTTCCATCCCAATCCCTGCTGCTCAATTGGAGCTACTTCAGGTTCCGGTCCGACGAAATTTGCTGGCCCTGCCCCATGCGTCTTACCGAAAGTATGACCCCCAGCTATAAGGGCTACGGTTTCCTCATCATTCATGGCCATGCGACCAAATGTATCACGTATATCCTTCGCAGCAGCCAAGGGATCCGGGTTACCATTGGGCCCTTCAGGGTTAACATATATTAAACCCATCTGGACGGCAGCCAGTGGGTTCTCAAGCTCCCTGTTCGGGGCCCCAGTATACAGACTCATCAGGCTCGTACACATCCTGACGCCCTCCCCCGAACCCGAAGGTCTTGAACCCCATACTCTCCAGGGCAACGTTGCCTGACAGTATGATCAGATCTCCCCAGGAAATTTTCCGGCCATATTTCTGTTTGATTGGCCATAGCAATCTTCGGGCCTTGTCAAGGTTAATGTTATCAGGCCAGCTATTTATGGGCGGAAATCTCTGCTGCGCTGATCCGGCACCGCCTCTTCCATCCCCAATCCTGTAAGTACCGGCACTGTGCCAGGCCATTCTTATAAGCAATGGCCCATAGTTGCCGAAATCAGCTGGCCACCATTCCTGTGAATTGGTTAGGATTCGAGCTATATCCTTCTTCAGTGCAAAGTAGTCGAGACTTGCAAACTCTTTGGCATAGTCTAGAGACCCGCCGTACGGATCCGATTTTGGAGAATTTTGTCTGAGGATCCTAAGATCGAGCCTTCCAGGCCACCAGTCTCTTACCGTCCTTCTGGAGCTTTTGCCTGCATCTATAGGGCACGTGGGTTCACTCATTTGCATCCCCCTCACAAAAACTCATCCGGAAAACTATTGTCGAACTGGATGCGTCATTGCCACAGCCTAGGTAGACTTTTCCAGGTTTCCCATCCGCCATACCATTCAAAATGGCTTGAAACAGTGTGTCTGGCAAACTCACTATAATCACTCTTAGGTAATAATTATTATAAACTATTTAAATGTATCTAACCTACACGTGTTTGTACACCTTTCAAGGATTATGCTTCATAAGCAGGATTAGATTTTTAAATAAAAAAAGAATCCTTAATAACTGTGAATCGGAGCGCCAATTGTCAGGAATCTGAAGTCCTTCTCATGACATCTCGAACTCTTTTTCTTTCATCTCCTTTTCCACTTTAAGGGTGGAGGCATCCACCAGAGATCTGCCGACCGTGTATTCCCTCTGGAACATCCAGGCAATCGCTATAACAAACACGATCGCTGCAAGTACCCCCCATGCTGTCGTTGAACCGGATACTGAAGCAAGACCGCCTACGATAAGTGGAAAGAGAAATGCGCCCCCGCCTGTTCCAAATCCCTCAAAATAGCCGGAGGCCATCCCGACCAGCTGTACGCCATATCTGTCAGCCAGAAGTGCGAATATGGGGCCCGCAATCAGGAACGGTATTCCAGTGGATATGGTCACGAACCAGACGATCGCAATGTTCACATTGTGAATAACTGTAAGCAGTACTATCCCAAGAAATGACAGAAAGCCTCCCAGCATTCCTATCTTGACAAAGATGACCCTTCTCTTCATCCTGTCGCTCAGGGGGCCGAATATAAGAATCAGGATCCCCTGCGCTACTCCCCACGACGTTGCCAAAAGTTCCAGTTGGGACGGAGGTAATGACTGCATCGTAATCAGATCCGAAAACCAGAAACCGGAGATCACGTTTGCTCCACCTATCACCACAACACCTGAAAGAATTGCAAGGATCATCCATCTGTAGCGAAAGAGGGCAGAAGATCTCGCTAGGAAGCTGGTCTTCTTTGTAGGAGCAACGTCTCCCCAGTCGATGTGTGGCAGGCCAACAAGGGGGCCGTATGGCTTTGCTGCGAAGAAGGTGAAAGCACCAACAACGATTCCCACAATCCCTACGACCCTTGCCCAGTATTCCCATCCATATGAGGCTGATACTATGCCTCCTACAGCCAGGTCCACTGAAATTGCCCAACTGTAAACAGCTATCATTATTCCGAGGTTCCTCGACCTCTTTTCAATGGGGAACCACAATTGGATGGTCTTGACCAGACCGGACCATGCTGCGCCGTTGAAAACACCCTCTATCACCCTGATCAATATCATCTGAGTAAAACCGGTCAGAAGAGGATAGATGAATGTTGATGCCCCAGCGACTATCAAACCAACTGTAACGACTCGGTAGGGCCAGTAAACATCGTTGAGGTGTCCCCACATGAAATTGGTGACTATGAACGCTCCACCAAAGGTAGAAATTAGGATGCCGACTTGAAATGGGCTGAAGCCGTACTGTGCCTGAATGAAGGAATCAGTGGCAGGAAGCCAGTACCATATTAGCGCATAGCTGAAGGATGCCAGGACACTCCACACCATCACCAGCTTCTGCTGCCTGGCAAGCCTTGATCTTTCTGATACGGAGAGATCAAAAAACGACTTGACAGGAACTTCTTTCCATATTTCCGTCGGGTCGCCGTGCAACACAAACTCCTAAGGAGAATTTGATATAAAAATGTTAGTATTTTTACATTGAAGTTGCAAATCTGCCATTAGCGGCAATTCACAGGCAGAGATGATGTAAATTACAAGCTGTTTATAATATCCATCAGCTCTTTTTCGTATTTTGAGGCTATCTCCTGTCCACCCTGCACTTTTCCTTTGGACAGATCAGAGACCAGAGGCATTCTAATTTTTGTTTTACCGTTAAATTCTGAAATTACAATCTTGCAAGGGATAAAATTCCCGAAGTCCTCATCTTTATAGAGTAGCTCTCTTGCCGCCATCGGGTTGCATACCTCCATTATAAAGAATGGCTTATAGGGATCTTCAAAGTTTTTCTTGAATATCTCCTGCACGTCCACATAGGAAAGTAGAACGAACTTATGGTTCCGCAAGGCAGTGCTCAGCTTGGCAAAGGTCTTTTCCACGCCATCTTCAACTATCCTTTCGAACTTGAACATAAACGGTTAATGTTATTGTCTCACTTAACCTTGATCGAGAACCCATGTTGGCTGAAGATTCTAAAGCCTTTGCAAAATTTTTTATGAGATAAAATCTTTGCTTATCATCTCAGAGATAACACTGTACAGAAGGCAGGCGGACGCAACTATACGATCATATCTAGGCCGAGGTCTGCCGATGCTTCTTGTTCCCCCCTTGGCCCTTTCTGTCATTCTAATTAAGGGAAATTTTTATTTCTTGGAGTATTTCCACGTTCTGGCAGGATCAGCCTGGACTGGCATGGACCTTGTGATGGGTATATTCTTTTCCTATGTGATGAAGGGACTGAGCAACGTCGAAAGATCTGAAGTGGCGAGAAGACTGATGCCATCTATGCTGTTCTTTATGCCTGCCATTGCCACGACGACAATCACTGCAGGAGTGTATCTTGCCCTTGATCTTCACATTTCATTCTTCTACTGGGAATTCATTGTTGTCGCTGTTATCGCATTGATTCTGACAGCCCAGGGGCTAATGATATTTCTGCCAAACGAAGTGAGGGTTTATCTCGAGATTGTCAGCGGAAGAAGAAATGTGGAAAAAATTGTCCGGCTGACCATGATGAATCTGCGTCTATCCCTGATTCAGCTTATACTCCAGATAATCCTCATTGTCTTTATGGCATCATTTGCCACGGGTGTCTCACTTTGAATAACACAGCCTCTAGAAGCTCACAGATAATCCCAGGATTTCTGAGCGTAATAATTCCGGTATTAGGCGCTGTCACAGCTATAATCATCGGAAATATCCTCCTGATGGACTATATCCATGTTCTCATCGGAGCTATCTGGACAGGAACCGACGTATTCCTTGGTCTCATTTTCAGTCAAGTGCTTCGGAACATCACACCTGCAATGCAACGCGACGTGATGCAGAGGTTGCTTCCAATGACGATGTTCTTCATTCCAACAGCGACGATCCTGACAATAGCGGTTGGTTATTTCCTTGCCTCCGCAGAACGAATATTTTCCCTTGAATCCACAATATTCATGGCTATTGTAACAATCGGGCTTGTCCTTGCAGTAATAACTTTTGCGATTATATTTCCGAGTTCCCTCAGGATTGCGTCACTGATAAGGCAAGAAAAGGCCGCTGACAATGAAGTGTCTAGATTTATCCACAGGATATCTTTGGGTTGCCTTTCTCAGTTGTTTTTTCAGGTTGTAATGATCAGTCTTATGGCCTATCTTGTGGTTTATCAATGACCGGTTTATTCGTCTGAACCAATCCCAGAGAGCCATTAAATTCAGATTGGATCGGCTTACAAGCCAAAAATTAGATTGGTGAATGCTGTTCGGTCTAAACAGCATTTTTTGGCGGAATCAGAAAAATGATGTTTTTCGGGAGGAAAACAATCAATCCCTCCTCACGGCCAGGTTGTAGGCTATAAGAAACGGAATCGCTATCCAAAGCACTCCCGCTGTTATTACGAGGGCAGGTGTAACGCCAAAGAGCGCAGGGTTTACGCTAATGGAAAAGAGAGATCCTATGCTATTTGTGCGGAGAGCGTTCACCAGGGACGAATATCCGCCTGGGCTGGCATAGTAAAAAGCCACCGTGGCCTGTACGTACAGATTTGAGCTGGAACTCACCCCAAGAGCTGCTAGCACAGCAAGAGGTATGATGGACCAGAACAAATCCATAACGACGAAAACAGCGATAGCCGCTCCCAGAAGTGCCCCCTGAGATGACACCAAATGCGAGAATACATATACAAGCGCTAGAAACGCGAGTCCTTCTACAATGTACGTCCAGATGAAGTAAAGGAAAAACGATGTTGACAGGAACATTGAGAAATAATGGTATATTATCAGGTCAGCGATTGCCATGGAAATGATCACTGCGGACACAATAGCTACGGAGGTTGCGAGGAACCTTGAGCTTATCAGCCCCCCCCTGGTTATCGGCCTCTTCAGCACCGACTCAATGACGCCCGTTGTTCTGTCCTTACCGTACGTCAGGTATCCCGAAAAGACTGCAAGAATAGGAATAAAGAATCCGAGTATCTCCGACGTTCCTGAATTAACAAGCCCTTCCAGCTTTGACTCTGTCACCGGCGAATAAAGTGTTAAAGTTCCGACAAACCCGATCTCCGGTCCCTTAGCAAACGCAGATTGAATGACGGATCCGTTTTGCACTGCGGCCACAGCATAACTATAATTATGATCAGCGTATGTAACATCAGGGAATATCGTGGTCACCACGAATCCGGACTTCGAAATATTGAATTCCGGATGTTCAAGCAGGTAAGAGGTCTTGAACTGACTTTTATTGCTGGCGTTAATGGGTGTGATGATGAAATTTATATTAGGAGCTCCCTTGCTGTTGCCGCCGACGTAGAGAGCCAGGAATCCAAGCTTAGTGTCGTTACTGGGATTGTAAATATCTGGAATAATCTGCAATCCTGAACTTGTAACATTGGCAGGAACGTAATATGTAAAGACACTGGAAATCGAGACACGGAAGGCGCGATATGAGTAATTAACGGTTATGGTGCTTCCGTATTTCGTGGGATTGAAGGGAAAAGTCACATTGGCAAATCCTGTATCAGAAGTTGTGGAACTGTAGGTTATGTTGTTGTATGTATAATCGACGTGAATATTCTTCTCAGGCGACCCGTAACCATTGAAAGAGTAGCCGACCATGGTAATATTGTTACCCTGCAAGAAAAAGCCCACGGTAATCTTCGGGGTGTTCGGAACACTGACCTGTGTAAATGTTGACCCAGATTCATAAGCAAGAAGGGAAGACAGGCCTATGATGGCCACGATCATTACAATTACAAATTTGCTGCTCAGTATCCGCTTAATCTCATAGAATATCGGTTTCATCGCTTTCCACCTATTACGCCAAAGAAATATTCCTCAAGGGATTCTCCAACTGGATCAAATCTCATTATCCTGTAACCTCCTCTTACCAGGGCAGCTGCAATGTCCGGTATTTTTTCTTGCCCAATCGTAAGATCAGTAACCACGATTTCGTCCCTTTCCTTCTGCACATCGCCGAATTCCTTAAGCAGCCCCCTCACCCCCTCGTCAGGATTCGCAAGTGAAATATGCACAACTATTCTTCCCAGCGTACGGAGCTCTCCCCTGGTAAGCAGTTTGACCAGCTTTCCCCGGTTTATTATAGCAACACGGTCTGCCACGTCCTCAACTTCTGAGAGGATGTGTGATGATAGAAGGACTGCCTTACCGTTCTTCCTCATTTCAAGCATAAGGTTCCTAACGAAGAGTACACCTTCTGGATCAAGCCCATTTAGAGTTTCGTCGAACAGAACATTCTGGGGATCGCCTATTAGGGATTCAGCTATGGCGAACCTCTTCTTCATGCCTTGCGAGTAGTTCCTCAGCTTCTTGTTCAGGTGAGACTTAAGTCCCACCATATCCAGCAGCCTTTCGATCCTGTCCTCAGTTTCCTCTTTGTTGAGCCCGTAGAAACCGGCATAATATCTCATTAGAAAAAGGGGTTTCGCATTTGGTTCGAAATTAGGAAATTCAGGTATCCATCCTATTGACTTTGCCGCCTCAACTTTTTCCTTGACGACATCATGGCCATCAACCGAAATTGAGCCAGACGTCGGAAGGATTATACCGGAGCTCATTCTAATTGTTGTGGTTTTTCCGGCTCCGTTAAGCCCAACCAGCCCAAGAATTTCTCCGTTTTTCATCTCTAGGGAAAGATTTTCAACAGCGGGTGGGGACTTTGACGAATATACTTTAGTAACTGAATCAATTGTAATCATAAATTTGCCATCCTTAGTGCAGGTTTCGATATCGTAATCGATACAAGCTATTAAACACTTTTCCAGTTCAATGGAATCTCGTCCGATTTTGCGGTTATTTTATATACCTCAATTTGTGTATGTTGGGAAGCAGGATATGAACTGATCTGGAAGCTGGGAGAGTATCTTGTGACACCTAATTACCGGGTTTGCCTTCTCGTCGGATTCGTTGCTGTAATCATGATAGTGCCATACGTTCACCCAGACACTAACGCTAACAAGGCCACTGAAACACCAATTAAGCATGTTGTTATCCTTATGATGGAAAATCACAGTTTCGACAATCTCTTTGGCATATATCCTATGACTTCCAACGGTTCTGTGGTTGCAAACATCACAAAACCCCTCAACCTTCTGACTGCCCCTCATCTGTCAGGACTCCAGCAGGTCGCCAATGGTAGCTTCTCCACACCTGACCCATATGAGGGATACGGGCAGTATCATACTGATTGGAACGAGGGGAAAATGAACGGTTTCCTGAACGGAAGCGGCCCAAATTCACTTGATTATTTTTCTGCCAATCAAACTGGTCTGGAGTGGGATATGGCAATGAATTATGCCCTTGCGGATAACTATTACAGCAGCGCCCTCACTGAAACCCTTCCGAACCGTTTGTACAGCATTGCTGGTTTCTCCCCGGTCTCACAGGATCAACTATATCCACCTCCCTTCGTTGCCTATTCGGAGACCATTTATGGTGAACTTGACAGATACAACGTTTCCTGGTCATATTACTTTCTCAACCCTGTTCTGGGAATAAATCCGCTTGATTTCATCTACGGGATCAACAATCATCTGAACCACATTGGAACCTGGGGGAACTTTATTTCCCAGGTTGACAACGGGTCACTTCCTGCCGTCAGCTGGGTTTCGCCAATTTCAGGGGGTGCATTCTTCTACAGTCAGCACCCTCCTGACAACATACTTTCCGGGGAGATATGGATCTATTACATCGTAAACAAGATTATGGAAAGCCCTCTTTGGAACAGCACTGCGATTATGATAACCTACGATGAAGGCGGAGGCTATTACGATCAGTCGGCGCCACCTGTAGTCGCAGGCCAGCAGTTGGGATTCAGAGTGCCATTCATTTTAATATCCCCCTATGCGAAGGAGGATTACATATCAAATACAGTGATGTCCCATACTTCGATCCTTGCCTTCATAGACTACAACTGGAACCTGCCGCCATTGAACAGGCTGGTGGCATATTCCAATATACCACTGGACATGTTCGATTTCGCAGAAAGATATCGCAATGGGCAGATCATCAGGCCTCCATACAATTTCGACAACATGCTTAACCAGTTTCTCCCCAGGGATCTTTCTGACAGCACCTCACTGGCATCAGGCTATCATTCTGTAGGTTACATATTCCCGGTTCCCTTTCAGTTCAATCCATCAACTCTCCCTTACAGCAGAACTGGTCAATCAAACTTCAACCTTTCAAACGACACAAGTTATTTTGTCGCACATGATAGTTCATTTATTCCATGGTATCTCAACAAATTGTTCTATTATCCTGTAATTGCCATAGCGGCTGCATCAATAATATTCTTGTCATACCGAATTTTCAAAAGACGAAAGTTAAGGAGAAACAGATGATTTCATGAGTATATCTCCATAAGTGCTCCTATGCTATAGCCGCTAATGGGGTTATAGTCTCCCTGTCCCGCAACCAGAACAAAATTTTTACCATCAAAACTGACATTGGCCATGAACTGTATCTGTCCACCGTCAAATGACGTGGCTAAGTCTCCAGACAGATTAAAAGACCGAAAATTGCCATCCCTTAATGAATATGCAACAAGTGCTGGATGAATCAGACCTGAGGAATCGACACCTTTGCCACCCGCCAAAAGATATCCATCATAATAAACCAAACCATTTACCCAATCATTCAAATAAGATTGGGGTGTCAGATTTTCAACGATGCTCGTTCCTTTCACAATAAGAAGCTTTGCTGGCGGCCCCCCTCCAATTATCCACTCGCCCCGTGTAAATGTGGCACTTAAAGCTCCTGACTTTGCAAAAGGCGATGCGTTTAATTCATTTACGAAGTGATCTCCTTCTAGAAAGCCAAATATTTCGTGGCCACCTATAAACCATGCGCTACCATTCCATAACAGGAACTGTATCCAGCTCCCATGAGGAAGGTAACCGAGAAACGGTGTCAGATTCGTTACAGATCCATTTAAGTACTCCACTAAGGACGCCCTGTTATCATTGTTTCCTGCCACAAGCCATGCAGTTCCGTTCCAACCGTCTATCCAGGCTCCTCCGTCTTTAAAGTAACCATAGAATTTGCTGGTGAGATTGAGAAATTTTCCGCCGGACAAAGAGATGACAGCTCCAACATTTTGACTCCCATAAGACAGCTGCCCGGTTATTAGCCATGAGGACCCATTCCATGTTGTTCCAAAGACAGCACCTGTTCCAAAGAATGCGGATATGAAGCTATCCAGATTTTTTCCGGCGCCACTCAGTGAATCAAGCTGGGCTAAATTTGGAAGGGAATAATCACTGCTCTTATTGTAATATCCCATTCCGGAGATCAGTATGCTTGAACTGTTGTATCCAAATGCCTGAATCGAACCCGGAATGAACTGGGTCCCCAGTTCTGAGGTCAGATTAATGAATTGAAATTCTGGCTGATTGCTCGTAGAATGAACATTATAAAGTTCAACAGAGACAAAAGATGCAACGATGACCGCAATAATAAGTGCAATATACTTTTTCCCCCAGGTCGCCGTATTTTGCTATGCTGACGTAACACTTAGCTTTTGTTGATCGGGACTTAAAGTCTGGATTAAATTCCAATGCCTCGTGTAAAAAACCCCATTCTTGATATTAAAACAAGGATGTCTCACAGTAATGGTGGCAAATTTTTGCCCTTTATTCACAAGATTTTAATTGTATGATTGATTGTTTCAATAAGGGGTAGCATAAGGGTGCATGTGCAGGAAAATGAAAATAACGCTTCAACTTCCGCAGGGGATGATATTATATCCTCAGACACGCAAGCAGATATAGTTATAAGGACATATAATTCAGCATCAACCATAGACAGATGCATTTCTTCTGTGCTCAGGTTGAAAAATAGAGGCAGGATTATTGTGGTAGACCACATGAGCTCTGATAGCACGGTGGAATACTGCTGTAATAAGGGATGTGAAATATACAGTGAAAATGTTGGGTTAGGGTTCGCCACAACTCTCGGGATACAGATGACTAGCGCCAGAATTGTTATGTTCGTCGACTCGGATGTTGAGGTTCTTGATACGAATTTCATTCCGAAATCTGCAAAAATTTTGGAAGACCCTAGGGTTGGGACAGTTGTGGGAGACACATTTGGTCACCCATTCTCATACGGGGTGCCGCTTGGAATGACAGCGTTCAGGCGTTCCGATCTGTCTAAAATAAAGATACCCCCTAGAATAGGGGGTCGTGAAACGTTTTTCATTCAGAAGTATCTGCGTGATAACAAGATGAAGGTTTCGTATATCAGGAACGCAAAGATTCATACATCCCCGGCCAGAAGGAACAAAAACTGGCCTGAGTGGCAGGGGTCCTGGGTCAGAATCTCGAGCGGGTTTAATCCAAGGGAAATTATTTACTCTTACCTTGTCATATTTCTCCTTCTAGCTAATTCCAAGAACCTAAGAAACTTGTTATATGCTCCGATATTTCAGGCCAAATTCACGAGGGGATTCCTGTATCCTTCGAAGTGGAACATGCTTGAAAGAAAGCCGGATTTGAATATTGGAGGCTGATAGGCTGAAAATTTACTCTGAGCGTTTCCCATTGAAGTATCTCTTTTCGGACAGGGGAATTTGTCTGGGAGTGGACACAAAAAGATGCTCCTATCTCTTTCTGCTTTGCAAACAAGGAATTCTTATGAAGAAGAGAGTCGTGGGGGACAAGATAGTTGAGACCCTCAATTACGAGATCGATAAAATATACAATGCAATAATGTTTGAAGGAAGATGATCCCGCCCTTGCAGATACTGTTTCCTGGACCTGCTAAAATCTTAAGGCGGTTGCTTTGAATCATTGGTACGAGTTAACCAAATCATCATCGTATTACGTAATTTCCTTCAAGAATACGATGGACACAATAACAAACGCGCCGTATCGGAATGGAGAAAGATGTGTAAGATATATCAACAGGACGGTACCTCTCTCTTATGATCATGATCCAGATTTGGAAATTGCCGATTTCCTTCTCCGAGAACGCTTGGAACGCAGCGGAACGGTTCTCACTCTCACCGCGGTTGACGTGACAGAGGCGTGGTTTGTTGATATCGATGAAAACACACTCTTGTCGATAACATGCGGGACTGAAAATGCACTGTCTATTGGAAGTGATGGAAAAACTTCTTCTGGCACGATAAACGTTTTTGTGGGAGTGAACCTAAAAATGAGGACACAGGCGGCGCTTGACCTGTTCCAGGGCATTGTGGAAACTAAATGTCAGATTCTGAACGATTCCGGAGTAAGGGATAAACGAACAGGACTGAAAGCTCCAGGCACTTCGACCGACACTGTTTCAATATTTTTTCACGCAGATAGAGAAGGGGAAAGATTTGCCGGAAGGCTGACAAAACCTGGCAAGAAAATCACGGTTGCCGTCTATGATACTTTAAGGCAGATGCTGGAAAAATGACTCTGAAGGACTGGCATGAGATATATTGTGATTATTTAAGAGAACGATGATTGTTTGCCGGTTTAAGGATCATGAGGAAATGATCACCAACCAGGTTGAATGGCCAGAGTTCACCGAGGGCGTTGTCAATTCGTTTGAGTCTTTCGACTCCACGCGAAAATGGCTGAATGTACCTGACCAGGTTTGATGGCGGAAGAATAACAGGCACCCCCATGATCTTCTCAACCCTGAAGTAGGGTTCAAACAATCCCCTGTAGTACCATGGGGTGTATGGAAAGCTGTCTACGCAGAATCTTGAATCCCCCTCCCTGAGGACCTTTCCGAATCGGGCAATAGCCAGTTTGGGTTTGATACGGAGCAAGTATCCTATCGTCTCAAAAGCGCAAATTTTATTGAAAACTCCGAGAAAAAGATCACCATCATTCTTCAAAAGTCTCCGCAGAACCAATGGTATGCCGGATAAATCCGGCTCGCAGTTAAGCGCACCGTAGGTCGAGTAAATCCCGTCAAAGCTTTCTTCTCCATATCTGCTCACGAGGACTCCAATGTCCTTTACCCTCAATTTTACCGTTTCAATTCTTTCTGCCATCCCTTCTTTGGCGGCCTTCGCCTTGACTATGTCAAGCATCTTCTGGGAAATGTCAAGTGCCACAACCTCATGTCCCTGTTTCAGCATCTCAATGGTTTCAGTACCGGACCCGCATCCAAGCTCAAGAAGCCGATGTGATTTTGAAAAGATCTTTGACATAACATTAACTGATCGTTCTCTCAAGTAAGAATTAATCAAATTTCCGAATATGTGCCTGTCATAATCCTCGGCGATAGAATCAAATTCCGCCTCAAGCCAGGCATGATAATTGTCATGATTTTCAACGGTATCATTGGCAATGGGAATCAGCTCAATGCACCTTGATGCAGTATCGAACCACCTTTCCACCCTGTCAGCCCCATACTTTTTTGAAAATTCAGCCAGTAACTCAGTCTTTCTGGTCTTACTTGTGACGAGGGATGTTCTGAATTCACTATAATTCCCATTCACTTGAGCGAAGCATTTTCCTGATCTCAGAATACTGGACGGCCATCTCGCGTCCGGTGAGGTCGAGAAGAGGAAAATATGATCACCGGATGCTACGAAAGCAAGAGGAATTTCCTTATCCAATTCCAGTTTCAGATACTGCTCCTCTCCCACCATCTGTTCTTCAAAAAGAAATTGATACTATTAACCGTTATTAACCCATCAAATAGGAGTAGATTACGGGAAGCCTTAGAGGTAATGCGTCATGAGTTTCTGCACATACAGAAACACCTTAATCTTAAAAGGAAAGTAATTTAACCGCTCAATCATTTTGGCAGGCATTGCACCACGCTAAAAGGGAAGAACTGGAACCGCTAGCCCCTCTTTTGGAAACTATCAGAGGCATTAAAGGGATCAAGGAACCCACCTTTGGGCACTTCTATCACAAAGGTAAAGGGATTCTGCATTTTCATGTGGATGAAGGTAAAATATACGCAGATCTGTTGGATGAAAGGATTCTCATTGTTCCAGGTGGCCTAGAGAGACAGGACTATGTTATCAGAAAAATAATGGAAATCGTTTCGAAATGACTTCTCGCAAATGATATTGCTTTCCGTGCGTCAAATGCGGTCTTCCTTCCAATTGTGTGACAATTGAGATGGATTCATCTCCCCTTTTGGTAATATAATTTGTAAAGGGATACAGATGCAAAGAACAGATAAAGTATGGGAAGAACCATGAATCCCAGAATCAGGGAGATATCGGCAAATGCTATGGCCGGATTTTCGTATATCCGACCTAGTGCGGCTACATGGCTGGGGTCCAGTCCAGTTGCCAGAGCAACTATACCTAAAGCCTCACCTAACAGCATCCACTTAATACTGCCACTTCTCCTGATTTCAATTCCAGTAAGAAGTGCCACTGCCACTGCAAAACCGCTCAAAACCGTCAGAAAGAGGGGGACAAGACCAGACACCCTTAGATCAAGGGCTCCTGCTGCAATGATAACTGCAGATAGGAACAGCAATCCCGGAAGAAATTTTTTTGAAAATTGAGGATAATCTGCTTGTGGCTTACGATACAATGGGAATCTCCCTCTCCTTTATGGCGGAGAATCTCTTTGTGAAGATTCTCGTCATCATGATATATGCTGCCGCCACAGCTATTGAGCCTACGCCTATGTACACCCAGTAGCTGGAGGTTACAGACCTGAGAATATAAAGAAGCCAGAGTCCGATGATTGCGCCGGAAAATGATCCGGTGCTGGTGAAGAGGTTATACACTCCTATGTACGAGCCTCTCAGATTTTCCGGTGCTATGGTCGTGACTATTGCCTGTGTTGTGGGTGAGAGGAAATCCTCACCCACTGTCGATACAACCATGGAAATCAGCAGGATCTCAAGGGTCGGTTCCATGGCCAGCACAAAAAAAGACGCGGCATAAAAGAGAACTCCCACTCCGCGCCATAGCATGGGGTTTCCGAACCTTGTCATGATCCTAAGGACAGGTATCTGCAGTGCAACCACCAGGAAACCATTCAGTGCCCACACATAACCAAGGTCAAGGAAAGGGAGGCCCTGCAGAACTATTGCATATACTGTAAGCGAGGATCCCCTCTGCCTGGTGAAGAATGCCAGCAGTATACCCACGACGATAAATATCAGGAAGAATCTGTCTGATCTGTACGACTTTGCTAATTCTCTTCCAGTGGCACGATTTGAGATCAGGGGGAAATAGGTCTCACGCATCAGAAAGAATAGCATTATGACCTCCGCAGCCGTGGCGAAGGCAGCTATCAGAAATATATATTGCAAGCCTATCCCGGCAAGATAAGCGCCTGTCAGAGGCCCCAGGGCAATCCCAAGGTTCGCCATCACCCTGAGCATGGCAAACCCCGACAGTCTGTCCTTCGGAACGGTTACATCTGCAACTGCTGCTTGGACAGCTGGGTACTGAACTGAATTTATTAGGATTGTTGAGTACCAGGCCGCTATAGCAAGAACCAAGAAATGGGGAAAGGCAACGGAGTAGTAGAGGGTAATATATGCTGCAATCCCTGGTATTTGTGAATAAACCAGAATTTTTCTCCTTCCGATCCTGTCAGTCCACCTGCCAGAAAAATACTGTGTCACAGACATTAGAACTGTTGCAAAACCCAGAAGGAGGCCGGTGACAATGAAGCTCAGGCCATAGACGCTTATAAAAACCAAAGGCAGGAACACAAAGGTGGATCCTCTGCCAAATGCTCTGACGAATCTTGTGATGCTGAGTATCCATATTCTTCGGTCAAGGCCCTTGAAATTATAGGCGTACTCCATAAATGAAAATCTCGCTATAATTGCCGCCGCTTATTTAACAGATTACTTGTCTATTGAGAAACAAATATAGACTTACGCAGATAAAATTTATATCAGGAAGCCGCTTATTTAAATGTGGCCTCCAGATCGAAGGTGACACAGGTTCACCGTGCGCAGCGTGTAGTCGGGTCATTTACAATACTTATCCCCTCAGCCATTCTTCTATACGTTATGCCTTTCTACCCGCTTGAAATCTCGATTCTTCTTATAATTGCCATTTCTGCACTGTCGTTTTTCTATCCTAAGGGCGGAATAGCTGTCCTTGGCGTGGCATCGATTCTGCCTCTCCTCAACAACTTTGGGTTATTCGGGGTCCTTGTCTGGCTCGTAGTGCTGGCTGGCCTTGCTTCAGGCGCATCTGTAGGGACCAATCTACCGTTCATTCTGTTTTCTCCATTTTATTGGCTCTCCCTTCCATCGCTCATTGGGAGAGCTAAATCTGGCCTCCGAAATGTTCTCTTCTATTATGTCGTGTATCCCCTCTCTATTGCGGCACTCCTCGGTTCCAGTTCGGTCAGTCTTGTTGTTAACACAACTGGATCTAGCTTCAAAGGAACCACTATCAAACAGCTTACTTCTGCGAATCTTTATGCTTTTTTCCACTCGCTTTCTTTCAATTCCTCAGTACTCACTTCATTATCATCTGTCCTTTCGGACACAACATTTTACGCTCTGGTCATCGATTCTGCGGTGGCGGTGGGAATAGCCGGGTACATTATACACAGGTTCCGCTCCCGGACAGATTCAGCTTCCCCTTTGAAGGGACATGTTATTTCGAGTGCAGTGGCTATTCCAGCATGCGCCCTTGGAGACTTTGTCTTCAACATCTTTGCATTTTACCTGTTTCCGGTGTTTGGTGCCAAGTTTTCACCTGACTATATCTCCGTCCTGTATGCGGGAGCAGCTGGATTTGTTCTGACTCTGTTATCGAGGATAACAACGGAACAGGAGAAAGTTCCGGTACTTACGGAACCGCCTCATCAGCAGGGTCAGCCGAACGTGGAACGCGAGGTACGTGTTGAGGCGGTGAAGCCTGATGTGAGCTGGGACTCAATCTTCGATATGGCAGAAGTGAAGCAGAAGCTTCTTGCGATAGCGGAAGAGATATCTGAGGAGAAGAAAGCCTACGGGCTCCTTCTGTTTGGCCCTCCGGGCACCGGAAAGACAATGATTGCGAAGGGCTTGGCGGGAAAGCTCAACTGGAGGTTCGTTGAGTTCAACACAGCCGAGATTCTGAGCCCGTGGTACGGCATGGCTGAACGCAATCTTGAAACGTTTTTCCAGAAAGCACAACTCCTTGCCCCGGTTGTGGTATTCATGGATGAAATAGAGGGTCTGATGATCAGCCGAAACGCACAGGAGATACAGGAATCGACCAGAAGGCTGATCAACATGTTCCTCACAAAAATTCAGGATTTCCATAACAAGAAGGTCCCTGTTTGCTTTATAGGTGCAACTAACCTTCCGGAAGAAATAGATGAGGCACTTCTCAGGCCCGGTCGTTTCGATGAGGTTGTTTATGTTCCACTGCCTGATAAAGAGGGGCGGGTTGCTATCTGGAAAGGTTACCTTGGATCAGGCAGTTTCGATTTCAATAAATTAGCAGACAAGTCTCAGAGATTTACACCGGCGGATATTGCAAACATAATTCAGGTCGTCAGGAGAGATGCAAAGAGGTCAAAAAGATCACCTACGGAGGCAGACTTTATTGAGGCGCTTGACAACTTCAAACCCTCTGTTTCGTATTCATCCCTGTCAAGATATGAGGAAATATCGAAGAAATACTCGAGGCAGAAGATGCAGTCCAAGGACATGTACATACCTGATGTGAGATGGGCAGATGTAATTGGCCTGGACGAAGTTAAAAAACAGATAAAGGAGGCGATAGAGACCCCTCTGAAGCACAAGGATCTCGCGGAAAAGCTTGGAATAAAGCCGGCGAAGGGGATTCTTCTCTATGGCCCTCCGGGAACCGGAAAGACCATGCTTGCCAAGGCAGTTGCCAACGAACTTAAGACCTCCTTCATTCTTGTGACCGGTGATGAGCTGAGCAAGTCCGGACCCTACAATGTTGCAGGGATGATAAGGGAGAAATTCAACCTCGCCAGAGACAATGCCCCATCGGTTGTCTTCATAGATGAGATAGATATGGTTGCCAGGAACAGGGCAAGCAGTGAATGGCGCAACGCTCTGACTCAGATGCTTACGGAAATGGATGGGATAACTTCTCAGAGCGATGTTGTCGTCATCGGTGCCACCAATGCTCCCTGGGATCTGGATCCTGCCATTACAAGGGGCGGGAGGCTTGAGAAGATGCTTTATGTCCCCCTTCCTGATGCCAGTGAACGAAAATTGATGTTCATGAGGTTTCTGCAGGGTCTGGCGGTTCCGGACGAAGATCTCGACTGGGCCGTAAACTCCACTGATGGTTACTCACCAGCAGATATTAAGCTGCTTTCCGATGAGATCAGGAGATCGCTTTTCAACGAGGCCGTCACAACGAAGCAGCCCAGGACAAAAATTGGAAGGGAGGACCTCGCTGCAGCATTATCCAAGGTTGGGAAGACACCAAATCAGGATTACATCAACATGTATGATCAGTTTTCCAAGGGAAAATCTGTATGAGTCCCTAGAAACTTATTATTCACTATTTTCATGGCTTGTGGAAGCAGATGCCCGGGGAGAACATCGAAAAGATACTGGATTATGCAGGCGAACACGCAGAATATGCCGACGTCCGATTCATGGAGATTAGAAGCACGAACACCTCAACCAGAAACGGTGAATTTGATTCTTCAACCTTTGGAACCGAATCTGGTTACGCTGTTCGTGTCGTCAACAGTTCTATATCCTTTGGATACACCGATTCTGAAGATTGGTCAGAAATAAAGGGTGTAGTGGACAGAGCAATACAGGCCTCCCGCAGGCCGGGAAAGAACAAACTGTACCTCGGAAGGGCCGAAAAGGCAGAGTGGAAGGTTGATCAGAGGAAGCCCCTGCTGGATATGGATATCCAGGATAAGATTTCAATCCTAATGAGCGCCGACAGTGCAATGGAGGAAGCAGGCGCGACCGTAAGGGTTAATTCCATTTCTGACAAAACCATTAATGCGGAATACAAGAACACCACCGGATCGCACATCAGAGCAAAAATTGCAAGAATATTCTACTTCTACCTGGCGGGAGTAGTTGAGAACGGTGAATTTGAACAGTCAACCCAGGAGTTCGGGTCTTCATCAGGATATGAGTACATTGACTCGCTGGGCCTTCAGGACAGAATACGTCACGATGTGCAGAGCCTGAAGGAAAGCACAGCTGCACCTCACGTTGTTCCTGGCAGGTTCGATCTGATAGTAGGCCCTGAAATTTCGGGCATTGTTGCTCACGAATCCTGCGGCCATCCCACTGAATATGATAGAATAGCCGGGCGCGAAGGGGCGCAGGCGGGTGAGTCATTTCTCTCTGGAAAGACGCTTCCCTTCAGGATAGGTTCTCAGGCCGTGAGTGTCATAGATGACCCCACTTTTCCGGGAAGCTTTGGCTTCTATCGCTACGATGACGAGGGCATACCGGCCAGGAAGAGATACCTCTACAAGAACGGGTATACTAACGAGTTCATCCTCAACAGGGAAAGCGCCTCGTGGATTGGCACAGAATCCAATGGTGGCGGCAGGTCTTCTTCCTGGGATATGGAACCGCTTGCGAGGATGAGCACCACATATGTAGAACCGGGTGACTACCGCTTTGAGGAACTTTTCGAGGGGATCAAGCGCGGTATATACATTAAGAATTTCACCGAATGGAATATCGATGACATCAGGATGAATGAGAAATACGTCGGAAAGGAAGCCTACCTCATTGCGAACGGAGACATAGCTGGGCGGGTCAGAAGGCCGGTCATAGAGACAACGACAATCAAGTTCTACAGCGCAGTTGATGCTGTCGGCCGCGATCTGGAGTTCAGTGCCGGTATGTGCGGGAAAGGGGATCCCGAGCAGGGAGTGGATGTGTGGATGGGTGGCCCACACATGAGACTAAGGGGGGTGTACATTTCTTGATCGACCTCAGGGAGTTGTTCAGGAAGATACGGGAAAATGGATTCAGCGAGGTCGCCCTCAACAGCAGGCTCAGCAGGGTAAATCAGGTCAGATTCTCCAACAATTCGAAGGATATAACCAACATATGGGTCGAAAACCAGGTTGAGGTTTTCGCAGCGACTGAACACAAATACGTGTCAACGGTTGTAAAGGATGTCAAGTCGGCCGATGCTGTCATTGAATTTATGAAAGGAATGATTAAGAGAATTCCCGAAAGCAGCGTTTTCAAGGGTTTAAACCCCATCCCACAGAACTATCCGGGAGATTCGGCTGGGAACATACCTGATACAGATGAGCACGAAATGGTCGAAGAGATGATCAGTGCTGCTGTTGAGAGGGGGGCTGAAAGAACTGCCGGCCTTCTGTACAGGAAGGTCGAAGAAACTGAGGTGCTGACCAATTACAACGACTGTTCTTTCGAGACCGGGGGTTACGAGGCTGTGATACGATCCTTCCGGGGAGAGGAGACCGGGCAGGAAGGGATCCATTTCGGCCCCGGTTCAAGGATAAGCGCGTCAGCTTTCAGGCAGATCGGGAAATCATCAGCAGACAGCATCGAATTTGATCTTCCCGCACGGGAGATAGAACCTGCAAAGTACAAGGTGATCCTGTCTCCGTACGTGATTGGCAACATTCTTTCCTATGCATCCGGATTTTTCAGCTACTACTATGTGGAAACTGGGATCAGCTGCTTTGCCGGAAAAGTTGGAGAAAAAGTTGCCAGTAATGCCGTGAATCTTGAAGACAATCCTCTTGACAGTAAAGGTGTAGGCTACAGAATATGCGACGACGAGGGGACAGCAACCAGAGTAAACAGGATAATAGAGAATGGCGTTCTGAAAACATACGTTCACTCTTATTCGACCGCACAGAGAAGCGGTTCCGAGACTACTGGAAACGCTGGCATCATTTACCCGGTGCCGTTCCAGCTTGAGCTGCTGCCAGGTTCAGACAGGTATGAAAGGATGGTATCGGAACTTGATCATGGCATACTGATCAATAACGCCTGGTATACCAGGTTTCAGGATTACAGGAACGGTGTCTTCTCCACCGTTCCCAGGGATGGCATATTCATTGTTGAGAATGGCGAGATTGTAGCGAGGGGAAAGGGAATAAGGATAAGTGATTCCATCCCCAACATTCTCGGCAGCATCAGAGGAGTTTCAAAGGAGGCTAAGTACGTCAAATGGTGGGAGGAAGTCTTTCCATCCTTAATGCCATACGTTCAGGCAGATGACATATATATAAGCAAGGCTTTCTGAAATCCCATTTCTTGTTGTTGTAAAGAATATAAAAGATTGAATACAAGCACAACATGGTAACAAAATGGGACTCTTCAACTCTGTTGTGGTGAGATCAGCCAGGCGGGCTATCAAGCAGCGGTCAGGACACAGAATACCCGTGATAGCAGGTCACAAACTTCTCTATACTTGCAATCTGCGTTGTAAGATGTGTCCCTTCTGGAGGCGGGAGGATGAGAAGCTTCTCTCCCTTGAGGAGGAAAAGATAATGATGGAAAGCATCGCCTCCCTGGGGACTTCTTTTATGGGTTTTGAGGGTGGTGAACCCCTGCTCCGGCGCGACATCGATGAGATCCTCAGGATTTCACACTCCATGTTTCACACATCAATGGTAACCAATGGCTGGTTCCTGAAGGAGAAGATAGGCAACATCAGCAGTTATCTTGATTTTCTTTTTGTGTCAATAGACGGAATAGGCGAAACCCATGACAGGTTGAGGGGTATCCCCGGTTCATTCAAGAAGGCTATAGAAGGGATCAAGGAGGCTAAAAAGCATGTTCCTGTGGCTCTCAGCACCACAATCACAAGAGAAAACATGGGGGAAATCAAGGATGTTATAAGGCTCGCAGACGACATAGGAATCTCGGTCAACCTCCAGGTAGCCTTTGATTATTCGACTGCAGAGAAGATGTCACCGGAGAAAATTGCACTTAAGAATTTGCTCGAGGATCTCCTGGAAATGAAGAAATCAGGCTATCCGATAATTGAATCCAAGGAGTATTTCACATCGGTGATCAATTCCTGGTTCGGCCAAGAATCATGGAAATGCAAACCCTGGCTCACCATCAATGTAGATCCTCAGGGGAGGGTGGTTTTGCCATGCTATGTTCTGAACGAGTACACGGGCAGCAAAAGGATCTGGGAGATGGATCTACAGGCTGTATGGGACTCCGTCAACTGGTCAGAATATGAAACGTGTAACAAGTGCGCCCTTTCCTGCTACCTTGAGCCGTCCCTTTTCTCGTGGGGGAATCCCAGCATGGTGAAGGAACGGATTATAGACTCAATCGTGAGCTATATTAGATCACCAGCCTAATTGCTTCATTGCTTTATCCGAGGCGTTTCGTTATGGAAAGCACACCGCAGTGGAGTTATGAGAACCCTTATCCTTATTACGCGCATATGAGGAGGACAAATCCAGTATACTTTGACCCGTCCTATGGTTTATGCAACGTTTTCAGGTATGGTGACGTGAAGAGGGTTCTCTCAGAATTTACAACGTTTTCATCGCAGTTTGGAAAAGCATTTAACCCGTCAGGAGGTCCCTTCTCCGAATCCCTCATCAACCAGGATCCACCGCGACATACCAAACTGAGGAACATTGTGTCAAAGTGGTTCACTCCAAAATCTATTGCTCAGATGGAACCGTGGATCAGGGGAACTTGTGAGGATCTCCTCAGAAGTGTTAAGGGTGACCGTTGGGATCTTGTCAGGGCCTTCAGTTACCCACTACCGGTTATGGTCATAGCTAAAATGCTTGGAGTACCCTCTGCCGATTTCGAGAAATTTAAAGCCTGGTCAGATACGATAGTTGAGGGTGGCAGCGATACTCGCTCATTCCCGCAGGTAATGCAGGTAGCCTCAAAGTATTTTGGGAAAATAATTTCGGAACGCCGCCGGGAGCCAGAGGATGATCTCATCAGTCAGATTGTCAGGTCCCAGATAGATGGTGATGGCCTCAGTGAGACAGAAGTGTTCGGATTCCTCATTCTCCTGCTGGTTGCCGGAAACGAGACCACGACAAATCTCATTTCAAATGCAGTTTCTGTTTTCATGGAGGAACCAAGCCTATACAGCGAGCTGAGGGAGAACCGCTCTCTCACAGGCAGATTCATTGAGGAGGTTCTCAGATACAGAAGCCCAGTTCAGTCAATATTCAGGGTTGCTGTGAATGACACATCAGTCTCAGGTGTATCGGTTCCGGGAGGAACAGTACTGGTGCCCTGGATAGGATCAGCTAATCATGATGAGGATGTATTTGAGGAACCGGAGAAATTTGACATGTACCGAAAAGAAAACAAGCATATAGCTTTCGGGGAGGGTATTCATTACTGCCTCGGTGCCCCACTGGCCAGACTTGAGGCCAGTGTAGCGATTAATGCGCTGCTTGATAAGTTCTCTGCCATTGAATACGAGAAGTCGATTGGCAGGCGAACCACAGAAAGCAACATAGTCTTTGGCTTCCACTCACTGGGAGTCCGTACCAAAGGTGCATGATCTGCATGACTCAGAGAGATTCAAGTATTCTGGACACATTTTCCTCGAGGTTCCTCATGCGGTCCCGAATCTGCATTTTAATGACAGACAGCGGCATTGCCCCGAACACACTGATTCTGCCTCCCCTTGGTATTGAGCCGAATTCCTTTGTAACCAGTCCTGCAGATACAAGCTTCTGGAGTATCCTGTGTATGGTAGTGCGATCCTTCGCTGCCATTTCAGCTATTTCATCTAGATTGAACCTGCCAAGTTTCATGCACATCTGAAAGATCCGCAGCTCCTCCACGTTAAGGTCATAGAGGCAGGACAGCAGGTCTGCGATCGTTGCTTCTGGATTGTTCAGGCAGTTCAGGGACTTCACGTGAAGCTGATGTAATTTGGGTATATCGTTATTGCGCATGATTTGAAACATCGTAAAATAATTATCTTACCATATCATCCTGGCATGTGATTGTCCCATGGAAAGTGACATAGATAAGATAAGGCAAAAGATCATGAGAGATCTAATGTCAAATACAAACCCAAGACCACAGACCTCACCGATCGAGCTGAATGATAGGACATTTGTTTCCGAGGTTTCAAAGGAAGGTGTTATGGTGGTGGACTTTTGGGCACCATGGTGCGGTCCATGCCGCTTTGTTTCACCAATAGTGGAGGAACTTGCTAGGGATTATGCTGGCAAGGCGAGGTTCGGAAAGGTGAATGTCGACGAGAACCCTGTTGTTTCATCAAGATTTGACATCAGGAGCATACCCACCATAATGTTCTTCAAGAATGGCAAGCCCGTGGACATGCAGATAGGTGCAGTTCCAAGGCAGATGCTTGAGGCGAAACTTAGGCGCCTCCTGAATTAATGTGATGAAGATGGAAAATGAAAAACACCAGTGCATTGTAATAGGGGGGGCATCAGCAGGGCTCACAGCAGCACTTTATCTTTCAAGGCAGTCAATCGACACCCTAGTAATCACGAAGGACATAGGAGGGCAGGCACTTCTGACGGATGATATTGAAAACTATCCCGGCTTCATGCAGATCAGCGGATTCGACCTGATGACAAAGTTCCAAAAACAGGCTGAGGCCTATGGAGCTAAATTCATCTATGATGAGGTTACAGCAGTGGAGAAGTCCGACTCCGAATTTATAGTAAAGACGAGGGAAAAGGCCTATGAGTCTATGGCAGTTGTCCTGGCCTTTGGAAAGACGCCCAGGAACCTTGATGTTCCCGGTGAGGAGGAAAATCAGGGGAGAGGTGTGTCGTACTGTGCTGTCTGTGACGGCCCTCTCTACAAGGGAAAAACCGTTGCAGTGGTTGGAGTCGGTGATCATGTTTTGCAGGCCGCATCATATCTGTCGTCTGTTGTTTCCAAGCTGTACGTGATCTACAGAGGCTCGAGGATACAGGAGGACGATGAGCTCTACCAGGAGTTGCGTGGAAAAAGCCATGTTGAAATTCTGGTCAATGCCCGGGTAAACCGGATCATCGGCAACAAGGGTGTCAAGGCCGTCCAGATCCAGGCAGCAGACGGGAAGGTGTCTGAAATAGAGGTCAGCGCACTCTTTGTCGAGATGGGGTATGTTGCAAAGACGGAACTTGTAAAGGATATTGTGAAACTCAACGAATCCAAGGAAATAATCACCGACAAACTGGCACGTACAAGTCAGGACGGAGTATTCGCCTGCGGAGATGTTACAGATGTACCGTATAAACAGGCGGTCATATCTGCAGGTGAAGGGGCAACTGCTGCCCTTTCGGCGTTCAACTACATCCAGAAGAAGCTAGGCAGGCATGGCGCAAGAACAGACTGGAAGTCCCTGGCACCCAAAAAGGAGAGCCCTGAATCCGGTCTTTCCCTGAGGATTGGGTGAGTACCGGGGCTTAATAAATTTTCTATTGAACCAGTGCAGAGACCATTACTTTTGGTTATTGGCCGGCAGACTGGGATAGTCAAATAACGAAATGTCAGATCAAATGGCTAAGGTTAATATTTTCTCTTAACTAACGATTTCTGTAATAAATGCCAGATCCTGATGGTGAAGGAAAGAAGCCCGATCCCGGTAACAACAACGGCAATTCAAACAGTCCCGAAATTTCCAAGGGTATAGCTGGCAGGCCGTCCTCCACCACTGCAAGGGATCTTAGGGTGGTTGAGAGCATAGAAAGCAGCGCTGGCTCCGGTGGCGGTATTCACATACACATTTTTAAGAGCCGGGAACTTACCAACGCAAGGAATTACGCCAAAAAAATAGGATCGATTCTAACGTTGCACGGTTACGGAGTTGTAGACCTCACAAACGGCAACAGCAATTCAGAAAAGGGGTCCCGAGGGATCAGCGTTTACATTGTTGACGAGAATTATCTGGAATCGATCAGGAAGGAGAGGAACCTCCAATTTCCCGTGAGGATCTCCCAGCTTATCGGATCATCCAAAATTGGCCAGAACGGGTCTGCAGACGTCTTAGTTGCACTGTCCGATGCATATCATGCAAACGTCTTTCCTGAAAGATCGGAATCAGGTCCTGAAGTGCGCAGATCCACAGGGGAATCAGAAAAAAGCAGAATCAAGAGGGGTAGCAAGAGCCAACGGAATGGCAATCTGCCTTTCCTTATGTTTGGCTTTGCGGTTCTGCTTCCTTTTCTGCTGACAACCTTAGAGGAATATTCCAGCACCTTTGGTATTGATATTGTAACGCAGAGTGGTCTTTCCCTCAATGTGGCCACAGGGAGCATCATTCTCTCGGCATCGTCACTCCTGTCGCTCGCAGGATTGGCAATGCTTGCATTTCGCTTCTCAGTTTTCTCATTCAGTTACAAGGTGCTTTACCTGCTATCCGTATTCATTTTCACGGTAGGCGTATTCATCGTATCTTCCGGAATAGTTTCCCCTGTGTTCCCAGTAAGCTCTCTGAATTCGTCCCCAGTGCTCAGCCTGAACGCTAACGCAATCACCGCGGCATCCATTTATTCCCTGAAGGTAGTGCCGGCGCTTCTGCTGACTGTTGGGAACACTGGCAGACGGAATTTTGTAACCTCGTTTCTCCTCGTCATTATTGCCTCTGTCCTCATTGGTGCTGCGCCAACAATACTGTTCTACATGCCTGCAGCAGCATCATACCTTGGGCAGGGTTCGCAGCTTTATTCAACATACTACACCATAATCATCAGTTCCACGGTCCCGTCTCTTGGCTATGTGCCCTTCATTCAGACTTCGTTACAGCAGAATTCCGCCTTCCTTCCCCCGCTCGCCGCGAGGGCATCTCCATTTTATGTCAATCCAATGTTCCTCTCCATCTCGGCTGTTAGCATTATTCTTTCACTTTCGATGTTCCTGAGCAATCTGAAAAATACGGAGCCTGCTGCGCCCTCATTCCAGTTTAGGTCTGCAAAGAATATATAAGTATTCCGTATCCTTTTCGCTATAAGAAGGAGATTTGTCATTATTCAAGTGCAAGGTTATATGCGAATTCAAAATGACAGAACGTGAGAACGAGACCCAATGCTTTTTCTGATCGGGCTGTTGTTTCCTCCTCAAGCATATTCTCATCGCTTGCCGGGGCAAGGGTGCTTGAACGTGGTGGTAATGTATTCGACGCAGCGATAGCCACAAGCTCGGTGCTCTGTGTTACACAGAACAACCTGTGTGGGCTTGGCGGGGACATGTTTGCACTTCTGAGGGATTCCAATGGAAATATTGTAGATCTGAACGGCAGCGGGAGAGCATTTTCTGCACTGACTCCGCAGTTTTTCACCGATAGAGGGATGAATGAGATACCGAAGAGGGGAGAATATTCTGCACTGACCGTTCCAGGGATAGTCAGGGCATGGGATGACATTCACAGGAAATATTGCAGCATGGACATAAGGGAGCTTCTGAAACCGGCTTACCTGCTTGCCAGGGATGGTTTTCCTGTGACTCAGAACTACAGGGATTCTATCGAAATTAGCGGAAAATTCCTCGGCCAGTATGAGGGCTGGAGGAGTCAGTTCATGCCTGATGGTCATCCCCCTGAAGCAGGTGCGGTATTCAAGCAGAAATATCTTGCTGAAACTTTCCTGCATCTGATGGAAGACGGGCTGCCCTCATTCTACGATGGTTACCTTGCCGACAGGATCATAGAGGGTCTGAAAAACACTGACGTTGCATTGTCCGGGAGGGATCTGAGGAAACACTCAAGCACCGTCACAAAACCCTGCAGTGCAGAAATTGAAGGGTTCAGGATTTACGAAACTTCTCCAAACAGCCAGGGTGTAACAGCCCTGCTGTGGCTTAACCTCCTGGCAGAATCAGGCTACGATTTCGCTGGGGAATACCTGAGCCAGATGGGCACCATCCTCGAAACCGGCCTGATCGCCTATGATCAGCGCGACAGGTACATAACCGATCCAGATTATGTGAAGCTTCCCGAAGGATTTCTCAGCAGAGATTTTGCAAAGCAGCTGATAAATGGGGTCCGGGAGGAGGCCGCCGCAGGAGGCAAAAAATACGGGCAGAGTGACACAACATATTTTACAATCACCAGTTCATCGGGGGACAGCGTAAGCATCATTCAGAGCAACTATATGGGTTTTGGATCGGGGATAATGCCTGACAGGACAGGATTCGTGTTGCAGAATCGCGGCTGTTATTTCAGCCTGGATGAGAACCATCATAACTGCATTGCCCCCGGGAAACGAACCTTTCACACCCTCTGTGCTGGTATGATGGAAAATGATGGCGTTCACTACGCTTCATTTGGAACAATGGGAGGCGACATTCAGCCACAGGTGCATATCCAGATGATCCTCAGGCTAATAGGTGATAACAGCGATCCGCAGCACATTCTTGATTTTCCCAGATGGGCCTTCCCATACACCATATACGAGAAACCAAGCCAGGTGATATGTGAATCAGACACTGTAAAGGAAAATATCGATCGGTCATTCAGAAAGCTGAAGGTTTCAAATGTTGGGTTCTCTTCCCAATTTGGACATGCGCAGATCACTGCGAGCTTGAAGAATGGAACAGTTGCTGGCGGCTCAGATCACAGGGGTGATGGCATCTCCATTCCTGCAAGTGCTTTCTGAAAAAATGTCATAAAAATTTCAGCAAAGTTAATATTTAGGCACATGCTCGGAAAGAGATGGTTAATGTTTTCTTCCTCTCCATCAACCAGCATGACTGCCCTCACACATATCTAACTGATCTTTTTCCAAGCCTCAGGATCTTTATAATGAACACCGAAGCGGAGGGAAATTACCAGACAACATTCAGTGTATTCTTCTCGCGTGATTCTGACAGTCTGAACGAGGCATTCAATGAATTGAAGAAATACGGTGGAATCAGAAACATAGAGGTGATAGGCAAGAAGGATAACCTTATGTCTCTGATCTATTCATTTCCAAAAACCTCAGCATTCAGGCACATTAATAGTGTTGGGTTCAGAATGCATCCAATTTTCGTGAAAAACGGCGAGGAGCGCTGGTTCTTCGTTACCTCCAAATCCTCGCTCAAGTTGGAAAGCGATGACATCAACGACTCCCGAACCAGTATAAGGGTGATAAAGAAGCTGACCACTGATGAGTTTGTGACGGAATACTCCAAGATATTCACATACCTGTGGAAGATCAAGTTTTTCAAGGAGCTTGACAGTCCCGGCCCAAAGCTGCTTACCGAAGCTCTAAACACCGGCTACTACGACTGGCCCAGGAAAGTTTCACTGACCCAGCTCAGCAAGGCTGTCAACATACCCAGGGCCACGCTTACCTACAGGCTGAGAAAACTCGAAAAGACAATATTCAACGATCTTGTTGCAGACGACATGTCGAAATCAAAGATCGGATAAAGGAAAGTTGAACAGCGTTAAAAAATCTTGATATCTGTTAACTCTTATCATGCACCCCAATGGTAAGCAAATTAACCACAGCGGTTATTGTGATTGTAGTAGTTGCCGTGGTGGGTGTCGGTGGTTATGAGGGATACCTGCACTCCAAGGCTCCAGCCAGTGGCAACACCCTGATAATAGCGAGCTCAGCTACTCCAGCATCGATAGATCCTGCGGTGGCATTTGACACTAATTCGGTCTTTTTTGATGACCAGATCTATCAAACGCTGCTTGGGTATGGAACTACAACTTTTAATGGTCAGACAGTTGGAAGTTTGACTCCGGTTCCCGAACTCGCGACCAACTGGACCGTGTACAGCAACGGATCTGTTCTGTTCAACCTGCGGCAGAATGTGACATTCTCAAACGGAGATCCGTTCAATGCATCAGATGTTCAGTTTTCACTGGATCGTGTAATAACCATGAGTCAGGGAGCTTCATTCCATGTAGCGCAGTTCCTGAATGCGTCGGGAATCCATGTGCTCGGCCCCTACAAGATTATGCTTGTCCCCTCAGCTCCTTACCCATGGTTCTTGAACCTCTTCCAGCTCTGGGTCACTGGAATTGTTGATCCGAATTACGTTAACGCCCACGGCGGCGTTGTGAAGGATACGGTGAACCAGTACATGTCTGATCACGCGATGGGCACGGGCCCATACATGCTTCAGAACTATACATCTTCCCAGATCACGTTAGTAGTTAACCCTCACTACTGGGGGCCAAAGCCAAATGTTCAGAAGATAGTGTATGAAATAGTGCCTTCCCCTACTACGCAGCAGTCTCTCCTTGAAAAGGGATCGGTGAACGTTGCTCTGAACATACCTCTTGACCAGATGTCAACTCTCAAGAACTATACCAATATAAACATAGAGGCCGGTCCAACCTCCTCCGAATACTACATTGGCCTTGACGAGAATGTGTCACCGTTCAATAACCTGGATGTCAGGCTTGCTATTGAATATGCTGTGAACAGAACTCAACTCACGCAATATTCAACTTTTGGCTACGGCCTGCCCATCCAGAGCGCTATGGCTCCAACCATCGAGGGATACATACCCGCCTTCAAGAATTACACGCTGAACCTGTCGGAGGCAAGACACTACCTTAATCTCTCCCCCTATCCAAAAGGTTTCACAACGTCATTCTACTACACATCGGGAGACCCGATAGGAAGTGCTATCGCAACAATACTGCAGTCAGAGCTTAAGCAAATAAACATAACGTTGAACCTCAATGCGGTGGAATCTGCGACCTTTAATGACGAGGTGGGTTTGGGTAAGTGGCCCATGTTCTACGAAGGGTGGGTCAATCTTCTCGCCACGCCGGATGATGGCCTCAGGCCTCTATTCAGCGCACACAACCTTGGGATTTACGGCAATTACAACTACTTTGACAACACAACGGTAACTAACGATCTGGTGAACGCCGGAAAGCTGTACAACATTTCGCAGCGTGATGCTTTGTACGAGCAAGTGCAGAAGATACTGGCACAGCAGGCCGTGGAGGTTCCGTTATTCAACCTGGAAAACGTAATACCTGTGACTTCCAACGTGCATGACCTGTACGTCTATCCGACATTCGACATCTACGTGTGGCAGATAACTATGTCGTGATGTCATGGCCAGTCTGCAGCGGTTCCTGGTATTAAGGATTCTATCCTTAATACCTACAATTTTCGGTGTCATAGTAATTACATTCATACTCTCTCACGTTGTCCCGGGTAACCCAGCTCTCATTTTGATCGGACCGGAAATCAATGGACCGGAACTGAAGGTGCTTGAAGCGGAGTTGGGATTGAACAAACCCCTCTATGTACAGTTCCTGATATACCTGAACCAGCTTGTGCATTTTAATCTCGGCTATTCCTATCTGCTTGGACAGTCAGTTAATTATGAAATTGCAACGCGGGCTCCCGCCAGCTTTGAACTGGCCATAGCAGCGCTTATTATCGGGATTCCCATAGCAATAATCAGCGGAATACATGCAGCCCTGCATGCGAACAAAGCATCCGATCATGCGATCCGCGTCTCCTCTCTCCTCTTTATTTCAATGCCTGTCTTCTGGATTGAAATTGTAATGATTCTCGTGTTCTATACATACCTGGGCGTGGCGCCGGCTCCATACGGTCAGCTAAGTATCTATCTGAGTCCACCTCCCAGGATTACGGGCATGATCATTCTTGATTCTCTACTTACGGGTAATTTCGCCGATTTCGTAGATGGTCTATGGCATATAATACTGCCTGCTGTGGGTCTTTCGCTCGCAATCATAGCTACACTTTCAAGGGTTGTGAGGTCCAGCATGCTCGACGTGATCAATAAGGATTACATGAGAACAGCCTTCGCGATAGGCTTCCCAAGGAAGATCCTCATGAACAAATACGCCCTCAGAAATGCCCTGCTGCCCGCAATAACTGTTGCTGCCATCCAGGCCGGTGCCATAATGGGCGGCGTTGTTCTGACAGAGTCTGTCTTTTCCTGGCAGGGTCTTGGACTGCTTGCTGTTCAGGCTATAAGCGAGCTGGACTACCCCACTGTGATGGCAGTTGTGCTGGTATCCGCTGTCCTGTTCACTCTAATAAATTTCTTGGCTGACCTCCTGTATGCGTATATAGATCCCAGGGTGAGGCTGTAGGTGGTTGACGATGAACGTTGACATACTTAGAAGCGCCCGATCCAGAAGAGCTTCCCGGCATTTTGAAACTCTGAGGTTCTTCTTCAGATCCTCTACCGGTTCGGTCTCATTTGTGATTCTCATGGTGTATGTGTTCCTCGCCATAGAGGGGCCCAGGCTTGCTCCCTACAATCCCCTGGCCATTGATCTGACTCAGAGACTGCTTCCACCATCCTATGCACATATTATGGGAACGGACGATTTTGGAAGGGACATATTCTCCAGGATACTTTATGCAATCCGGCTGGACATGGCCATAGCTTTCCTGTCTGTAAGTGTCAGCTACGCGGTGGGTGTCGTGGTGGGGGTGGTTTCTGGATACGTTGGAAGAATAACTGACAACGTTACCATGAGAGTCATGGATATTCTCTTCGCCTTCCCCTCAATACTTTTCGCAATAGCGATTGCTGTTGCCATAGGCGAGGGATTCTGGGCCGTCGTCATTGCAATAATCGTGGTGTCGATTCCAGGTTTTGCTAGAGTGGCGAGAAGCACGGTTCTATCAGCGAAGAATGACCTCTATGTGCTTGCAGCTGTCTCACAGGGTTCCTCGAGAATTCATATAATGTTCAGACATGTGCTGCCTCAGGCCTTCACGCCTACGGTGGTTCTATACGCCTTGAACCTGGGCAATGCGATAATTGTTGCTGCTGCCCTCAGTTTCCTCGGCGTGGGCATCCCACCCCCCACACCTGAACTAGGAGCCATGATAACGGAGGGCTTGCAGTTTGTGATTTCTGGACAGTGGTGGGTTTCAATCTTCCCAGGACTGTTCATTCTCTTCATTGTGATAGGGTTCAACATGATGGGGGATGCAGCGAGGGAGGCTGCCGATGTAACTCTGAGGAGGTAGAAGCATGTACGATGAATATGTTCTTTATGTCGAAAATCTCACAGTCGAATACTCCGCTGGAAAAAAGAGAATATTGGCCATTAACAACGTTACTTTTGGCATTCGGAAAAACGAATCAATCGGCATAGTAGGAGAGAGCGGATGCGGTAAATCCACTCTCGCTATGGCTATTGGGCACATACTTCCACAGAACTCCAGAGTGATCAGTGGGAGGATATTCTTCAACGGCCAGATTATTGTCGACAGGGAGATGGGTGCAAGCTTCTCCATTCGCTACAACAAGAAGGAACGCAAGATCGAGGAGAGCCTGAAGATGGTCAGATGGAAGGGCATTTCTATAGTATTCCAGGGGGCACTCGACAGCCTCAATCCCCTGATAAGGGTTGGTGAACAGCTTTCAGACATCTTCATTTACAAGGAGAATGAGAAACCAGAAAAGGCAAAGGAACGCTCTCTGGAACTCCTCCGCGCTGTGGGACTTGATGGCTGGATCTATGACGCATTTCCGCACCAGCTGAGTGGCGGCATGAAGCAGCGTGTTGTTATTGCGATGGCATTAACGATCATTGAGGAACTTTCAAAACTGAAGAACAGCTACAACGTATCCATACTTAACATATCCCATGATGTATCCATGGTCTCCAGGTTGTCGGACAAGATTATGGTAATGTATGCGGGAAGAATAGTGGAAAAGCTGCCGTCCAATGACTTCGGATTATCTCAGCACCCCTACACTTACATGCTTATTGAATCCATACCGAAGCTGTTGGATGATGTATCCGAGATAGTGCCGATACGCGGTGCTCCTCCATCGCTGAGTGAACCTATTATTGGCTGCCCGTTCTATGAGAGGTGCGATTTCCATATTGATCTCTGCAGGGAGGAGTCATCGGTTGTTCCCAAGGTTCTTGAATCAGGGCATGAAGTAATGTGTATTCTGCTTCCACTGCGAACAAGGGAAAGGACGGCCCGTCAACCAAGGAAATCTGGAGTTGAGTACCTCAGCGTCACGCGAGATGAACCTGTTGTGGAGGTTGCCGGTATCACAAAGAAATTCTCGAGGAGGGCCGGATTGAGAGAATCCTCCAAGGGTAAGGGAAACGAGATAATAGCGCTTGATGAGGTTACTCTCTCCATCTATTCCGGCGAGTCCGTCGGTCTGGTTGGGGAAACAGGGAGCGGTAAGACGACCCTGAGCAGGATAATCGGCCTTCTTGAGACACCAACAAGTGGAAAACTTACCATAAACGGAAAGGATGTTGATTTCAGAAACCAGAAGGAACTGAAGCGGTTGCGAAGGACAATACAGACAATCTTTCAGGATCCGTTTCAGAGCATAAACCCCAAGTTTTCCATCTACGACGCTGTTGAGGAGCCTCTGATAGTAAACAGGGTAGCCCGTGATCCGAAGAACAGAGAGTCAATGGTGAAGGATGCGCTGGCTAAAGCCGAACTTCTTCCTGCAGAGGATTATATGGACAAGTTTCCGCATCAGCTGAGTGGAGGGCAGCGGCAGAGGGTTTCTATTGCTCGGGCAATCATAATGAATCCGAAGATTCTGATCGCAGACGAACCAATATCGATGCTTGATGTCTCCCTCAGAGCTGGCATTCTGAATCTTCTCAAGAAGTTGCGCCAGAATCTGTCAATTTCAATACTCTACATAACCCACGACATTGCGTCAGCGAGGTACGTTAGCGACAGGATATACGTGCTGTACAAGGGGCAGATTGTTGAGAGCGGATCAACAGAGGAGATAATAAGAAGGGGAACCCACCCCTACACCATTGCATTGATGATCTCGAGCATAGGCATCCGGGGAGAGGTCTCTGAAGAACTTGGGGAGAAGATATTCAATCAGACTGAACCTGCGGTAAGGCCAAGGTGCCTGTTTGAGCCTCGCTGTCCTCTGGCACAAAAAATATGTTCCGAGGAAGTACCGCCTGTTGTAAGGGTCTCCGTTGACCACGACGTGAAATGCCACTTCGCGGAGAGGATATACAATTTCGGTACTGGATCAGGCATGCCAGACCTCAGGAACCTTAGGTCGGCACTCAGGAATTGAGCATATCGACATCATTAATTACCATTTCATTATCATTTTCCGTGGCAATTGACTGCGATTCACTGGGATACTTCTCAATAACTCTGAGGGATGGGACAAAAGCCAAGATCGATCACGGGACCACTGTCTCCATATGCAGGGAATCTCAGGAGACCGGTGAGGCCATACATGAGATAATCAGGAGAAAATACTATCCTTCTGTGAAGGTAATACGCATGGAATTCGAGGACTGATGATTTGATAGGTATCCTTGGAAGAGGCAAAACTGGGAGTGGAATTGCCAAAGTTCTCACATCTTCCGGACACGAATGCAGGTTCCTTCAGAGTCGGGTACCCGAACAGGCTGAACAGGAGTCAGAGTCCTTTGACTGGGTCTTTCTTTGCCTTCGGCCGTCACAGGCCGCCTCTTTTCTTGGCAGCATCAGGGACTCGTCCAGGTTCATTGAAACTTCTGCCACAAAGGCTGAAGTGAGAAAGCAGTCCGGGGAGTTCATCTCAATAGATCCTCTCTTTATTGAATCCGGGAAGGATGAAGTTGTTGTTCTGACTGATATTGGCAGCGCAGGTTCAGTTTCAGTGATCTCAAGCCTCTTTGCAGGATATCGCATTGTCCCAATGAATTACCAGGAGCATGTGGATCGGGTCCTGTTTCCAAGAGTCTGTTCGTACATTATGGCTCTCACGCAGCTTCAATTCTATAATGCCGGTAAATCTGGAAACCATGAATTTCAGGAGGTGTTCCGCCCACCGACTTTGAGTTCAAGCATAGAAGCAATGAGGGACACCATCAGAACCAGCGGATTGGGGGATCGAGCGTTCCTGCAGGTCGAGCGGAATCTCAAAAAGACATGGAATGAACTATCATTTTACCCTTGAAGAATTGCTTATAAATCAATTCCTGTTATCATACTGTTGGACGGAATCGCCCCTCTCCTTGAGACACGAACAGACATACTCTCACCTTCTGATTACAACTACAGCGTGAGCTTCATTTCTGTTGTCCCCCCTGTGGTTGGAACGGTAGCAGAATCTGTGAGAAGCATCAACCGGATAGGTGAGGAACTTGGGAGGGATTTTGAAATAATTCTGGTGTATCCGCCATCAAATCAGAATCTGAAAGACAAGCTCAGGCCTCTCGATCATGAAATAACAGATCTCATACCCCTGCTTCGTGACTTCGGCACATTCGGCCGGGGAAAACAGATTGCGTTTGAGGAGTCAACGGGGAGATACATCGTTCCATTCAGCAGCAAACTGATCTATCCCATTGAATATGCGGATATCCTCCACGGGTTCCTGAAGTTCCGCACACGGAGACTCTTCTTTTCTGAGCTTCCCCTGATTAACAGGGACCTGATAATTGATGTTGGTGGCTGGCGCGACCTCGACAGCGGCGAAGATGTGGATCTGTATTCAAGGATTGCGATGAATTACGGGGTTCTTGCGTGCCCCAGCGGTCTTCTTTCTTCAAAGGAACAGGTGAGCAGCGAAACCATTTCGCTGCGTGACTCCGGGGAATTTCTGGAACGCAAATTTTCAGACCAGTTCAGGATAATAAGGGATACGATAATCGCCTGCAACCACTCGCTTTCAGACATTCGGGAACTGGTTAAAATCAGAAGGGAGACCGGCCACAGTTCAAAGCTGCTGACATACCTGATCTCTTATTTCAGATCACGAATCTACCACATCAGGCCTATAATGTATACGAGGAACAATCTGGTCATACTGATGGAATCTATTTTGGAGTCGCTGATCCTGAAGGAGTACAACAGGCTCAGCGTTGATGAGGATTTGGTAACCCTCAGGCTTGACCCTGTTATTCTAAGGTTTCTGCTTTCGCGCAGCAAGCTGTTCAGGGACATGAGGTCATCCCTGGAATTCTTCCTGAAGGACCAGCTCTGATCTAATATCGATACTTTGCCTCCGTAAAAATTTTAATTATTTAGGTTAATTCCCGTTATTGTTCATGTCCCTCAAGTTCCTACTTACGTGGCTGGTTATTATTACGCTAGCATACTATGTTCCATCTGGGTATGGTACTGCTGCATCACATGTCCATCATCAGGTGGAGCCCGAGGCGGGTTCATCGGCCGATCTGCAGGTCTACACAGTAACTTCCAATATAACGGTGCAGAGGAATGAAACCTTACAGTTCCTTAATCAGATTGTCATGATTCAGTCCCTTTCTCCGGTCATCACGATTGATGTATACGGAAGAATGGTTGCATATAACTGCACCCTTGAGATAAGCAACCAGTCGTTCAGTAATGTGCGTGCCGTTGAAATCATGGCATCGGGTGTTCCTGGAAACCCGGCTGTGATATCATTTCTTCACTGTGACATCAAGCTTGATGGAATAATCTCGGGAAATTACGCTAATGTCTCTTTCATCGACAGTAACGTTAGCAGTAAAATGCATGAGCCTGCTGATTCAGAAAGGTATCTCTCCCTGTATTTTCAGAATACAACATTCAGTTCACTGAACTCCACATTTTCAGGCCTGTACAGTCAAAGCAACCCCCCATGGGAGGCTTCCGGACACATAAACCTCCAAAATGCTTATTTCAGCAGCATTGGCACTATCCCTGTATCCTCTCATGTTATTATGCCGGCTTACGCTAATTACGTAAATGTGAGCCTGAGATACTTCATCAATGGAAACAGCTCAGCCGGTGATTACATCAACTCATCCTATAGGGGTGAGCAGATCGACTCTGAGCCCCTGAAATTCGCGCCAAATGAACAGACGGTAATCCTCAACTTCTCAGTGGATTTGAGCAGCATAGATGCCTCTACAGCCGAGGTGTGCAACAGCTCCCTGTTCCATTTTACCGCGGAAATGGGTCAGAATGATTACTTCGAACTTATCAGCCTGAATGCAACTGTATTTACAAACGAATCATACTTTACGGTCGGGCCAGGCGCCACACAGTACTTGTTCTCAAACTCATCACTTCTGGTGTATGGGTCAACATTCGCGTTAACCTATTCTTCATTCAATCTCTCCAGCGGTGAGGCAAATCCACTCAAGCTGGACTTACGGCTCATCGATTCCAGGATGATTGCGTTAGATACGGAATTCGGAAATGCTTCAGATTTCTCTGATCTTCCTTTTGCTCTGATTAATTCATCAATCACCTTTGGAGAATCACTTTTGGCCTATTTCAGCGGCTCCAATGTCTCCATACCACCGGACCTCCTGGTTCTTTCTCCTGCAGGTTTGTCTCATCCGGCCAGCAGGATTGAGAACGATTTCAATGCCACTTCGGCCGAGGTGGCCAAATTTCTCTCAAGTAACGGAATCAGAAACGAAATTGTAATGCCGTCACAATTCATCAACGCCACGGAGAACATATTTGCAGGGAATTACTATCTATCCTTCAGGAACGATTCGAATCACACATTCGTCGGGGTACCGCAATTTGAGTTGATTCCGGCGAGCAGTGCAGATGTATGGTTGCAACCCTCTTCTCCGGTTGCTTCGGTAAAGATCCTGTCGTACAGCATCACAGGTGGGAATCAGCTGGTATTGAATTATTCGTTTTACTCAAACCTTCAGAATGCCGATAAATTTGAGATCAAGCTGACAAACTCAGAATCTACACACGTTTTCAATGCCACACTTCAGGGTAGGACCGGAAAAGTCACCATAGATACCGGGTTTATGGTGGGGCCCGGGAATTATACACTCTCCGTGGAGCCACTTCTTAACTCAAACTTTTCCTACTTTAGCAGCAGTGAGATGCCTGTAGAAATGGGAAAAATCGTATCGGTAGGATTCAATGGGACTCTTGAAAAATCCCAGGGCAGTTTTCTTCTGAATGGAACTATGGATGTGATGGCAAACATCAATAAAGTGCGATTGTCTGTAAGATTCCTGTCGTTAAACGGAACTGTTCCCGTGTATGAGACATGGAATAATTCAACGTTTTCTGAAGGCACAAACGGGGTTGCTATCCGCATTCCCTCTGACAATGTTACAAATGAGGTCATACAGGTCAGTCCTGAATCAGAGGAATTCCTGATCTCAGGGGGAGCCTGGGAACTTAACAGTTCTTCTGAAAATAAATATAAAGCCATACACATCGTGGAGTGTGGGCTCCCCGGAGGTACACCATGGGGTGTGACCGTGAATGGTGAGATATATCTCTCACTGCACAGCATCAATATTACAGTTTCAGAGGGTGCCCTGAAGGTCGTTCCGATCCAGATCAGGGGATACACCTCACACATGGTGTTTGCAAATTCCAGCGGAACAACAAACATTACCATTATCTATGAACGGATTGAGTTCACTCTCACAGTATTCAATTCTGGCATCCCAATGAACACACGCTGGTCGATAGCCGAAGGCAATCTCACCATTTCAACAACTTCAAACGCGGCAAAAATAACGCTCCCCGAGGGTTTTTACAGAATTCAGATCGAAGACCCGACAGGATATGTCTCCAACCAGACAACTCTTTTGGTTAACCTCAGCACAAATACATCTCTTAAGGTTCATTCCATCCAAAAGTTCGGTCTCCTGTTCGATTTAAGAGAATCGCTCCCAGTTACGGCAGGGATTACGGTTTCAATTATTACTGTCCCTTTACTTGCAAGGCGGAGGACTCATCTGGTTAAATATTGCAATGCATGCAGAACCCCTTTCAGAGGGAGCAGGAGACAGCATCTGAGAAAAGAGCATGGAAAAGGGGAAGAAAGAATCTAATCAAGCCTGTAATATCATGTTATGATTGTTGCGGATGTGACTTTTTATCCCATAGGCAAGGGAACATCGGCTTCTTCTTCTATTCGGGCGGCTCTGGAAGCCATGAGAAATGACAGGGTGCAGCTTTATCCCAACAGCATGGCTACCGTAATTCAGGCCAGCTCCATGGATGATATTTTTGACTGCGTCAAGCGTGGCGAAGATGCCCTTATAAAGATGGGTTTCAGGCGAATAGAGACAATTCTGAGAATTGATCACAGGATGGATGTCGAAAATTCAGTGGAGAGAAAGCTCAGGAGCATCGGATTTTCCAATGATTGAGAAGCGTCCCGCTCTTTTCATCGATCGTGACGGAACCATAAACAAGGACTGCCCCTACTGTCATGATGTGGCAGATCTTGTTGTTTATGAGGATGCTGTAGAAATCATAAAGGAGTACGCAGCATTGGGCTTTCTGGTTATAGTTATAAGCAACCAGTCTGGCATTAACAGAGGTTATTTTTCCCTTGAGGAGGCCCAAAACTTCAATGAGGCGATACGCAGATATGTGGAGGCGAAGGGGGGCAGGATAGACGCATTCTTTATGTGTCCCCATAGACCTGATGAAAACTGCAATTGCCGGAAACCAAAGGACGGTCTGGTCAGACAGGCCATGGAGAAATTTCCCATCGATCTGGAGCATTCGGTGATGGTTGGTGACAGCCTTGACCTGGACGGCGGTCTGGCAAGGAACCTAGGAATCAAGTTCATTCATTTCAAGCATGAAGGTTAACAGCGCAACATTTTAGATGGAATGGATGCTTAGCCACTATGGTCATAGATAGTTCCATAGTGTCTGAAATAGAGCTGCACGGAGCAGAGGTTGAAAGTGAGATAATAAAGATCAGGCGGACAATTCATGAGAACCCAGAACTTGCTTATCATGAAATAGAGACTGCATCGATTGTTGAAGAGAAGCTCAAGACACTGGGTTTTGAGGTGAGGACAAAAGTTGGTGGCACAGGCGTAGTAGGCGTGCTGAGGGGAAAACATCCCGGAAAGACAGTTGCCCTGAGGGCGGACATGGACGCACTCCCGATTGCTGAGAATACAGACGAACCATTCAAGTCAAAGAAGCCCGGAATCATGCACGCATGCGGTCATGACACCCATGTCGCAATGCTTCTCGGTGCGGCGATGATTTTGGCAAAAATGAAAGAAAAGCTGCATGGTACGGTAAAACTGATATTCCAGCCAGCCGAGGAAGATGGTGGCAGGGGCGGTGCCAAGCCAATGATCGAAGACGGGGCTCTCGAGAATCCAAAACCGGACTACTTCTTCGGCATACATATAAGCTCAGATTATCCAAGTGGTGTTCTGGGAGTCCATGGTGGCCCCTTCATGGCAAGGCCGGATGCATTCAAGATTCTCATCAAGGGAAGGGGTGGCCACGGATCACAACCATGGAAATCCGTTGACCCGATATTTGTGGGATCACAGGTTGTCAACTCTGTGTACGCCATGAGATCGAGGCTGTTTGATCAGAGGCAGCCTCTGACCATTTCATTCTGCATGTTCCACTCCGGGACAAAGGATAACATCATTCCAGACGAGGCTTCGCTAGAGGGTACAATACGCACACTGGATGAACAGTTCAGGAACATTGTGATCGAGAAATTCTCAGAAACAGTCAGCAACATGGCAAAATCTTACGGGGCGGATGTGACAATCAAGTTCACTGACGATCCGTACCCGGTCACTGTTAACAATGCAAAGGTCGCCGAGACACTGGCCAGGAATCTGGCACTGATATCAGGAGTCAAAATATTTGACCCAGAGCCGAGGATGGGTGCAGAGGATGTTTCAAGGTTCCTACAGAAGGTTCCTGGATGCTTCTACTACCTTGGCACCTACAATGAGAAGAAAGGCTGCACCGCTCCGAACCACAGTTCAAGATTCAAGGTCGACGAATCGGTCCTGAAAACCGGGTCAATTGCACATGCAATTTCTGTCTTCTCATTCACACAGGAGCATTAAACCATTATTCATCCTTGCGCCATTAAGAATTTAACCATTTCGGTATATTAGTTTACTAATAAAGGATTTATATCTTAACTAAATTACCCTGTTATTATGGTTCAGTATAAGTGGGTAGCCCTTTCTAACACAACAATCGGCGTTCTAATGGCAAGCGTGAATGGAACGATAACGCTTATTTCTCTGCCTGCAATTTTCCGGGGTATCCAGTTGAGCCCCTTGCAGCCAGGGTCTTTCGTGTATCTTATCTGGATACTAATGGGGTTCAATATTGTCACCGCAACGCTCCTTGTAACATTCGGCCGCCTGTCAGACATTTACGGAAGGGTCAGACTGTTCAACCTGGGCTTTGCCATATTCACACTTGGAAGCATACTCCTCTTCATAACCCCTGGTCGTGGGGATACGGGTGCACTTGAACTTGTCATGTTCAGAATTGTGCAGGGGATCGGAGCCGCGTTTCTCTTTTCCAACAGTGCAGCAATCCTCACAGACGCATTCCCGCTTGAAGAAAGGGGTAAAGCCCTCGGTATCAACCAAGTCGCCTTCCTCGGCGGATCCTTCGTAGGGCTCATCCTTGGCGGGATACTCTCGGGCATTAATGTTACCATAGGTCCAGTGCATCTCGACTGGAATTCAGTATTTCTGGTAAGCGTCCCGATAGGTCTTCTGGGAACCGTGTGGTCATATCTCAAGCTAAAGGAAACCTCCCGCAGGGACAGGACTCAGAAGATTGATTACGTTGGGAATCTGATCTTCGCAGGAGGTTTGACGGTTGCACTGATAGCTGTGACCTACGGGCTGCTACCATATGGTTCGGATGAGATGGGCTGGGGTAACCCCTTCGTGATCTCTGGAATAGTTGTGGGTGTGGCTCTCCTTGCCCTCTTTCCCTTCGTGGAACTTAAGGTTAAGCAACCCATGTTCAGGATGAGTCTCTTCAAGATAAGGGCATTCTCGGCGGGCAACTTCGCGTCTTTGCTGAGCTCCATAGGGAGAGGCGGAGTGATGTTCATGCTCATTATCCTGCTGCAGGGCATATACCTCCCGCTTCACGGCTATTCCTTTGAGAGCACCCCGTTCTGGGCTGGAATATACATGCTGCCTATGACTGCAGGTTTCATGGTCATGGGACCTCTTTCCGGAGCCCTATCCGACAGGTACGGCGCGAGAGGCTTGGCTACTGCAGGCATGGCAATTGTTGGTTCTGCCTTTGTAGCTCTCAGCCTCATTCCATATGATTTCAACTATGTGGAATTTGCCCTGATTATATTTGTAATGGGTCTTGGCAACGGCATGTTCGCTGCTCCGAACACTGCTGCAATAATGAACTCCGTACCTGCAGAAACCAGGGGAGCAGCATCCGGAATGAGATCCACCCTTCAGAACTCAGGCATGACAGCCAGTATGGGGATATTCTTCACCATTGTGCTTCTGACTCTTTCAAACAATTTGCCAGCCTCATACGCAGCCCAGCTGTCGACGGTCCCGGGTCTTTCAGCCTCATTGATTTCGACACTTGACAGGGCATTTGCCGCAGTGCCCCCGACTGTTGCACTTTTCTCCGCCTTCCTTGGGATCAACCCGGTTGCCTCGATCCTTTCATCGAACCCTTCATTAGCATCACTTATACCATCCTCATCACTTTCTGTCATGGAGGGGACCCACTGGTTCCCCCTTGCCATTGCCCCGGCTTTCATGATATCGCTGCATACGGTATTTGTTATAGGCGTAGTACTTAGCTTTCTGGCAGCAGTTGTGTCTGCCATGAGGGGAAAGAAATACGCTGCAGAGGGGGCTCATTTTGTTGGAACCCCGGGCTCCGGTGAAGAGAGGAACATAGGGTCGGAGAGCGATGGGAAGCTAGTATATGTTCCGCAGACCGGAAACGGGAGGGGCGGTGCCAGATGATGGAAATTGAAGACGCACTGAGTCTAGATATTCTCCGTTTGATTACATCCATATCCAAGTCATGGTTCAGAGAGGGGGAGAAAAAGATACAGGATTCCGGTCTGTCGTACATGGAGTTCAGGATCCTGAGGACCCTCAATGATCATGGAACTCTTCCTATGGTAAAGCTTGCAGAGATGAACTCCATAACCCAGGGATGGGTCACGAATCTTGTTGACAGGCTCGAGCAAAGGGGTCTTGCCAAGAGAATAAGGGATTCCGGTGACAGGAGGATCATAAAGATTATGTCAACTGAATCAGGGAACAAGCTATACTGCGAGGTCAGAACGATCTACGAGAAACATGTGGCTCAGGCTCTCTCCTTCATGCCTGCGTCTGAGAAGGAGACGCTCATCTCGCTCCTTACCAAAATAGAACAGAAGCTTTCCCCGGGTCAGAATACGCAGGAAACACCCCAAGAACAGTACGGTAGTAAGTAAATAAGCAAGTTCCTGCATGTCGAAACTTAACGATCCTCTGACAGATTGACAGCTAATTTTTTTCAGGGATTTGTGCTGTGAAGGAACTAATATAAATTGGAGTTCACTTATGGGTTAAGTGTTTTCCCAGAGATCACCAATTATCATTGTTCAGAACGTCATAGGTGCCATAGTCGGATACGTCGGGCTCCTCTTCATACTCAGGGACATAGGAACACTGCAATGGGGATTTGTATCCTTCGGAATCGGTTTCGTAGGTGTCCTCTCCGTATTCGGTGATCTCGGATATTCCACTGCACATTCCATAAAGGTGTCGCAGGGAGAAGATATCGGAACCTGCAACGGTACGTTCCTAACAATAAAGCTGATCCTTGGGCTCACATTCATAGCCCTTGTCTTTGCAGTGCTGGAAATCTGGACCCGGGTATTGCACAGGGGATTTGAGTCTCCCCTGGAATACTATGTCGCCCTGGCACTGATTCCTTATTATTTCTTCCAGAGTTTTACAGGTTTCACGACGACATATTTCAAGGCTAAACTGAAATCGGTGAGGGCGTCTGTTCCGCCGATAGTGGAGGCCATCCTGAGAAATTCTATCTTCGTCTTTCTCGCTCTCATTGTCCAGTTCAATGTTTCAAACACAGTAAAGGAGGACGCCGCCATCTTCTTAGCTGGAACATATAGCATAACTTACAGCGTATACTTTGTAACTTCATACCTCTTGGGGAGGCCTTGGGAGATCAGACCTGCGACCAAAAAGATGCTCAGGGAATACACTGCGATCGCACTCCCTCTCATGATTCTGTCAGGAGTGGGAACCCTAAACGGCAACATAGACAAGGTGGTTATACAGTTCTTTTGGGGGGCTGTCGCCACAGGGGCATTTCTGTCCATGCAGACCATTTCAAACTTGATCGGCACCCTTGGTTCCTCCATGTCAACTTTTTTCCTGCCACTTCTCGTTCGGCTTCACAGGCAGCTCGGAAAGGAGGCCCACAACAGATCGATCTTCGAATTTGAGAGGCTAATTTCCTTATACCTCCTTCCATTTGTCGTGGTTCTAGCTTTTCTTTCCAAGTACGTCCTCAACATATTCACCGGTGCCTATGTTGATTACTCAACAGCACTTACTCTGCTCTCTGTCAGAGCTTACATCTCCGCGATAAACTCTCCATACTATTCCTCTATAGCCAGCAGGATGAAGACCAAGCTCATAGCAACTATTGACATGGTCTTCGTCGCGATGAATATCGTTCTCATACTCGTTTTGGTACCCACAAGTATACTCGGGTTCAGGCTTGCAGCCCTTGGCACCACCGGTGCAGCATTAGCCATGCTCATAACCGGTGTGCTTTCCAACGCCACATACAGGGTTGTTGTTAACAGAATGGAACACATAGGGTACAATACCGGAATGGTAAGGCAGATAGTGCCCGTAGCCGTGATGCTGGCATTTCTCTCTGTCATCGTAGATTTTGTCAATGCCAAGCCGTTCTTCACCCTGTTGGGGATATCTCTTGTATCAATCGCCATATATTTTTTGATGGCAGTGGCCATCAGAGAAACCAGCTTCAAGGAGATCATCTCCGTGGCGAGAAGCTTCGACCCACGGCTTATGGCTGCAAGATTCAGGGAAGAACGTTCCGAAAATGAGAACGACATTTCAGAAGTCCTGACCGAGACAAGCGCAGATATGAACGGGAAAGTCTGACAAACAAGCTATCTAGCAATGCTTTCACCGGTGATTTTAAAAACCTTATTAAGAAGCCGTTTATATCTAGTTGATGCCCGTTTACGAAGTTGATGAACACGAGCTTCTCAAGGAGGATTGCACTCTAGTTGACGGAGACGCCGAGATTCAGGACGGGACACTCTATCTCACCGACAAGCGCCTGATCTATGAAAAAAAGGGTAAAAGAGGTTTTCTTAGGGCCACACCGCCAAAAATATACATGGATTTGCACCTCTATGAACTGAAGAACGTATCAGCAGCTGTGCCGAAGCTCAAGCTTTTCACCAAGAAACTCCTGTCTGTTGAATTTGAAAAGGACGGGCAGCCGAGAAAGTACGATTTTGTCCTGTCTAACCCAAAGCAGTGGAGCGATGAGATAACCAGATGGATTGCCGATGCCAGGAGGCACAGGGAGGAGGAGGAACGCCGGGCCCAGGAGGAAAGGCACAAAAGGGAAGTGGAGCTGGCAAACGCTAAGTCAACGAAACAGAATATTGGGATGGCATACTTTGGCTCTGACTCCACGCAGCGGGGTCAAAGAAAAGCTGGACCGAAGCATGTGGACATTGAAGAGGAACAGGAGGTACGGGCATCCCAGAGTCTTGAGGAGCCGAAATACATCCCGGTTATATGCGAAAACTGCGGCATGGAGGTCTCTCCGGATATGAACTTCTGCCCTAATTGCGGCCACCGGATAACCAAGGACAAGGTCTCCAAGGAAAAAACACAATCTTAGGATTCAGACTGATAAACCGATTGTTATTCCAATCTTCTGACGCCCCATGGATCCCTGGAAAAGCGGGTCTTCATTCATGTGATAATTTTTCCTTCATGGCTGGCATTCAGTGAATTATGACATTTTTTGCATCTCATACCAATTGTCAATAAAGTGCTGGCGGGACGGGATGTTATCAGGAAGCCCTGACTCTTTTCTGTCGTGAAATCTTGTCTTCAATTTCTGATTTTAATCCTGGAGAACAAGACAGTCACTTTTTGAGGCTCAGCCATCTTTCGAATGGCACAAATAGTTCAACGAGAAAATTACTGAGCGAAACACTTTCAGATAGTTGCAGTATACTATTCACTACCTTATCGGAAATGAAAGTCGGAACAAAAATCTGGACAGAAATCCTGCCGGATGATCTCGATTCCTGAATAGAACCAACCGGTATGTGGTCCTTCAGCAATCTGTGATAGAGAGATTTAAAGAACTCAGATCTTGGGGGGCATTCAAAAATGCAATTGTCTGAATCAATTGTTGTACAGCCATGTGGTGCCGCTCTACCAAAGGCAACCATTTTGCAATCGGAAGGCTCCATCCAGGAGAATACCTTTGCCTCTGCCACATAGTCATCTTCCGATATGGCAGATTCAGTGCTATCGTAGGAGACCTTCAGGACAGATAATGGGATCCTGTCATTTATCTCCCTGAGTGTTGACACCAGCCCAAAGGATGGACCCAGGTAGTCCAGCCTTATTCTGTTGTCGTCTGAGAATATCTCCTTAAGAATGAGACTGATTTCTGAGAAAGAGGCGTGATGGAACCTGAAATCTGCATGCACAGAGCCAGATCTAAGGAAGAACCCGCCGGGAACAACAGAAGGGACCTTAATTATGCTGCTGAAGACTCTTAATTCAGCCAGCAAGTCATTGGCGGGGACATGGAAAATCTTGTAGTTCCCCTTTGTTTCGTGATGGAACTTTGAGATAAGGGATTCATACTTTCCCATATTGTGGTTACTTACATACATGAAGATTTCAACACCATTTGAAACCACAGACATGTGAAGGGGGACAGCCAAATCTGCCTTGGAAAAAACAGAAATGAAATCCTGCTGAAGCGGAACTGAAATCTGCAGTGTGAAATCAAGTTTGTCGATGAATTGAAGATCCTGTTCCATATAAGGCAGCCCTGCAGGAAAACTGGGTTTTTAATTTTTTCTATTGTGTAAGATGGAAATCGCAACTTTCAATATATTTTCCCAAACACATTGTTCTTAAGATAGGACATAAGCTTCTGCATATGGCTCTTGACCCTTCCCTTGGCAAGATCAGGATCCCTGCGCTCAATGGCCTTGAGGATAGCTTCATGTTCCGCGACCTCATCCTGCCTTCTGTCGTAACTTGTGAAAAGAGTTGTGCGCACTATCTTCAACTTTAATCTGATATTTGATGTGTACTCAACAATATAGCTGTTCTTGCATGCTGCAGCAATCAGGGAGTGGAATTTCCCATTCAGATCTGCAAGTTTTATCGGATCCGGGTTCTTCTCGTTTACTGCCGCTTTTATCATGTCCAGAACATTCCAGAGCACGGAGAGTTCCGCATCGGTAATTCTGTCGCAAGCGAGGGCCGCGGCCTCAGCCTCGAGGATCATTCTCACCTCGTACAGTTCGAGAACTTCCTTCTCGCTCAGGAAAATCACATTGTAGAATCTTCCATTTCTAGAGATCAGACCCTCGGCTTCAAGCTGAAGAAGTGCCTCCCTGACAGGCGTTTTGCTTATATTTAGTGTCTTAACAATGTTATCAGGGCTTATGGACTGTCCTGCCCTGAAATTTCCATTCATTATGGATTCAAAGATGTACTTGTACGCGCTCTCGGTCAATGAACTCAGTTCTTCATTCATCTCTTTTCGCTTTTGGGAAATTTCTACCTTGATAAAAATACTTTATGTTAAGAACTATATTGCACACTTTATAGCTATACTATGCTCAGTGGGCACTTTTCACAAATCATTTTATTGTGGGGGACGTTACATAGCCATGGCGGGATCACCCTCTCTGGAGTCTTACATTGAACAGGGGATAAGGGCAAGAAGATCCATCGACATTAATCAGGTGGAGGAACTAGCTGCCAAACTCCATCTGGCAATACAGCACGGCGGAAAGCTAATAACATTTGGTAATGGCGGTTCCGCTGCCGACGCGCAGCATTTTGTTGGGGAACTGGATGGGCATTTCACAAAGGAAAGGGGCGCCCTTCCGGCAATCTGCCTTTCCACCAATACTTCATCCATGACGGCAATCGGTAATGACTACTCCTATGAGGATGTGTTTTACAGACCGCTTTCTGCACTTTGCAACAAGGATGATATCGTGGTGGGAATAAGCACCTCAGGGAATTCACGTAACGTGCTGAAGGCTGTGGAGGAAGCCAACAGGAAGGGGGCTTACACGGTTGGCCTCACCGGGAGATCAGGTGGAAAGCTTGCACAGATCGTCAGGATGGCAGTAAGGATTGATTCTGACTTCACCCCTGTTATTCAGGAGGCCCATATCACCTTTATCCATATGGTCTGCCTTGCTCTGGATAACATGTAGCCGCGGCATTGGTTATTCTCTCGAGGAAAACTCTATGGCACAAATTTTCACCATATGATATCCAAATGGCATAATGATATCGAACGTTGCCAACAGAATTTTATAACCTCTCATCGGATCGGATTCCATGGACTTCTCCCTGAAGGTCATCAATGTGGACATGCCGATGCTCTATCCTTTTACGACAAGCTTCGGAACAGAAAGCAACAGAAATGCCCTCATATTCGAACTTAAGGCAGGGGATGTTACCGCCTACTCTGAGTGTGTAACATCAGTCAGGCCAGACTACGGATATGAGGACAACACTACAGCTCTCCATGTGATAGAAGATGTCCTCGTACCCATGATTAAGGACCTTCCAACGCCTGAGGAATTCACCCTCAGAGCCAGAAAGATTAAAGGAGACAACATGGCCAAGGGTGCACTGGAAATGCTCCTATGGGATTATCATTCGAAACTAAAGAAAAAGCCTCTCCACGAGGTGCTTGGAAAAACGAAGGGTTTCGCAGATGTTGGGCTCTCCATAGGGATGGATAGAACAGAAACCACACTAGAAAGGATATCCAAGGCGGTACAGGCTGGATACCAGCGTATCAAGGTAAAAATCGAAAAGGGAAAGGAAGTCGAAATACTGAAGGCTGTCAGGGATAACTTTCCAGAGATAGTCCTGACAGCGGATGCAAACAGCTGCTATTCCATCAATGATATTGATCTGATTAAAAAGATCGACAGATTCGAGTTGAAGTATCTCGAACAGCCTCTGTCCTATGATGATCTTATCTATCACTCCAGACTCGCAAGGGAAATATCAACCCCGATATGCCTAGATGAATCCATCACGTCGCCGGAAAAAGCTCAGAAGGCATTTGAAATTGGTGCCTGCTCAGTTGTCAATATTAAACCTGGCCGAATTGGAGGTTTAACGGATTCTGTTGCAGTTGCAAGAATCGCAAGGGAATTCAAGGGGCATGTGTGGGTTGGAGGTATGCTAGAGACCGGCATAGGCAGAAGCTTCAACGTTGCAATGGCATCTCTGGAGCTTGTGGATTATCCTGGAGATACGGCTCCGAACTCAAGGTACTTCAAGAAGGACATAGTGAGAAATCAGTTCATTATGGAAAACGGCAGAATCAAGCCAAATTCAGGACCAGGCATCGGCGTTGATCTTGATCACGAGGAACTGATTGGTCACACCGTCATGATGAGACGACTCATCTGACAGCCAGAAATTAGCACAACAATCTTGTCAGGGGTAATGGGATAAATCCCATCCCAAGATTCTGTTGTAAACGCAGATTCGCTCTTGTTGCTGGTTTGTCTTGCTTTTCCCATAAACCAAAATAATTATGGACAATGGTTGAAAAGTATCATGTAAAACAGTCAGCCAGCCCTGAATTTTTTTTTAAATAATTTTTTTTTAAAATTTTTACTAATTCAGATACAACTATTAGTATAGAAATATTATTATGAATGAATCTTGTTCCGGGACAATGAAAATAAAAATTCCTGCATTATTGTTCGTTGCGATCTCAGTGGTCATAGCAGGCAGTGTTCTGCCATTAGTCGGGAACCCTGCAGACGTCAACAGCCAAGCTGCCAGCTACGGCTCAGGTAATACTATTATTGGAAATATTACAATATTGCCAAATGGCACTATAACTCCTGTTAATTCTGCAGTAACCCACAGTGGCAATGTTTTTGAACTGGGCGCCAACATAACCGGTTCATTGACCTTCATGGCATCCAACTCGGTTCTGGAAGGAGGATATCACGCGGTGACCGACCCATTCAACAACAGCTCATCCATTATCATATCCGGAAGCTCAAGTTCTTCGGTGGAAGATGTGACAGCTGCTTCGACAAACCTGAGGGGGTTAGGCATTGAAATCAAAAACTCATCGCAAATCACACTCTCGAAAGTCACAGCATCTTCCCATTTCATTGCATTAGGAATACTTCAAAATGTGACACATGGCTCAATTACCTCAAGCTCATTCTACGTAAACAGCACAGGTTCCACTTCGTTGGGAATATCCGTCGGAATTAACGTCAGTGATCTCCATAATATTGGCAGCTTGATCAATACTCTTGGTGTAACAAACAACATCACCTTCGAACACGACACTGTATCTGTAATTAATGCGACTGCTAATTTTCTGACTGTATCTAATGGTACAGTTTTTGAAGATTCAAATTTTCTGATAACCGGAAATGAGAAAAATAATGCAGGATCAGCTATAGGAGCTATTTTGTCAAACAATTCAAAATTCCAGAACAACACAGCAAGTGCGACAAATGTAACATTCGGCATCCTTAACGGTAACTTTGGAGTTTCCTCTGTAGTATATCACGGCGACAGGATATCAAATAATAGCTTCTCTATCAACACGCGGGTACTTGAATTTGGCTTTTTTTCTCTATCCCCTACCATGATCACTGGAAATACTTTTACCGGAAACCTTGGCCAGCAGGGACTCCCTGAATTAATTCTCGATATAGCAAATGGTACCAGCATTTCCGGAAACACATTCAGCTTCAACAACACAAGCGCAACTAACATATATGCTGAGGGGGATCATTTGAATTTATCCCACAATTTTATGATATCATCAAATGCTTCTGATTTTGCTGGTATCCAGGCAGAACTTTTCAATTCAACTGTACTGGCAAATTCCATTCTGACAGCAAGCGCTCCGGACTTTCGGCCAGTCAGTTATTATGGAATTTACGTAACTGGCATGCATAACACCATAAATTCAAACACTGTAAGTCTTGCAAACACGTCATCTTCAGAAACTGCTGGAATTTATGTTGAGGGTGGAGGTTCCAGCAGTTCATTATACTCGGATAGGAACTCAATATCTTACAACAGCGTCACAATTACCAACAATTCGGGGTACGCAATAGAACTGGGATCTGGTCTTTACGGCATTTCGAACACAATTGTAACTCATAATGATATTTCTATTAGCGGCAAAGAACCAAATGGAATCATATTTCTTGGTTCTAACAACACAATATCTGACAATTACATATCAATGAATTCTACTGTTTCCAGTACTGGAATCGGGAGTTTCGGTTTCCAGAACTCATCATCATACGACACAATATCAGGCAACGTTATACACTCATACAAGACGGCTACCGGGGGAATCTTCGGATTCTACTTTGACCATGGACTCACGCATTCCAGCATAACGGGAAACACCTTCTCATCGGTTGGCATTTACGGCTCAGGAGTTGAACTTGTTACTTCAAACTACGCATTCCTGAATGTTGCCTCCAACAGCTTCCACTTCGCTGACAATTCAACAAGCCAGATATATGGAATGATTTTTGCCTCCCTGTACAATTCAACTGTAAGCAATAATACTCTCTACTACGCCAATCATTCCATCTACTGGTCAAATGCTCAGCATGATGTGGTTAACGGCAATTACCTCTACAATCAGTACGAGGTAATCAGTCTTTCTGATTCATCTAACTTAACCTTCTATCAAAATGACTTCATCAATTTCACCAAGGCTCTTTCCATCACTAACAGCAATAACCTCAGCTTTAATCTTAGCTACCCAGTTGGTGGCAACTACTGGTCCAACTACACCGGCTCAGACCGCTATAGCGGGCCCAGCCAGAATAAAGCAGGTTCAGATGGTATCGGAGATACGCCTTACACAATAGGTTACGGATACGTTGACCACTACCCGCTCATGAAGCCTTGGACAAGGCCCGTTGTCACCTTCATTGAATCAGGGCTGTCTCCAGGCACCGCATGGAGCGTAACCTTCAACGGAAAGAACATCTCGTCAGACAATTCTGAGATAACATTCACCCTGGTGGATTCAACATATCAGATTTTTAAATATTCAATCACTTCTGTGAACGGTTATTACCAAAACCTATCGAGCGGTAATTTTTCATACGGCGGTCTGGGGGCATCCTATACCATCGAATATCTGAAATACGCTCATCTCTACGGCACCGTTACTCCGGGAGTGGTCTCCATAAAGATAGGGAACACCACATACAACGTCACAAATGGAGTATATAACCTATCCATAAAGGCAGGAAATTATACCGTACAGTTCATTCACTCAGGGTACTTGACAAAGACCTATAGCTTAACACTTACGCCGGGTGAAGAGAAGAATCTGTCCGTTGTTCTTGCAAAACCAGTAAACACTCTGTATTACGTTGCGGGAGGAATAGGAGCAGCCGCAGTGATAATTGGAGCATTGGTGGTCATTATGAGGCGCAAACAGTGATCATACCGCCCACATTTCCCTCTCAGTCATGCCTATTTGATTTGTGAATTGAGAATGATAACTCAATCTGCGAAGGGTTAATAGGCTACACTTTCACTTTAGTGTATTTTCCGAGTGGTTTGAAGTTTGTTTCACGTACTGGATTTTAATATTTTCGTCAGTTAGTTCATTCCACCTGATCGGTTTTAGCAAGTGATTTTAAACTCGGGAGGATGACCATCAATGAGCATCCTTATCACAGCTATCCTCACTCTGCATGGTGCACTGGGCATACTTTGGGTCATTTCGAGTGCCTTTCTTACTTACGCGATCTTGTCTTCTGGTGGGAAATTAAACGGCAAAAAATCAGTAAGGATTGGAATCATAATGGTGAGAGCCTTTGGTGGCCTTGCCATTATATTTGGCGTAATAGTCAGTGCACTGCTCAGTTATTATTCAGAATTGCCCAAGTTTTATTCTGTAACAGGGTTAGTGCTTGTGGCAGGGATAGCATTAGCTTTTCTGACCTATGTGCCTGTAAACGAAGGAATGCTGTTCAGGATGATAAGAAATACAGAAGGTTCGGACCGCAAGAAAATCCTCAATCTATCTATAATTTCGCTTGGTCTGGTTATCATAGTTCTTCTTCTCATGCTGACAGCTTCACTTTGACAGTAGCCACAGGGAAAATGAAACCGCCCATTGGTATGACCGTCGCTCTTACGGTTGAGGTCCATAAGCTTAGATGGCGCTCAATCTATCAATTGAGCTAATGAATTATTATTGAATGAAAATGCTATAAATTGCGTCGGAAGTTGAGCACATGGCAGCAATTTATGGATATTGATGGTGAAGTTAACTTCTGCTGATCCCAATAAGTTGGTGGGTGGGGAAGGTTTTCTTTCCTTCGACCAGCTTGCAATGCTTATCTTCTTGCCTGCTGCCATAGTGATTTATTTGCCGTCAATGACAGTGGGACTGGCCCTTTTTTTCGCACTGCTTAACTCATAGCATAATGAAACATTGTGCTTTAGTTTGGTTGCAATCCCAACTCCTTGTTGTTAGCATTGAATAATATGAGGATTTTCAAAAACTGCCACAGAAACCCACTTTCATGGCATCATAATCAATATCCATAAACCTTTAACACACATGATTATCAGAACCGTACGGAGAGATAGAAGGAATTATCGATTCATCAACCGGTATATCGGATCTGATTAACTTTTAAAGGACCAGGCCATCACTGTCATATATATGCGCAAATGACAGAGAGGATGGGAATGGCTCAATGATGATCACATTCTGATTGTTAAAGTAACGCTGTTATAGCAGAGGTGCAATATATCTGGTCCACAGATGGGGAGCGAGTTCCCTGGTGTGATATCTCTGGCCAATCAGTGATTGCCTCTGCGGTCCCTGACTAAAAAAACTCCGCCATTGCACTGTGATGAACACAGGAAAGTCCTGCTGTCTGAAGGGTGGGAGGAATACTGCATTACTGACAATGAGGAAGGAGTAATAAAATGGAGACATAAATTCGGGTGGAAAGTTTTACTTGACCATCTCTGGATATTTTTCAATGAGCCTTCGCATGCAATTCTGTTGCTCCTCGTACGTTTGATCCGTGTAATCACTCGGCACGACAAGTGTTAGCGTATATATTTACACCTTTTTATAAATGAAAGCAATATATTATTGATAAGTATGAGCGGGTATGATAATATTCTAGCAGCCCGCAAGGGTGACGTTCTGCTTCTCCTCGGAAACGAGTCTATAGCAAGGGGGATCGTTGAAGCGGGAGTGGGGTTTTCTGCAACTTACCCTGGGACACCTTCCAGTGAAATAGGCGATGTCCTATTCGAAATCGCATCACGGGCTGGCATTCACTTTGAGTTCTCCACCAATGAAAAGGTTGCTCTTGAGGAGGCATACGCAGCTGCAATATCGGGCATTAGGTCAATAGTTTTTATGAAACATGTGGGCTTGAATGTCGCATCCGATTCATTGATTACGTCCGCATACACTGGCGTGAGGGCAGGAATGGTAGTCATAACCGCAGACGACCCATCGATGTTTTCCTCCCAGAATGAACAGGACAATAGAAACTATGCTGAACTTGCCCATATGCCGATGATAGAGCCATCCAACCCCCAGGAGGCCAAGGACTTCCTTATCAGGGCCTTTGAACTGTCTGAAAAATACCTGGTTCCAGTCTTGTTCAGAACCACGACAAGGGTCGCTCACCAGAGGGCTGCTGTGGTAGCCGGAGAAATCAGACCGCCGCTATCTAAGGGTAAATTCCAGCGAGACATTAGCCAATTTGTATCGTTGCCCGCAAACGCTCTGTCACTAAAAGCTAAACTCATTGAGAAGATAAGGAGTCTGTCATCCGATCCAGAATTCGAAAATATGAATATAAGAATAACCCACGATTCAAAGGTTGGGATAATAACTTCTGGCGAGGCATTTAATGTTGCTATGGACGCCATCGCCCTTTCAGACCTTGATGTTGACGTCCTGAAACTTGGCCTCACCCATCCGCTGCAGGAGGATCTTGTGGAAAGATTCCTGAGAGAACACGAAACCTGCATCATTGTTGAGGAGCTTGATCCGTACCTGGAGAAAAACATTAGGGCCATAGCACAAATTCGTGGCGTGCCTGCCCGGATAACTGGTAAGCTCGATATGAAGCTTCCATACAGCTATGAGCTTGACCCGGACACTGTCAAAAACGCAATTTCAGATATTTTAGGAATAGCCAAGAGTCATGCATCAGCTGTCAGTGAAACACGTGAAATATTCATCCCGCCCAGACCTCCTGTTCTTTGCCCGGGTTGCCCGCACCGTGCCACCTATTACGCAGTCAAAAGGGCGCTTCCGACATAGGCTGCTATTCCCTTGGATTCTACGAACCTTTCCAGGAGGCTGATGATCTTCTCAGCATGGGATCATCCATAGGAACAGCCTCCGGTTTCAGCATTGCCACAGGGCAGAAAGTCATAGCATTTATTGGCGATTCTACGTTCTATCATGCTGGGATTCCACCCTTGATTAATGCATACCACAATGGCGCATCAATGCTCGTGATGATACTGGACAACGAAATCACGGCGATGACAGGTGGGCAGCCTAATCCTGGGCAGAATCTTGGAGCAGAGGGACAAACGCTGAACACTGTTGCAATAGAAAATGTCGTCCGTGGAATAGGGATAGACTATGTGAGGATTGTCGATCCCTATGATCTAAAAACAACCCTCAGGGAGGTTACCGCGGCTTTAAAACAGGAAGGCATTGCTGTGATAATTGCAAGAAGGGAGTGTGCCATCCTTCGTGACAGAAGGATGAGGAAAGAGGGCAAGCTGGTAACATTTCAGGTGGACCCAAACAAATGCAGTCTCTGCCGTAACTGCATAGAAAAATTTGCATGCCCGGCCTTGCATGAAGAAGAGAAGATAGTAATAGATCAAGAGATCTGTGACGGCTGTGGTGTCTGTGCGGAACCCTATGTCTGTCCCTTTAATGCCATAGATGTTGTGGGAGGCGGTCACAGGTGAACCGAAATATTCTGATTGCGGGAGTGGGAGGACAGGGCATTATCACAGCTGGTGCCATCCTAGCTGGTGCTGCCACAGCTTCCGGATTCAGGACAGTTATGTCTGAAATTCACGGGCTTTCGCAGAGAGGCGGGAGCGTCCTTGTGGAAGTAAGGATAGGGGAAGCATATTCTCCCATTACCCCCCAGGGAAGGGCTGACGTAATGATTGGTTTTGAACCACTTGAGACTCTCAGATACCTGAAGAGGTGCAGCCCTGACTGCAAGGTTGTGATGAGTTCCATCAGGACATATCCGGTCTATCTGGGTCTTCACCGCTTAAAATATCCCAGTGACCAGGAGATATTGGAGGCTCTTTCAAAATACAGCGCACTGAGGGTCAATCCGGCCGAATTATTCGATTTTCAGGTAGATATGCGTCCTGTGAATGTTCTGATTCTGGGAGTTGCTTCCGGATGGGGGATTCTTGAAATTGAGCCTCAGAGCATTACTGACGAAATTAAGAGGAGGTTTAGCGGCAAGAATCTCAGCAGGAATATGGATGCCTTCAACGCGGGATACCGTCACGGAGCAGTGAAGGCTGAACAAGTTGCTCAACGGATTGAACGATAAATATGACATTACACTTGAACTGACTGGAACCTGATTTTAAAGCAATCCTTTATTTGCTGAATAACCAATGATTTTAGCATCAAGTATAACTTCTTCATGCTCCTTGACAAGAACTGGATTCAGGTCGAGCTGCTGTATGCAGTCCTCGTTATCTGCAGCAAAGTCAGAAAGTCTTAGCAGAAACGAAACAAGTGAGTCAGTATTCGCTTTGAGGCCCCTAAACCCGTCTCCTGCGAATTTTGATATGCGTGTCTCCCCGACCATCTCTATTGCGTCAACCCTATTGATTGGGACTCCCCTGAATGTTACATCGCCATATAGTTCTGAGAAAATGCCTCCCATGCCAATCATTATGCAGAGCCCGAACGTGGAATCACGATATAGGCCAGCTATGGTTTCCAGGCCATCGGTTTGCATTTCCTCAACCATTAAATCGCTTTTCTGGAACTTCCCCTTCATCAGTGCAATTTCCCTGGCCAGGTCAGCCTGGTCCCTGATTCCGAGTTTGATTGCACCCATCTCCGTTTTGTGAAGAATCCTGCTGTCAACCACCTTCAGTGCTACAGGGTACCGTATGTCCACACTGATGCCGGCCTGTGAAATCAACACACTGTTTGGGACCTTGAAGCCATAATTCCTGAGTAGAGACTTGAGAGTATATTCGTTCGCATTACCCCTTGCAATCAAAGAACTGAGTGAATTATTCATCCAGGTTTTCGCCTCCTAGGATATGTGAACTGTACAGATATAACGCCTTGGCTGCTTTTACAGTCCTCTGTATGGAGGGATATGCCGGTATTTTTCTCTTTTCAAACTCATTCAGCAATATTTTTGATAATTTGGATCCAAGAACTCCTGCTATTATGGGCTTCTGATCATTCTCAGCAACTGACTTTATTTCGTTAACGATTTCCAAAGACATCTTGGGAGTTTGCGGCAACGGATACGCTATAATCAGATCAACATTCCTGTCCTCCTCCAGAGCCTTGAGAACCTCCGTGAACTGAGAAACGCTCCCATCCGCGGTCAGGTCCACAGGATTCTCGGCTGAACCGAATGGTAAGATTATTTTCCTGATCCTCTCCTTTGTGTACTGTTCCAGCGAACCCATTCTCATGGAGACACCCTCCTTTTCCGAAGTTAAGTAATCGGAAGTTATGACACCTATTCCGCCAGCAGTTGTCACTACAGCAACCCTGTTTCCAGTCGTTTTTTTGGAATATGCAAGTACTCTTCCATAGTCCAAGAGATCAGTCTCGCTGTATGCCCTTATTGCACCGGACTGTGTTATCAGGCCATTGACAATGTTATCATTTGTTGCCATAGCACCTGTATGCAGGGTTGCAGCCTTTGACGCTGTTGGAGTTCTGCCGGCTTTCAGAATCACCACGGGCTTAACACGTGAAATCTTTCGCACCTGCTCAAACAACCCCCTTCCTGCTGGAAAACTCTCTGCGTATATGCAGATAGCACTGGTGTTTACGTCACCAAATGCGTATTCAAGAAGTTCGCACTCGTTGAGATCAGACCTGTTCCCCACGTTGATGAAGAATGATATGCCGATGCCCTGCCCAGCGCACTCATCCAACATCATCAGGCCAAGCGCGCCACTTTGAGTGATTAGTCCAATGCTGCCCCCTTTCGGGAAATCTATCTTGTCTGGCGGTGTAAGAGCCGTGTTGAATTTAGAAAAAGGGAGATAAACACCAACGGTGTTTGGCCCCAAGACTCTTGTGTTGGAATTCATGATGGTCGTTTGAACTTCCCTTTCAAGTCTCACTCCAGCTTCACCTGTCTCTGAAAAGCCTCCAGGGATCAGAATCACAAACGGAACATTCTTAACGGTGCATTCCCTGAGTATGTCAAGACTTTTTACCGCAGAGACTGCTATGACCGCAATGTCTGGAGATTCTGGTATGCTCAATATTGACGGGAAACATTTTAATCCCTGTATTTCTTTTATGTTCGGATTCACAGGGTATATCCCTCCTTCAAATGATCCTCTAATCAGGTTTTGAAGAACTGTGTACCCGATCTTCGTTGGATCATTCGATACGCCTACAACAGCGACTGATTTCGGATGGAAAAGCTGATCTAGCACAATAAAAAAGCCTGCGTATGAATAAAAGCGTTTCCCATTATATATTACGAGTTTAACCCAAGGTCCAAGTTATTCGATCCAAACTTATTATGCAAACGTCAGTTTGCATTTACAATATTTAACAATAGTTCCTAGGGAATTTCACTTTTTTGAATATTCGGACTTATGTCTAGCACTATTAACATAAAAAGAATATTCGGATATACTGCGTGGGCCTATTTCCGGATCATGGAATTTATAGAAAATACAGTTTCTCTCAATAAAGGGAATTTTTTTCACTCATTCTCGGATTCCAAGACATCGAAGTTTGCCTTTGGAATTTTTGCCTCAAGGAAATCGAATATTCCAGGATATTTATCGATTATAAAAAAGAACTTCCTTTTGTCTATATAGAACGAAAATGCTTTCCTCAATCTTACCTGCCTTTGCTGGTAAGCACCTGTAGGGCTAAAAACGGTGCTTGGCATGGCAATATGACCAAGATACACATCCTGCAACTGATCATAAGCCAATGTAGTCACTCTTCCCTTTTTCTTCCATTCTATCCTGTCTTCGAAAAGCCTGAGCTCCCCTCTCATTAACCACCCTATAACCCAAAACAGGAGGGCGAAACAAGAGATAAGTGTAGAGAAATCGACAACCAAAAATAACACTGACACTAAACCGGCTAGATCGGGGGCGAAATAAATCCCGCCTGTGAAAAACCGCTGGCTTGTGCTTTCCCCGCTCCTAATGGCTGGGAACTTTGGCAAGAGCCACAGAAAGAAAATAAATAAGGCCAAAGAAATAGTAAACCAGACGATAATGCGCAAGAAAGACCTCAATCTGAAACCTATTACGAATTTCGGCTCCAAAGCACCCTCTACCATATATTATAAAAACGTACGCACTAAAAAAAATCTTTTGTCTGCAAAACATCCGCTTTCATGCAGAAGAGCAATCTGACAAACTTTTCTTAAATTAGTATGCGGAGGGCCGGATTTGAACCGGCGGACCCCTACGGGAATGGACCCTGAATCCATCGCCTTTAACCTGGCTCGACAACCTCCGCAGGACGATGCTGGATCAACCTGTAATATATGAAACATACTAAAGATTGTTGGGGGGGATATCATATCTCCAATTTTAATAAATGGAGGCGTTTTACTCAGATGAGAGAGGCAGGATTTAATGCGGGCTTTTGTTGGTGAAGAGATGAAATTTGGCAAAGCAATAACTGAATTCTCACTTCATAACCTAACTTTGCGCATCGTGTTAACTGTACAGTAATTACCAGCTATTTCATCTTATGTTTTCTTTCGGTCTTATCAAACATGGAATATGATGGGATGTCATTGTTCATTCCAAGGCAGTTTTTGCTGAAGCTGCGAAGAATCCATATCTCCGCATTATGACACTTGTTTGAGCAAGTACTTACGGAACAATCACTGAATTGGGGGCCAAACCATTATTATTATATCGGCATCAATTCTGCCTTTATGGAAGCAATACCATTCTCGATCATCGGTAGCCATATAATGCAAATTCCCGTTAAAGTGAATGGGAAAGAGGTCAAGTTTTTGATGGACACTGGGATCGGCCCTACTGTTCTTTCTAAGGATTTTGTGAAAGAGCTAGGCCTAGACAAGGTTGGAACAATGGCTGGAAGGAGGATGTCAGGTCAAGAACTGGAAATGACACTAGTGAGGGTGCCAATGGTCGAGTTTGGCAATGAAGTTAGAGAAAACCTTGAGGTTGGCATATTTGACACTTCCAGATTTCCCAATGTTTTAAGAGATATAAAAGGTATATTATCAATAGGCTTCTTCAAGGACAGCGTTTTTACAATCGACTATTCCAATTCCCTTCTGTACGTAACTGATTCCCTGAACATGAACATGTCCTTTGGTGAGGGAATAGGATTTCCGCTTGAAGTTGAGTATGATGGGCCCTCAGTTACGCTTTATATTGGAGTGAAGCTTCCAAGCGGGAGAGTAGTAAAATTCGAAGTTGACACCGGCTCGGATGTGCTGATCGTTAATTCTAAACTGATGGGTGAGCTTGGCATTAGCCCCAATGACGAAGATGTTGAATGTGTCAGGGGGACTGATGAAACAGGTTATGAATATGAGAGATTTATTGCAACAATAAAAGGGGAAATCGCGATAGAAGGAAATAATGGGATAACGCAGTCAAATCCAAGAGTAATTTTTCAGAATATTATCCATGACGGACTGATTGGGCATGACTTCCTCAAAAATTACATCGTTTCATTCGATATTGGCGGGAAAAAGATGATTTTCTACAAACGGTAAGTACTGGGAGGACAATCTGCCCAGCCGAATGGCACATTTATCGGCGAATAATGTTTGCCGTGCGGACAGAAACGGCAAACTGGTGTGAAGCAGACTTAAGACTTTTTATGGAGCAGGTGAAAAGATCGGTCTGATTCCGATTGAAACACCATCCGTGCTATTTGTAAAAAGTAGCGTTTTGGAATTGGGCGATATTGATTAATAAGGAAGTGCTCTGGCGAATCATTTTCTGATATAGACAGAACCATTGCAGGTGCTTTGAAAAAAATGAGATACATGCAACAAGCCTTTGCAATGAATGGTTCCAACGGCAACAAAAGTATTGAAATTTGTGAAGAGATGAATCATTGACATTTCGGCTTCTCCTGTATCTATGTCAGCAAGAAAGATACGTCACAATCCCATAATGTCTGAAAGGTAGTTTAAAAATAATTCAAGAAATATGGGTACAAGAAAGTGGGAACACCATGGGAGAACAGCCGGACGTATCAATTGAAAATATCCTTAACCCGGATGGTGTGGTACTTGTCTGTCTGAATCTTTCCAATGAGAACTTCATGGACATCTTCAGCAAGATGGAAACAATTACAGCTTTCAACTATCTGCTTCCTGAGATTGACAAAGCCGGTATTCCGGTAAGGTTCATTTACACTACTGAGCCGAAGCGGGAGGCTAAATTCAACAGTTACGTCAGTGGAAAGCATGAAAGACGGAAGAACGGTATGGCCCCTTCATCTGGGATGGATGCTCAGTACTCAGGGCAGTTCAGTTCAATACTTCCAGGAGGCAATGATCCCATTGAGGTGGCCAATTCAATAGATATGTTCGATGGTACCACCCTTGTCGAATTATTAGGTGAAAACCGCAGAACTGTTATGGTCACAGGTTTTTTTGCTGAAAGGGAGGTTCTATTTAACGCTCTTTCGGCACTCAACAGAGGGTACTTCACTGTTGTTGTTTCTGATGCAGTATCGACCTACTCGGAGAGGATATATTACCAGGCTCTGGAAATAATGTCTCGGTCTGTGGAGGTTATTGACACTAGGGACCTGATGAGGATATGGGCGTGATATTATGACTGATAAGTATCATGTTGTTTTGATTGGGGGTATTCCCGGAGTCGGCAAATCCAGCATTTCAGGCTATATCGCCAGGGAGCTTGGCATTGACATAGTCCTTTCCGGAGACTATCTCCGTGAATTCCTGAGAGGATCCTGCCAGGAAAACACAGATCTCTTGGGTGTTAGCGTCTACGATTCCTGGCAGCTATTTGGCATCATGAACCGGGAAAACATTGTTAAAGGATACTTGGAACAGGGAAAGATCATCACCAGGGGCATAAATGCAATCTTGAAGAGGGCAATAAGCAATGGTGAATCAGTAATAGTGGAAACTCTGTATTTTCTTCCGTCGCTTATAGGTGATGATATCCTAAAGAACATAACACCTCTTTATCTCTACATATCGGATAAGAAAATAAATGAAGCGAGGCTTCTTGAACGCACAAAATACACACACCTCAAATCTTCCGGGGAAAGGCTTGCAAGACAACTGGATACCTATCGTGTAATGATGGATTATTCCCTTGAAGAATGCAAAAGATTTGGGATAAAAACATTTGATAACACTGATTACATTAAAACAAGGGAGTCAATGCTGAGATACTTGTCCGGAGGTACTGATGGCTGATCTCAAGGAGCTTGGCTATACCCTTAAGGACAGGCTGGTCAGAAACGGATTCTGGGTTTCCCCAGGTCCTGTCACAGTGCAGCCTGTGGAGTATGAACTTAATTACGGTGGAGGATATCCAATCACAGGTATAGAGAAATTCCTTGGCTACTTTGATCCTGTCGTGAACATAGCGAATTTTCCTTCCATTTCTGTTGCGGCTAACTATAGCTCCGCTCACTGTTACTGCAGATACCTGAAAAAACCTGGAAATGACCTCGTAATTCTTGATGGAAAAAAGCAGGACTCATACACCAGAAGAGCCAACAAGGCCCTGTCTTTCTTCAAGTCCCTCTTCTCACTTACCGGCTCATTCCAGTTTTATGTTGAGAGAAAGAAGAGATACGAGTCTGCAAAAGGTCTGGGTGAATCAGCGGCTGTGGCAGCCTCCTGTGCTCGGGCCCTGTACAGGACCATATCCTTTGAGGACCCATCGAGGAACTTACCACTTGTATCAAGGCTGGCAAGGCTGGTTTCTGGTTCCGGAACGAGATCTGTTTCCGGCGGTGTTTCACTGTGGCTATCGTTTCCGTATATCCACGAACCGGAGTCATACGCTGTGCGGGTTTCTGACGGTGATAAGATTGCTATTGGATTCATTCCATTCAAGTCGGGCGCAACCACAGAGAACATGCACATCCTGGCTTCGGAATCTCCATATTACCAGGCATGGGTCTCAATGAAATTCAACCGTATCCTGGATCTTCTGGATCGGAAATTCCCGGATGATTTGATGATGCGAATAGCTGAGTCGGACATGTTTCTTATGCATTCGCTTCTGCTTTCCAGAGGAATATATCTTCACACCCCAGAGAGCCTCTCTGCACTGGAAAAGATGATATCGGCCAGAAAGAAGGTGGGCGAATTTTTCTTCACTGCCGATACAGGGCCAAGCATCGTTGTCTTCAGCAGTGACGAACATACCCTGAAGGATCTTTCAGAGGAGATTGGGCACCGGATAATCGGGGCAAAGGTAGTTAAGGATGAACCTGAAGAGGATATGGCGATAAGGAAGAGAGCGGAAGAGGCGCTTGAATCCCATGGAAGCTAACGCGAGGTTGTATTACAGAGAAAATCCATTCAAGGATATACCCATGGCTGACCCATTTCACCTGCAGTACGTGTCTGAAAAATTTGGTGTCAGCAGAATTCAGGACTTTTCTCCCGAGGGAGACAGGAGTGGCGATGATCTTCCATGGAACAGGATCTCCCAGGCAGTCCTTTTAAGGGATAATTTTCAATGCAGGGTCTGTGAAAGGTCCGAGCTTGGAGCGGTTCCGGGCTCATCGGGTTTTCAGAAGATTCACTTTTCTCTCGAAGTCCACCACATTATTCCCCGTAAGGACAAGGGATCAGACTCATTCAGAAACCTGATCACGCTTTGCGAGGAATGTCACAGGAAGACATTTTCAAACGGATACAGTGGTCTACCTTCTTCGGGCCCCTTGGATCTTTACTACCTGGACAGGGAAGTCCTTGTTCACATTCCCTCTTCGCTTCAGTCTCCCATTAAGGGCATGAAAGGGTTCCTGAGCAATTTCCATGTCGATTTTACGGATCTGGGCAGGAAGATCCTGGCTCCAGCAAAGGGAGCCCGCCTCTTGGTAAGATTTGCAAAGACTGATATTGGAAACTTCAGGCAGATAGGGGATGAGCTGGCTGAATTGGAGGACGTGAGCGACTTCAGGACCCTCAAGGTAAGCCAGGTGAACGGACAAACACTGAAAGTGAGGTTCTTCACCGACTCCAATGACAGAATCATCGCATGATCAAAGGACCACCGATTCCGGCTCCACGTTCCTTCTCTTCACTCCGAGGTCAGCTGAATTCAGTTCCCTGCCATTGAAGAGCTTGACCTTCTCTCTGTCGGAAAATACAGCCTCCACATACCTGCCAATTGAATCGCCCTTCAGAATTCCGCTGCCACTGGTTCCGGTAGCTACGACAAGGTTCAGGTCCTTGAAAATGTACGGAGTCTTGTCAATTGTATTATAAGAGTAGTATCCTGCCCAGCTGGCGGTGATCCTGCTATCCGTGATTCCTGGAATGTATGAGTTCAGAACAGGGGCAATGCTGAGATCATAAAAATTCTGTTCCGGCTGCGGATCCTCTGTAAAGGAAAAGTCTCTCCCGTAGTCATCGGCCACTCCGAGCCAAAGGGACCTCGCCTTTGGAGCTGGTCTTATGTAGACTCCGTGAGAAGGGAATATGGTGAAGGGTATGACCTTCTTACCGTTGTGGGGCCATCCAAAGAGAACCTGCTCTGCCTTTGATCCGGATGCCTGAAACACCTGCCTTTTCTTCGGCCGGATGTGGCTGTCTATGCCAGTGGGATCCAGCAGGGCAGTGGTCCAGACGTCTGTGGCTGAAACGTAAATGTCAGCTTCAACTTCCCCCTGTGTGGTCTTCAGAATGCCAATCTTCTTGTCCTGCCAGAGAAAGGGCTCCCCAGGATAGTCCAGGGGCTTAACAGGAACAAGGGTGTACTGAGACACTTCGCAGTTGAAAATGAATTCTACACCGAGCTTCACGCATTCATCGTAATAGTACTGGGTGATAAGCTCAGGCTCGATTGTCCCGCAGTTCTCACCGAGAATTCCGAGTTCGATCGGCTTTAGCGACATCACGCTGGACTCATCCTTCGAAGGCATGAGGTTCAGGTACTCCAGCTCCTTGAGCTCTCTCTGATCAAATTCCCTGATCCTTGTCTTCTTGCCGAGTTTTCTAAGCAGGGATACTCTGCGGTCGTCACTGCTTAGGAGGAAAAGATACCCGACAAAATCCACACCAATGTTAATGCCAAGATCCTGCTGAACGTGCCTGTAGAACGCAATTGTTGAGTTGGACAGATCGAAGTTGATCTGGGATGAGAAGAGGTCCCTAAATCCGGCCGCACTCTTTCCAGAATTGCCCTGGGCGAAGGTCGGTTCGCGCTCCAGAACTGCTACACTCAGGTCACTATTCATCTTTTTTATATAATATGCAGAAGTCAGACCTACAATCCCTGCTCCGACTATTACGACATCGAATTTTCTCGGCGGCACGCATGGAAAGCATTAGTCCCGATAAAATTCTTCTTATCCCGGTAAATGTATTACTGCCTGAAGAGGTCGGTTGAAAGGTATTTGTAACCATTATCAGGAAATATCACAAGAATTCTCTTATCCGGCCCAAGCAGAATTGATTTCTCCAGTGCCACATGCAGCGCGCAGGAGGAACTCATCCCGATGAGCAGCCCTTCCTCCCTTGCGCATCTCCTGCCAGTTTCAAAGCACTGTGACTTTTTTTCATCGGTTATTTCAACAAGCTCATCAAGTATGGATAGGTTGACCAATTTGGAAGGGTTAGGTTCCTTGGGATTTCTTATCCCTTCGATTCTGACCCCCTTTGCAGGGGTGACTCCTACGATCCTTACATTTTCCAGATAATCCCTGAGCCTCCTTGCGACACCGTTGCTGGTTCCGCCTGTTCCCACGCTCATGACAACCATGTCAACTTTTCCATCCATCTGGTCAAGTATTTCCCTGCCTGTACCCATATAATGAGCAAGCACGTTTGCAGGGTTGCTAAACTGGTCAAGGGATATGTAATGATTCGGATTCTCCCTCACTAGCCGTTCCTTGTATTCGATGGCGCCTGCCGTGCCCTTATCTGCAGGGGTGAGGATCAGGTCAGCACCATAAGCCTTTACGATCCTGCGCCTTTCCACGCTGGCGCTTTCTGACATGACTATTGTTACCTTATATCCTTTGACCGCACCAATCATGGCAAGTGCGATGCCCGTATTTCCTGATGTCGCCTCAATGATAGTCTTGTCCTTCGTGAGAAGCCCAGAAGATTCAGCCGCCTCAAACATGTATAATGCCGCTCTATCCTTAACCGACCCCCCTATGTTGTACCATTCAAGCTTTGCATATATCTGTGCTCCATCCTTCGGAACAATTTTTCTAAGCTTCACTACTGGTGTGTTTCCTATGAGATCAAGTACGTCACAAACTTTCATTCTAACCGGTAGTGGATGTTTCAATCCATAATTAACATGCCCGCCCATTTGTTTAGGCAAATTAATTATGAAAAAATTATTGGGGATGCCGTAATGGGATCAAAATGGAAAGCGAGCCTTCAGTTCTGGTGGAGCCCGGATGGTTGCGTGGAAATCTGAACCGGAAAGACCTCATAATAGCAGACTGCCGTTACAGGCTCACTGAATCGGATTTTGGGTATAGGCAGTACAGTGAGGCTCACATTCCCGGTGCTGTGTTCCTGGATATTAACAAGGACCTGAGTGGAAGATTGAAGGAGCATGGCGGACGCCATCCCGTTCCTGATGAGGATGAAGTGATTCACCTCTTTGAAAAGATGGGTCTCTGCCAGGATCGCACTGTCATTGCCTACGATGATGACGGATCGGGAGCCGCCAGACTGTACTGGCTTCTCAAATATTACGGCCATAATGATGTCCATATCCTTAACGGCGGAATCAACAAATGGGCATCGCTTGGTTTCAGTCTGACAAAAAGAGCTGCGGAGGTTGGAGAATGTGATTTCAAAGCTCGCCCGAACAGAAAAATGATTGCACTGATGGATGAAGTTCGCAGGGGACTTTGGAAACTTGACCTGATAGATTGCAGGGCGGAACGAAGGTATCTCGGGATAGAAGAGCCAATAGACACAAAGGCCGGTCATATACCGGGGGCCAGGAATATCTTCTATCAGAACCTTCTCAATTCTGACAGCTCCTTCAAACAGCCTAGCGAACTCAAGAACCTTCTCTCAGGAATCAGCGAAAATCCTGTATTCTACTGCGGATCCGGAGTTACTTCATGCGTGTCCTATGTTGCAGCCGAGATTCTTGGGAAAAAACCCGTACTCTATGCCGGAAGCTGGAGTGATTGGATATCCTATGATGATAACCCTATAGAAACCTCAAAGTAATGTAAATTTTCCGCCAATTGTAATTTGGTAATTTTAAATAATGATGTTGAAATACAGCTTTATGGCCTACAATGACGGCATAGTACTTCGCGTTGCAGAAGCTAACTCCACGGATCCTGGTATGTCTCGTGTGAGACTTGACGAGGAGTCCAGGATTGCTCTGGGTGCTGAAATCGGCGACGTGGTAGAAATCGAGAAGGATAAGAAAACAGTCGGGCGGGTTTACAGGGCCAGACCTGAGGATGAAAATAAGGGAATAGTAAGAATAGACAGCGTCATGCGAAACAACTGCGGCGCATCCATAGGTGACAAGGTAAAAGTCAGAAAGGTTAAGACAGAGGAGGCCAAGAAGATAAGTCTCGCTCCTATAATACGGAAGGATCAGCGCCTGAAATTTGGTGAGGGCATCAATGAATTCGTCCAGAAGGCCCTGATCCGGAGGCCGATGATTGAGGGCGACAACATAAGCGTTCCGGGACTAACTCTGGCCGGGCACTCCGGTTTGCTGTTCAAGGTGATAAAGACTCAGCCGTCCAAGGTTCCGATCGAGGTCGGGGAGGAAACCAAGATTGAGATAAGGGAGGAACCGGCGTCTGAAGTTCTCGAGGATGTTTCAAGGATCAGCTATGAGGATATAGGTGGCCTGTCGGATCAGCTGAGCAAAGTGAGGGAGATCATTGAATTGCCCCTCAAGCATCCTGAACTCTTTGAACGCCTTGGTATACATCCCCCGAAGGGGGTCCTACTCCATGGACCACCTGGAACAGGAAAAACACTCATAGCAAGAGCAGTTGCAAATGAATCCGGTGCAAACTTCTTCTCCATTAATGGTCCTGAAATAATGAGCAAATACTACGGGCAGAGCGAGCAGAAGCTCAGGGAAATATTCATGAAGGCTGAGGAGTCGGCTCCTTCGATCATATTCATTGATGAGATTGATTCTATAGCCCCCAAGAGGGAAGAGGTCCAGGGTGAGGTAGAGAGAAGAGTTGTGGCTCAACTACTGACCCTGATGGACGGTCTGAAGGAACGTGGGCATGTCATCGTCATCGGTGCTACCAACAGGATAGATGCAGTGGATCCTGCCCTTCGAAGACCGGGCAGATTTGATAGGGAGATCAACATTGGGGTGCCGGATAAGAAGGGAAGGAAGGAAATCCTTGCAATCCACACAAGGGGTATGCCTCTGGGTATGGACGAAGAGAGAAAGAACCAGTTCCTCGATGAGATCGCCGGGTTGACCTACGGGTTTGTGGGCGCTGATCTGGCGGCTCTCGCCAGAGAATCTGCCATGAACGCTTTGAGACGATACCTCCCTGAAATTGATCTCGATAAGCCGATACCTGCGGAGCTTCTGGAGAAGATGCAGGTAACCGAGGAGGATTTCAAGGAGGCACTGAAGGCAATTGAGCCGAGCAGTCTCAGGGAAGTAACCGTGGAGGTGCCTAACGTAACGTGGGAAGACATCGGTGGCCTTGAAGCAGTAAAAAGTGAGCTCAGGGAGACTGTCGAACTCCCATTGCTGAAGCCTGAGGTTTTCAAGAGGCTGGGTATAAGGGCGGCAAAGGGGTTCCTTCTCTACGGGCCACCCGGCGTTGGTAAGACGCTTCTTGCAAAGGCCGTTGCCAATGAGAGCAACGCCAACTTCATTTCGGTGAAAGGCCCCGAGGTCCTGAGCAAATGGGTTGGAGAGAGCGAGAAAGCTGTCAGGGAGATATTCAAGAAGGCGAAGCAGGTTGCCCCAGCCATAGTGTTCTTCGACGAGATAGACTCCATCGCACCAAGAAGGGGGCAGTACGGCGACACCGGCGTGACGGAGAGGATTGTGAACCAGCTGCTAACATCTTTGGATGGGATAGAGGTGCTTCAGGGTGTGGTCGTTCTTGCAGCAACCAACCGTCCCGACATAATCGATCCCGGGCTTCTGAGGGCTGGCAGATTCGACAAGCTAATATACATACCTGCACCGGATGAGGCCAGTAGGCTTAAGATTCTGCAGGTTCACACAAAGAACATGCCGCTTGCCAAGGATGTGAACCTCAAGGAGATAGCAAAGAAAACGGAGGGGTACGTTGGAGCAGATCTGGAGAATCTGTGCAGAGAGGCCGGAATGATGGCTTACAGGGAGAATCCCGATGCCTCGGAAGTATCACAGAAGAATTTTCTGGACGCCATGACCGTCATAAGACCATCGGTGGATGAGGATGTGCTTAAATTTTATCAGAGTCTGGCGGACACAATAAGCAAATCCGTGAGGGAGAAGAAGAAGGTTGTAGAGGAGCTGGGTCTCTACCAGTAGGAATTCCTCCTCCTTCCGTAAATTTATTTATTCTTAACGAATATTCAATCAGTTATGCCGGTAAGAAAATTTGCCAGCGACATCCTGAAGAGAAGCGTTGTTTCACAAGATGGAGAACAGCTTGGCACCATAGTGAACCTGGCTATTGATCCTGATGCTGGCACGGTTGGAAGTGCCTTGGTTAAAATTTCAGGCAACATCAGGCTGCAGGACTACACCACTGACAAGGAGGGAAGGTATATGATCCCTCTCAGTGATCTGAAGCCTTTCCGTGATGTATTTGTTCTTGAAAAATACAGGAAAAGTGAGCTCCAGCAGAGGCTTTAGTTTCCTCAATAGATGGCGAAATAAATAGTAAGAAGGACAGCAGTCAGAACCTGAATTGCCACAATCTGATTGGTTTTTCGTGATATGGGAATCACATCCCTGGGAAGAAGAACATAGTGGATGATTGCAAGGATAAACGGCAGAATGACAAAGACAAAAGCAAGGGGCCTGTAAAGGGTCACGAGGAAACCCGGGAGCAGAATCAGCGGATACACTATCCTGAAGGCCCTGACACGTGTGCCGTCTTGCCTGTCCTCGGGGAGGTGGTGAAGGTAACGGATCGCGGATGCAAGCATCCCAAGCAGCACTGATACTCCAGAGATCAGAAAACCTATGTGATCGCCAAATGCCAGGGCAGAGCCTATTGTGGAAAGGGGGCCAAAGGATAAAAATGTCGAAATTTCTCCGAAGCCCCGTGAATTGAACCTGAAAGGTGGAAGGACATACATGAACGAGACGGCAAGAGCAATGACCCCCACAACCAGAAGAGTGTAAACATGCGTGAGCACGATTACTGCTGTACCGAAACCGACGGACACAACGGCGCATAACACAAAGGCTATCCTGACTCTGACAGGATCCGCACCCTCCTTTTCAATAAGGTAGGATCCAATGGGGAAGAGGGTGTCTTCATTTCTCAGGTTCCTTCCATTGAGGTGGTCGAAATAATCCATGGACAGGTTCAGGGCTGCCTGCATGAAGACAACGACTCCGAGCAGGAGAAGAAAAAGCCAGTAATCCCTGAATCCAGAATATGACCAGACGATAAGGACAGGTGATACCGATGTAAAGTAAAGGGGCAGCTTCAGAGATTTGGGAAGGTTCACAGGGGGTGATCCGCTCTGCAATAATAAATTATGACGGGTACGGGGAAGGATAAGTGTTGTGCGATGAAATAGAAATTGTATTACACCGGCATTTCATGCTTATGGGGTAATTATGGTTGCCAATCGTGAAATGAAAGGATTTCTTGAAGCCATGAAGAGCATGTCTGTTCCGGACTTTCAAGACATTGAACCTGAACAACTGAGGAAGATGATGGAGGAAGCAAGATATCCGAAGGAAGTTGAGGATGTGAAGGAAACAGTCGATATGACAGTTCATCATCATGGTGTGGATATCCCTGTCAGGCTATATGTCCCTGAAAGACCCGGACACGGTCTCATCATCTATCTCCACGGTGGAGGTTTTGTATTTGGCAGCATAAGGACAGTGGACGCACTATGCAGGAAAATAGCCAATCTGTCAGGCCAGAAGGTCATTTCTGTTGAGTACAGGCTGGCTCCAGAGCATAAATTTCCAGCAGCTGTGGATGACGCCTACGAATCGGTCCTGTGGGCTTTTGAGAATTCCCGAAAGCTTGGAGTGGACAGCGCATCGATATGTGTTGCAGGGGACAGCGCAGGAGGGAACCTTGCTGTTGTCTCTGCCCTGAGACTTAAGGATAATTCCCAGAGGCTTCCAAAACTGGTTGTGATGTTCTACCCAACTGTTGGGCCGGACAGTGTGTCTGAATCCCACAGGGAATATGGTGAGGATTTCTTCCTCAGGGCAAAGGATATGCAGTTCTTTGGCAGGGCTTACCTAAATTCCCCTGAGGACGCTCTGAATCCATATTTCGCGCCAATTCTTCACCCGAACCTTTCCGGGCTCCCGGAAACAATCATCGTTACTGCCGAGAATGATCCCCTCAGAGATCAGGCAGAGACTTTTGCCTGGAAGCTTGACAGTATGAATGTTCCCGTGACCTGCGTAAGGGCAAACGGCATGATTCATGGCTTTGAGAACTTCTTCTCCCTGTCCAGGGCTGCCGGCAATGTGGTCACAATGATCTGGAAGCTTGTTGGTCACATCCTGCACTGACCGAATCGCAGGGGGATACTCATAAATTCCCTGTAAAGTATAAAAGTGGAAACAGATAATAACCCAGCGGTGATATGGGTATATGAATGCAGATCTCCTCCACCTTCTCCGAAAATCCAAAACCATGACCATTTCAACCCTTGGAAATGGAACATGGACAACAAAGGTGTTCTATGCTATGGACAGGGGTTTCATTTTCTTCGTTGAGAAGGGGGCATCGACCCTCAGGAACATACAGAGCAACCCTGAGATCAGCTTTGCGATAGATAACGACAGACTCGAAATGTTCGTTCAGGGAAAGGGGAGGGTGGAGATTCTGGGCGAGCCTGCAGATTACGAGAGGGAAAGGGGAATACTGCTCTACAAGGTCCCCGAGGACACCATGTTCATGAGGAGTGGTCATGTTCTGATTGCTCGCCTGATTCCTGAGGAGATCAGGGTCACTGATATGCGTATGGAGATGAAGCGCTTCTCTGAGCCTGTTGTCTTGGAAGAGATGAGAGAGAAGAGGCATCCTCTCTTCAACTCCATGCGGGTATGGTCATTCCAGCAATCGGCAGTGGCATATCTCATTGGCACTTTTCTTGCCGCAAGAATAGACATGACCTATTTTGCTCTGGGTCTTGTCGCTCTGCTTCTGGCCCACGGATCCTTCAATATTTTCAGCGGTTATTTTGATTACAAGAGCGGAAATGACAGCATTCTATCAATGACAAGTTCCCGCGTTTTCGTTGACAGGCTCCTCTCCGGCAGGATAGTGCTTTACTTCGCTTCGGCCATACTTGGGGTGGCCGTCGCCATTGGGATATTCCTGTCTTTGGAGTTTACCAAGATCATACCATTCGTAGCTATCGGTGTGACAGCCGGATTCCTTTACAGCCTCCCGAAGATCGGTCTGAAAAAGTTCGCCCTGGGGGACCTTGCAGTTTTTGTGACTTGGGGTGTCGGCATATTCCTTGGCGCCTTCACGCTTCAGGGAGGGATCATATCACTGCCTATAGTTCTAATTGCTGCTTCCATCGCCCTACTTACCGTTTCCATTCTTCATGGAAACAACTGGAGGGACATCAATGACGACCGGAAGGCCGGCGTGAGGACTGTAGCCAATATCGTAGGGGAGGAAGGCTCCAAATTTTACTACTATTCCCTGATCTGGGTTCCATATGTGCTGGTCGTGGTGGCATATTTCCTAGCAAATTACCTCTATCCACTGCTTGCAGTGCTGATCACGGTGCCTTTTGCCTTAAAGCTGAGCAAGATTGCGTCAAACAAGAGGAGCATAAAGAAGCCACTTCTGGATATGCTAACTGCAAGGGCAACACTTTACTTTGGAGTGGTCGCCCTGGGAGCAATCATCGTGGCGCAATATGCCACAGGATCAATACATTTTCTACTCTGATATCAGGCTGGCTGAGTCTGTGAGCTCTTTGGCACATACCTGAGAATGCCAGCCATCCCTCCGAATGCCTTAAGGAGAAGCTGGCCCTCCTCGCTTTCACCGCTTATCATTTCCACCTTCGCGCCTGAATCCTCAGCAAGCCTGTAGAATAGCTCAACCAGATCTTCCTCGTGGTCCAGAACCATTGTTGAACCGCATTTGTCGCATATCACAAGATCAGAGGGTTTCTGGAGAATCTCCTTCGTGAACCCGCAGTTGGGGCATCGGTAGGCGTACTTCACCCTGTTCGTGCTCTCGGAAATGAGGAGAAGGTCAAGTGCCTTCTGCTCAAGTGCGCTCTTTATTGCCTGATCACCATAGACTCCAAGCCCTCCGTCTGGTTTCCTGATCTCCATCATGAACCTGTTGATTAGATCCTTTTCCCTTGATATCTGCATCTCCTTCATTGATTCGGAGGCCTTTTCCACCAGTTCCCGGAGACCAGTCTCGTCGGTGTAGCCTATATCGAACAGATCCTTGACCTTGTTCTTGATTTCGTTCCGGAGATAGTCCCTTTCGAAGAAATACTCCTTTGTTGCTCCAGGGCCGCCAATGAATACTGCCTTTATATCCTTGATGATAGGCATAAAGGCGTTGTTGGCAATCTCACCAACCTTCTTGAAGAATTCATGTGCTGCAATCTCAATTAGCCTCTCGTATCTTCTCGATGATTGCCCCCCTTGATGGTGTTTGCTTGGTACAAGAGATTGCTCATTTGCAACCACGTTAATGTATGTGCCGCTCAGAAAACCGATGGTGGCTTCCTTTCTGTCAATAACGATCAGGCCATAGAGCTCCTTTGTTGCAAGCTGAGCCTTCAGCTGTTCGAGATGAAAGGTTGAATCACACATGTACATGAAGGTCTGGATCGGGTCAGGTGGTTCTATAACCTTCACGTACATCTCAGTCTGATCACCACGGGTGGCCACGTGACCTACGAAGAAGACGAGCCCAGTTGGCGGAGGAGTCTTGTAGGATTTCAGTCTTGACATTATGGATTCAATTGCCGCCAGAACGTTCTTTCTTGTGGATTTTGACTTAATGTTCGATGAGGTCGAGTACTCTTCCCTCAGATACTGTACCACGTCAGAGATCTGCTTCGTAGGTGGAATGTAGAGTGAGACGAGTTCAGTGCCTCTGCCCCTGAGGGATTCAAGCTCCTGCAGGGCTCTCTTGAACTCGTATCTGCGCAATTGAAGGTCGTCCGATGACATCCCTAAGAAAATTTATAATGCTATATAATCTTAATTGACCTGATTAGATGGAACCTGTTGTAATTTCGCTTGGCGGATCAATTGTTGCTCCGGATGGCTTAAATATAGAGTTTATTGAGAGATTCTGCAGCAAGATGAAGATAATGGATTCCAGCAGAAAATATGGCATAGTGGTGGGGGGAGGGTCCCTTGCAAGATCCTATATAAGTTCCCTGAGACCGAGAGGAGTTAACGACAACATACTGGATGAAATTGGTATCAATGCTACTAGGATGAATGCGCTTTCGATTTCTGCATTCCTTGAGGATTCGAATTACAAGATACCCCAGACAGTAAATGACGCAGCTGAACTCTCAAGGATCTACAGGTTTACGGTAATGGGTGGCACGGAGCCGGGCCATACAACTGATACCGTCGCAACCCTCCTGGCAGAGAGGATCGGGTCCAGGATCCTGATTAATGCAACCTCAGTGGATGGTGTTTATTCTTCAGATCCTAGAAAAGACAGGAGCGCTAGGAAATTCTCCTCACTCACATACGATGAGGCCATTGGACTGGCGCTGAAGGAATCTGTCGGTGCTGGACCTAATGTTTTTATGGATCTTACCGCATTAAATATCGCCAAGCGTTCCAGAATAAGGATTTTTGTTATAAACGGGAAGGACCTGGATGAATATGACAGGGTAATTCACAGCGGAAGGACAAATGGTACTATGATAGCCTAGTAGATGCATTCCCTCAGGTCGTATTTCACGATCCTGGCAGGGAAATCTGTTCCGTTGATGTCTCTGTAGGCCGTCTTTATCCTTTTCTCAATTTCGGCCATCTGCAGGTATTTTTCATCATTGCTGAGTGGTGATGTGCCAATCCTGGCTGCGGAATCCCCGTATGATGGATCCTCTTCCTCCACTATCGGGGAAATGTAGACTGTGTCACCGGCATCAAGCAGCATCTGGGAAACAAGATTCGCAGTGCCTTCTACGTGATCCTCTCTGTAGAGTTTTCCCCCTGTACCTGCCAGCAGGATCAGGGATACGCCCAGTCCGGAATCCTTCATGTTGTTCACAAGGTTCAGAATTTCAGTGGCGTTGGTGTGCTCATTGAGCATCCTGAGCACCTTGTATGCCCCGGACTGTATGTAAACATTCACCCGG
>JAHXPV010000006.1:0-86709 GCA_031625175.1 Thermoplasmatales archaeon AK | reverse complement strand
ACCCATCTCATTTTCAAGAAGAATTATTGCATGTGTTATACAACACAGTTAAATTAACCTTTTAATTAATATAGCCATTACTCGACCGTCAGTTTCCCTCAAGAAATGGCTGTATCTTTAATCTGATGGTAGTTTCTTGAAAAATTCTTCACTGTGGTTTCGATTCACCCTAAGTTATTAGATGATATACCGATCTGGTCATTATCTTATAATTGATGCCTTACAGAATGGTTGAAGCACGTCATCTCAGTTAGGTCAAGAAGGAAGTAACTTCAGTGTCTGGTTGTACGTGAATCTCCCCTCAAAGACCGAAATGTGATATATCCATGATTGCAGTATTAGATAGGCATCAAAGCTGAATGACACATTGACCTCGCCAAAATAGTTCCCCTGTGGGGCCGCGTCCATGATGTACTCATAGACGCTCCCATTGTAGATTTGCGAACCCTGATTACTTAACACCAGTGGTGTGCCGTTTGCCAGCACCTGAATATGGTCAACCTCCATCGATATGCCGGTAACCGTAAATCCAGTCTTCTGTGAAATCTTGGAAACGTGCAGTAGCATTAAGAAATCGGAGCTTGAGGTCCAGTTTCCCACCAGCGTACCCAAACCCAAATAGAATGTTGCTGACTGGCCTGCGTAGTAAAGCGTAAGGTTTCCAAAATTGAGGTTAATGGCATTTGTCAGTTCCTGCCTCACCTTATCATACGAGGCAATTTGCATGGATTTCGGAGACGTCTCAAGGCTGATTCCGCTGTATACAATAACAGCAAGAACGATTATGACTGAAATCAGCACCTTCAACAATTTGCGTGCCATTTTTATCATCATCCATACTGGCCTACGCTGAAGCTTACCACCTGCGTTACCACATTGGCTGTGTTGTTTGGGTGTCCTACTGTCACAGTGTATTACCAACTTATATTGGGTAAGGGATAAAAATTTTGTCAATTATGCAACCGTAAATGTAGAGCTAAAATCACTTGTGTTGTCTTTAGAAGTGACGGTCATTCCTAATTTACAATCTAACGGAGTCAATCGCTGATGATTTGGAAATGCTGCTTTTCTTGGGGTGCAGTTTCTCTACTCCTCTCGTAGTTTAAGATCTCTACTTGCTAGGCTAGATAGAATGGTCAATTCAATGTTGATAGGGACCAATTAGAAAATGAAGTCGGCAGGGTATTGCTGGATCTCCGGGGTCTGTCGAGGTTGTTCATTGTAGCAGGCGTCTTCAATCATAGATTTAAGGATGCCCTTTTAAATTCTTCTATACGCCTAAAGTCTGTAGCTCAATGGACAAAATACAAGGTTCTGTCTATCATTTCGAGCTGACATCCTGTACAAAATTTCAGTTCCCAGAATGCCAGTATTATGTAATGAGTAAAACGTAATTTAAGTTACAATATAAATGCTAAATAGGAAATGGTTCGTCATTCTCAGTTACCTTGGACATTCACAAGAGATAATTAAAATGAATTCCTTTAGAGAACAGAGAGGCCCGATTTTTGTGAAAGCATGCCCACGTTGCTTGGCCCAGCTAAACAAATTACCCATTTGGAATGTCCCTAACTCTCAAATAAAATATTGTCGATACCAACTTCCCCAAAGAGTTTTTGTATCATAAGCTGATTTTTATTAATGGGAGACAAAGCCCTTATTATAATATCCTCAGGGAAGGAGGCTGTTGATAAAGCACTGACAGGAATGATGTATGCTTACAACGCGTTGAAACATGGATGGTTGAATGACATACAGGTAATGTTCTTCGGCCCCAGTGAAGATCTTATTTTGTCTGATAATGCAAAGGTAAGAGAAATGCTGGAGAAGCTGAAGAGCCAGGGGGTCAAGCCCTTTGCATGCTCCGCAGTCGCAAAGGATAGGGGCATAGAAGCTGGACTAATGCAGATTGGCCTTGACGTTCTGCCTGTAGGTCCGCTTATCAGCTCGTTGATCAAAAAGGATTACGCCATTCTGACCTTCTGAGGCCATATAAATCTTGAATAAAGGTGGTGACAGTCAGGGTCATCATGCCGCAGGTAATTCAAAACTAATTTGAAATGCCCCGTCAATATCAGATTTTTCCTATTACTTCTATGAATAAGCAGACTATTTTATTTATCAGCAGGCCAGGATTTTAATTATCTGCCTTGAATCTTCACCCATTTGAAAAAATGCTCAGCAAATAGCGATTATGGCCTTGGTTACACTGAGTGAAACCGTCCCACTGCTTGTTAACGGGCTGAATGCAAAAAAATACCTGGTATGCGCCCGGCGCTAATGTCTCATTCAGGTAAATGCTTGTGGAATAATTAAGGCTGCTGAGGTTTAATGCTATCAGATTGTTCGCCTCATTCTGGTTCAGTATCAGTATGCTCACAGGCACATTGCTCACGATCACGCACCATTATACGGCCAGCTATCTGAATTATGGCACTGCCAATTAGAAACACCTTCTTTGAAATTAATGCACCTTGTATCAATTATAAAGTATTGCTGAATACATATCATTAGAGGATACTAACGTACATTTAATGAATTTAATAGGATTGAGCCTATTTACTAGGGTATATGTAGTGGTTGTCGCGCTTATCTAAGTATGAAATCAACAGTAAAACGGATGATTAAAAATGAGATTGCCTCCAACCTTCTTACTATGGCAATATGATGCTGTATAATAATAGTTATACGGCAAATATCATCCCAACTGGTATGTGGAACTTTACCCTTGACCAGTAATGATATTTCTTTATGAACAGCACTGTTCGTGGATACGCCGGTCAAAATTTGTACAAGGAACACAATCTTTAGGTTCGTTGGATTCTACAAAATTGAGAGACTGTATTCAGCAATAGATTATAAAGCACCAAGGGAGGAATATGAAGAATGGAAAGAAAGTATGATAAATATGATAAAAAAAGTGATAATAGTGAAGAAGGCAGTCCACTATTATAATAGTAGACTCAACCATTTAGGAGACCCGATGAAATGCATTAATTTGTGCAAAAATTTAATATATAATAATTATGGTAGTTGGTTATCATGGAAGAGGTAAAAATAAAAAAAATCGAAAAGATACCTGATGAAAGGGGTAAAATACTGAATATGCTACATTCCGATAATACAGTTTTCAGAAAATTCTGGGAGATGTATCTTGCTAGGATGTATCCTAGTGTTGTCAAGGGTTGGAACATTCATAGGAAAATGACGCTCAATTTTGCAATACAAGAAGGTAAAATTAAATTGCTATTGCATGATAACCAGACCGAGTCAAGAACAAAAGAAGAACTTGAGGGATTATTTATCGGTAAATTGAACTACGAACTTGTTTTAGTTTCGCTCAACGTACGGAACGGCTTTAAGCGCACAGGCACAAAGTCAGAATTAGTAACAAATTGCTCTACGGAGCTCTATAGCTCTAAAGAAATCGAGAGTATGGACCCTGTAGGAAACGGAATACCTTACGGCTGGTCCATTAGGCGGGGATGAATTGTTATATGAGGATATTAATGACTGGTGCCAATGGCTTCGTTGGCTCGCATGTTCTAGAAAGCCTTTTAGAAGATGGAGAGAACGAAATAGCTATAACGCTTAGAACAGCTTCAGATACATCAAGGATAAAATCACATATAGAAAATAATAAGATAGTAATATTCTATCTTGACAAGGAATCTATTGATGCAGCAATTACAGGCTTCAAACCCGAAATTGTAATACATTTATCGGTTTATTACAAGAAGAAACACGATTTCAAAGATATAGAAGAAATGTTTTATTCAAATATTACTTTTCCTGCCAAAATTTTGGACTCAATGGTAAGGAATAATGTGCCATTTTTTATCAACACGGGAACATTTACTGAATTTCTAATAGATGAATACCTTCTAACAGGGAAGAACAAAATCTCACCCTCTAATTTATATTCTGCCACGAAAGTCGCATTTGAAGAAATTTTAAAATTCTACTCAGATAAGTTCGGAATTAGGGCAATAACACTTAAATTACTCGCCCCATATGGCCCAAAAGACAACCCAAAGAAGATAATACCGTATCTCATAAAATGTGCAATCAAAAGCGAGAAAGCGAAAACTTCACCTGGTGAACAGAAATGGGATTTCATTTATGTTAAGGATGTTGCTCGTTCCTACAAAGCCGCGGTGGAATTTATAACTAAGAGGTGGAATAAATATGAAGCTTTTGTAATAGGAACTGGCGAAGCGTTTAGCATAAAAGATATTGCAAAGTTAATTAGTGATTTTCATGGAAGTCTGAACGTAGAATGGGGGGCTTTACCATATGATAATAATGAAACATATCATGTTAAAGCGGACACGACTAAGGCACAAAATCTTTTGAAATGGCAGCCCGTGTACGATTTACGCAAAGGCCTTCTTGAAACTTATAATTATTACAAGGAGGTCTTTAATAATGAATGAGCATGTCTTTCCAATCCTGACTATATTGGGTGGGGGATTAACTGGTCTTTCTTTGGCCTACCATTATAAAGGAAAGTCTGAAATTTTTGAACAAGAATCTAAGATTGGGGGAACTGCTTCAAGTGAAACCTACGGTGATTTTGTGTTTGACCACGGACCCCATCTATCATTTACAAAGAATAAATATGTCATTTCTCTTCTAAACTTAGGTACTCGTGTAGTCGAAAAACAAGCTAGACCAATAAATCAATACAAAGGACTGGAATTTCCGCATCCTGCTTTATTTCACCTAAAGAGGCTTGACAAGGTGTCCGGGTATAATATTTTAATGGATTTAATTGAACAATATAAGATATCCGAAAATAAACAAGTCTCTAATTACGAAGATTGGTGCGTCCGAACCCAGGGAAAGTATTTCGCTGAAAATTTCACCAAGGCGTATACGAAAAAGTTTTGGCGTACAGATCCATCAGAGCTTTCCATAGACTGGGTTAAGGACAGAATCCCTAACCCTTCAATAAAAGAAGCAGTGTCAGGCACTTTTGGGCTGGAAGAAAAGACGGGTTATTATATTGACAAATACAGATATCCAATAAGTGGTGGATTTGGGAGCTTCAGTAATTTTTGGCAGTTTCGTAAAAAGGATATAAGTATACATTTGAATAGTCGCGTAACTTCAATTGACCCCTCAGAGAAGATGATTCAATTTTCTTCGGGTAAAACTATTAAGTATTCGAGATTGGTTTCTACTTTGCCATTACCAAATTTGATTGCAATGATAAAAGGTGTGCCCTCAAGGATTACTAATCTTTCAAAAGAGTTAAGGCATTCATCACTACATTATTTGAATATCGCTCTGTACGGGAGAACTAAAAGAAAATTTTCCTGGGTATATTTTTACGACAGTGAGATTCCAGTATCACGCTTAATTGCCTATAACAATGTTGGGAATAATATGGCCCCTTCAAATTTTAGCTCAATTCAAATCGAAATACCCTATACGGAAAAATATGATTCAAGGGACACCGAGAAAGCAATTAGTTCTTTGGAAAATTTGGGATACATTAATGAGAGAGACATTCACAGAATTTGGGAGTTTGACCTTAGATTCGGGTATCCTATTCATGATCTAAAAAGAACTATCATACTCGATGAAATATATAAATACTTGGATGAAGTAGGGATTGTTACCGCGGGGAGATACGGGAGATGGGAGCATTTATGGAGCCACCAAGTAATAATTCAAGGGAAAGAATTTGCTGAATTTTTATCTGACCCATCTACATTGTCAAAATTTAGTTAATTTATGCGCTCCGTCCATGCTGAAATGGCTAGAATCACAAAGGATCCATGGGCATGGTGCTGGCGCACATTATAAGGAATGCAAAGGAATTGATTGAATGCAACAAATCAGAGGGAAGGTCTATCCTAGATTCTCTCAATAAGTGTTTGACATGGCAACAAAGCAGCCGGTAAATCTGTCAAATCCATAGCTAAGTAAGATATGCAATTGCTGCGCATAAACTTCCTCTTGATTAACACCACAGACAAGTCCAGGAAATATGCCTAAAAAGAAGTGAGACTAACTCTTCAGTTTCGCTATGAATCTACCAGTCTAATGCACAAACACATGCTGAATGGGAAATCAGAATGACTGATGTATGGTCAAAGTGCCCAATGGTGCAAATTCAATTTTGGATTTTTGAAAGCGTCCTCAGTGATTTTGAATTGCATAGAAAGAAGGGAAAATATTCAGTCAGCGATGATCTGGAATACCTTCGGATGGCTGAATTATTACTGTTCATTTAAGGATTCATACATTGCATAACGTTCAACATTCGAGTGGTAACATATATATATTTTTGCAATTACCTTATTAATGAAAGTAGCCATACTTGCTGGTGGCCTTGGGACAAGACTAAGTGAAGAAACTGCAGTCAGACCTAAACCAATGGTAGAAATAGGACCAGAACCCATAATATGGCACATTATGAAATTATACAGTTATTACGGGTTCAATGATTTTATCATATGCGCAGGATACAAGCAAAACATCATAAAAGAGTATTTCTCAAAATACGCACTTAATCATGGGGATATAGAAGTCAACTTAGAAGATCAAGAAATCAAGATCATTAAGCCTCCAAAGGAGAAATGGAAAGTCACTGTAGTTGACACTGGCCTCAACACTATGACTGGCGGAAGGATAAAGAGAATTGAATCTTACCTGGATTCAGAGGAGAATTTCATGTTCACCTACGGGGATGGTTTGGCAGATATTAACATTAGAAATCTGCTACAATACCATAAGAAACGTTCAGTAATACTTACCTTGACAGCGGTTCAACCACCCGGGAGATTCGGAGCTGTTCAGTTAGATGATGAGAATAAAGTTATCAAGTTTACAGAAAAGCCTTTGGGCGATGGACAGTGGATTAATGCTGGTTTCTACGTTGCCTCAAAGGAGATTTTCGATTTTCTCGAGGGGGATGAAACAGTTCTTGAAACTACACCACTGGAAAAAATTTCCCGGACTGGTAAAATGCAAGCTTTCCTGCACAAGGGATTCTGGAAGCCTATGGACACTCTCACAGACAAAAGAAAGCTTGAAGAAATGTGGAATTCCAATAATGCTCCATGGAAGGTATGGAGAGATTGAATGGAGTCGCTTAAGATTCTAATCACTGGTGTAACAGGCTTCATTGGTTCCAACGTAGCAAACCATTTAGCAGATAAGAATCATGAAATCTACGGGATTACGAGAAATGGAAAATATAATTGGCATTTGGAAGAACAAAGAGATAAAATTTCATTAATAAGCTCTGACGTTACCTCCTATGAAAAAACACAATCCATTGTTGAAAGTATCAGACCTGACTGGATAATTAATTGCTCCCAGTATGGTGCATACGCTACAGAGAAGGACACTAGAACAACGTCTGAAACTAGCGTTCGACGCCTTTTCAACATTCTAGACATTAGCGTCAAATTCCATGTTGGATGGTTAATCAACTGTGGAACCTCATTTGACTACGTCGGATCGAAAGAAGGCATAGCCGAGAATGTGCCACCACGTCCAAACAGTTTTTCATGGCATTACCAAGGCAATGGCTTCAAACATGCTTACTCTATATTCCAAAACAATTGATACCCGGCTTATGACTTTAAGGATCTTTCAAGCGTACGGGTCCTATGAACTAAAAGGGAGATTGGTACCGTATTTGATATATAGCCTGATAAACAACTCTGAAATAAAATTGAACAACCCCGCCTTGAGAGAGACTTTGTATATATAAAAGACATAATAAGCGCTTTCTACAAGTCTATTAAAGTCATAGGCAGTTTAGAAATGCAAGAGGTTATAATCATTGGAACCGGATTATACACATCCATACTGGATTTCGCAATGATCGGGAAAAAGGTAGTGAATTCGCCAAGCCCTATTTCCATCGTGAAATCAGCTTTAAAACCGGCAGACTGGGTAGACAGGATCTATGCTGACACTTCAAAAGCGGAAACTCTCCTACTTTGGTCCCCAAAATTTCAAGTTAGAGATGGAATCAGGGATTTTCCAATTGGATGAGGGAAAAATTAGATTATTATAGGGGGTGAAAATATGCTCTCATCTTGGAAAACAGAATAATGCTCGAGGATCTGAATTACATATATGATGGGCTTTCTGACGCAGATAAAGACAAATTTCATGGTTCCGATATCGTCGTGACTGGAGCAGGGGGATTTATTGGGTATTATTTGCTCAATTTTCTAACTGCATTTTCTTCTGATCTTGAGATCAATAACATACTCGCACTGGACACCTTTATACTCGGGAAACCAGAATGGATAGATTCATTGTCGAAAAGGTTCGATCTCTTTCATATAAAGAAATTTGATGTTGCAAAAGATAATGTTGAAGAAATTCCCGGTATTGACCGATACGATTCTATAATCCATATGGCCTCAATAGCGTCTCCGACATATTACAGAAAACATCCACTTGCCACCTTAGATGCAAATGTCTGGGGTCTAAGAAAGATGCTTGATTACTTTGCAAAAAGAAATCCCAGGGGATTTCTTAACTTCTCAAGCAGCGAGGTATATGGTGACCCGGACGCATCAAAGGTTCCCATGAATGAAGAATATTACGGTAATGTTGCTTTCAATGGGCCTCGCGCATGCTACGACGAATCCAAAAGATTCGGAGAGACCATGTGTTATGTTTTCAATATGGAATTCGATATGAAAGTTGTTTCGGTAAGGCCTTTCAACAATTACGGCCCGGGAATGAAACTAAATGACGCTAGGGCACCGGCTGATTTCGCCAGCTCAGTGGTTAAGATGAAAGCAATCGAGATATTTTCAGATGGCTCTGCCACAAGAACGTTCACATATATCTCAGATGCCATAGTGGGTTATCTCAAGGCACTATATTACGGAAAATTCGATTATTTCAACATCGGAATGGACAGCCCTGAAATTACAATCTCTCAATTAGCCCGTATATTTGCAGAAGAGGGGGAGAAAATTTTCAACTATAAAACTGAAATTAGATATATGAAGAGTTCCGATGTTGACTACCTCGTCAACAATCCAAAGAGGCGGGTCCCAGATATAACAAAAGCGAGGGAAAAATTGGGATTCGATCCCAAGGTTACTGTCCAAAATGGGGTTGCTAGGTTTTTGCAGTATCTTAGGGAGGAAATGACAAGATGATAGGCGTTATTGGATTAGGCTTTGTGGGTCTCACGACTGCGTTGGGATTTTCCGAAAGTGGTACTCCAACTGTTGGATTTGATATTAATAAATCTAAGTGCAGTCTTATCAACTCTGGAAGAATTCCATTTTACGAACCATATTTGGACGAAGCACTTTCGAGACATCTCGGTGTGAATTTTTTCATTGCTGACGGCATTGATGAGGTATTGGCTAAGTCAGATATAATATTCGTTTGTGTTGGAACCCCAAAGGGTAGCGAAGGGAGTGCGGACCTTTCACAGATCAGATCCGTATTTGATGAAATTTCAAAGGCGGAAATAGAACCTGATAAAAAGATAATCCTGATAAAATCTACCGTCCCCCCATCGACTACTGATAAAATGCGGGAATATACTTACGCAAAAAATCCAAAATTAAAGGAGAGGATATTAGTCGGGATGAACCCCGAATTTCTAAGAGAGGGACATTCCTGGGAAGATTTCATGAATCCAGACAGGATTGTGGTTGGTATAGATTGCAACAAAGAGGAAAAGGATAAGATAAATGAAATTTACAAAGGTTTTGGGAAGAATGTTATATTCACTAATCCCCGGACAGCAGAATTCCTGAAATACCTTTCAAACACCCTTCTCTCAACCTTGATAAGTTATTCCAATGAGATGAGTCTCATCGCAAAGAAAATTGGTGAGATAGATACGAAGGAGGCATTCAAGCTCCTTCACCTGGATAGGCGCTTTTACGGAGAACCAGCAAGTATCGTATCTTACATTTACCCTGGGTGTGGTTACGGAGGCTATTGCCTTCCAAAGGATACAGAGGCTATTGCAAAGCTGTCAATCGATCTCGGGTTCCGTCCACAGTTGCTTGAAAGCAACATTCGAATGAATTCTAAGATAATGGATTTCCTGCTAAGTGATTTCATTGATGAGCATAAAGACAGAAGTACTAGAATTGGAATTCTTGGCCTGGCGTTCAAACCAGGTTCAGATGATGTCAGAGAAACTCCCGCGCAGAGATGTATAGCCCTTTTACAGAGGGAGGGGTACAATAACATTATAGCTTTTGATCCAATGGCTATGGCAAACTTCGCACACACATATCCAAATCTCCGCATTGAATATTCCAATAGTCCGCAAGAGCTACTTTCTAATTCCCAAGTTGTTTTCATTTTAACTGCTTGGCCTGAGTTTTCTCAATTAAACTATAATAATAAGGTTATTTACAACTTCAGGTACTTGAGCTTAAAGCATAACGTAGACTCCATTACCAATGATGCCCTTTGATAGCTTTAATTCGAAGAGTTGGCTGATCAGGCAGATTTCTCCTGTCTTGTCAATGTGTCTGGAGGTTTATTTTTCAAGAGAGTTCTCTAATGAATCTAGCTCTGGTTATGAAAGTCAGTCAATATTCTGGATATTATCTGTTTCTATTAGTTGTAAATCTAAAAAATTTTAATACGCTTGAAATATTAGAAGGAAGCAATGACTGTTGAGATTACAAGTGAACCTAGGGGAGCAAGAAGAAGCCGCCTTTTCTGTCCTATGAAACGTCCCATTTCAAATGTTTTCTTCAGCCTTGTAGATTACCGCAACAACTACTTCACAAGTGATGAACCCAGCAAGATCGTGGAATTCTATGATGGTTTTGAAAATCGCGAACAGCTGATACAGTGGATGAAAGAGCGGCCAAAGGGTGTTGCCAATATTCATGAGGTTGAGGGCGACAAAGACATCATTGTTGTGATACCAACTGCAGATTTCAACGGAAAGTATGCAAAGGAATGCAGGGAGAATATATTTAAAGGTCTACACATGATATTTGTGGAGAGCGGCGGCAAGGGTGATTTTTATTTCAATTATGCACATAACTGCAATGTCGGCATAAGGAAGGCGATGGAATACAATCCAACGTGGGTCGTTGTGTCGAATGATGACGTCTATCCAATTGACCCGATTAGCAGGCTAACATCTGAGCTCAAACTCATAACACCATACAATACAGTTGTGCTAAAGAAAGACCCGAACAATTTGAGTAGAGCATTAAGATTTAAAACCTTTGAACCTATGCATAATGCAGCTATTTTGAAGCCAAATGTGTCCATGAGAATCAAATTTAGTTTGTATTACAGAATCAATTTTTCCATGCTCCTCACGAAATTTTCAATAAATTTTCTCGGAGTATGGGTTCCCAAAAGTCACCTTTTTCTTTTGGGGAAGCAAAAAACAATTCCTGGAATTGGAGGTTCCTTTAGTATCTATTCAGCAGATATACTTAGAAAGATGCCTGATTTTTACGACGAAGCCTTCATCAATGATACTGAGGATATAGAACTATCATATCGCCTACATAGTTTGGGGTTTAGATATATAATAGCTGACTACTATGTAGGAAACATCGGTGGAGCTACTTTAGGTTTGTCAGGAAGAAACAGGACGCTAAGAGGTGTTGCCAGCAGTGCGTATTTCAATTATAAGCTTGAAAATGACATTAACAACCGAAACCGCCATAGGCATTCATAGTTTCAATGACAGCGCGAGCAAAACTAGAAGTAACTTTTTAAAAGATATATGAATTATGTTGTACCAACAATTATCAAGGTCGTGTGTACAATGAACATTCTAATCATTTCCACTAGATTTTATCCAGCAGTTGGAGGGGTGGAAACTATTGCTTGGGAGACGGCGAGACGATTGGTGATAAATGGTCATAATGTGGTAGCAATGACCTCAAATGTGAACACAGTGAATCCACGGACAATTTTTGAGAGACTAGATAGGATTAGCGGAATAGACATCTACAGATTTGGAAACATTGTCCCGATTTTTATTGACCGTAATGGTTTGTTGGGACTTGTTACGCCGAGCTTAACGTTAGGCTTAGCCGAAATCCTTCGCAAATACTCCATTGACATCATTCATTCCCATGGATATGGGTTCTTCCCTGCTTACGGTACCCTTCCCATAATTTTGAATAAAAGAATCCCATGGGTCGTTACTGCACATACCTCCCCCGAAACTACACTTCCAAGATTTCTTTACGATCACCTGATAGGAAGAATGATTCTACGAAGAGCAGAAAGTTTATCCTCAGTCTTGGGGCTAATAAAGATAAGGTCTTTATTTTACCAGGGGGTGTGTATTCCGAGATTCCGCACCTATCAACTCCAAGCAAGCTTGTATCAGATATCATCTCTGAAGGACCTTACATACTTTATGTTGGTAGGCTGGCTCCGAACAAGGGCATCGATCTACTGATTCGAGCTTACCACAGAATTTCGAGTAAGACCTTTGATATTAAGTTAGTTCTGGCCGGACAGGATGCTGGGATGAAAGATGAGATTACGAGGTTGTTGCACGACCTCGACCTTGAAGGGAAGGTATTCCTTACAGGCTTTATTGAACAAAATGATCTTCATTGGCTGTACCGAAGTGCAATGTTTTTTTGCTCACCATCAACGTATGGCGAAGCACAGAACATGACAGCAGCTCAGGCACTCGCTTATGGAAAGCCTACAATAGTTTCAGATACAGGTGGTATGGGCGATTTTTATCGCAATATCGAAGGTGCTATTGTTGTGAGAAAAGGACAATTGGAAGACCTCGCAGCTGCCATGGCGTATTTGATCGATAACCATAACAAAATAAAGATAAAACAAAAGACGAAGGTTCTGTATACTTGGGAAGAAGTGGCAAAGGAAACAGAGCACCTCTATGAAGAGCTGATGTAAAGTGCTGGCTTGCATTTCCCAGCGTTAGGCTTCTATCCAACAACGAGAAAAAGGTAATTTACCTTTACTCCTATTTCCCGATGTGGAACCTTTAATAACCGTAATAATGACCGTTCATGAAAGAAATGGTTTTCTAAAAGCGGCACTTGAGTCGCTGGAGATGCAGACTTTACCAAAAGATCATTTTGAAGTTATAATCGTTACAGAAGTAGATCTGAATTTAAGGAAAAAATCGGATCTAGAAATAAGAATACTTAGAACACAAATAGCCGGTACATTCGGGAAGGATCTGATTGGAATAAAGGAGAGCAGGGGCGACATTTTGTGTTTTCTTGACGACGACGATCTTTTCTGTCCCAATAAGCTTGAAATCATTGAAAGAGAATTTAAAGAGACACCAAGCATAAATTTCCACAAAAACAACATAATCAGGATATCAGAAGAGGGCAGTTTTCTTCCTTGTTCTACCCAAGATACCCAAGCTTATACAACAAAGAAGTTTTCTTCAAGAAGCCTCTCACCGCGAAGAATCATCAAGATGAGATCCTCGTTAAATATGAGCTTTAATCTATCATCAATCTCAATCAGAAGGCAAATTATTGATCTCGATAAAGCATCGCAGTTATCTGACTCCCTTAATCCAGATTACATTCTATTTTTTCTGGCGCTGAATAGTGAAGGTGTTATAGTCTATGATGGAAGGAGGCTTTCTGCTCGGAGAATAAGAACGAACAGCGTTTCAGATGGTTTTGGTTCACAAGTGGACAGATTCCTTATGTCCTCGCACTACACAACAAGAGGCCTCTTGAATCTAATTCAAGACAGACAAGTTGCCAAGGTTTTGATGAGGGATGAACTGATAGCCAGGGCAATGCTTTTTATAAAGGACAGATATTCCATTAATCGCGGAGACATTTTTCAGTTCGTTAAGGCTTACTTTTTGCAGTTTTCTCCATTTTTGCTATTGGTAACTGCACTAGGAGCAATAAAGCTTTTTTTTCCTAAGCTTTTTCCACTAGCAAATCGAGCATATCAAAAATACTATGTAGTGTTCAGGCAGAAGTTCTTCTAAGGGATTATTTTTGTTACTGAGGAAAGCCAGTTATTGAGTAAAACGGGAATATTGTTTAACAGCCTTTTCAAATCTGTTCAAGATGTCTATTTTCCAGTATGTTTCGGCCTTTATTAATTGTGTTAAACACACAGATTTTGTCAACATATGTACTCTAGCATACTTCAGTCTTTCACAGTCAGAGGGGTGCACAAAAACAACCTATAGTTGTTAATTTCAGAAGTTCTGTTCCTATAAGCATTATACCAATATCGAGACAATGTAGTGCGTTGCATAACTCCCCTGTATAATGAAATACAGGGGAGCGATTGGTTGTTATGACACCACAGCCAATCATGGCCATAGGGAACAGAAGCACAAGAAGATATTGGGTCGGTTCAGACAGGCTGCATGACAGGTACAACCGATCCATGGGAACAGGGTTGAAGACCTCATGGATCCGTCATTCCTCATGAACTGGAAGACTCTTCTTGAGGAGAACAACAGAGGAAAGAGAGGACATCCTTACAGGACCCCGAATGCATTCATAACATTCCTTGCAAAACTGAGGGCGCTGTACAGTGTACCCTTCCGGTCACTCGAGGGAATTGCTCGCATACTTGCAAGAGTCACCGGTATCAGATCGGTATGCTATTCCAGCATATTCAGGAGGATCAGGAAGATCATACCGAAACTTCCAGAGGTCAATGGCAAACCGGTGGACTGTGCCATTGATTCCACCTGTTTCAAGATCACCATTCGGGGTGACTATCTGGGGAATAAATGGCATAAGCACAGGAGGGGCTGGAGCAAGCTACATGCAGTCATCTCAATACATGATGTATCGGTGCTATCCTTCTCGATCACCGATGATCGTGTGCATGATGCGAAGGAGGGCAGAAAGATTCTGGATTCTGTGAAAAACAGAATACTGATGATATTCGGTGACAAGGGTTATGATTCAAAGGCCATATTCAACGAGTTCGGATCAAATGCAGTGATCCCGCCAAGGAAGAATGCCTCCTCTCAGAGCAGAGGATCACCGGCAAGGGCCAAGATCGTCAGACTGATCCGCAGGAGATCTGAGAAGGAGTGGAAGGAGTCGGTGCAATACGGAAAAAGGTGGAGCGCGGAGATATATTTCTCAGGCCTGAAGAGAACAATGGGAGAAATAATCAAGGCCATAAGACCAGATTACATTGCGCAGGAGATTGCCTTGAAGGTTCAGTATTACAATATTCTCAGGGAGATGACACATGCCTATTGAATTGTGCAACGCACTAGAGACAATGGAAAATAATAAAACTAAATATGCATTAGGCGTTTTATGTCTTTGGGCAAGCACTTAGTAGATTATAGGAGAATGTTTGCCTTTGTAATTTTCCTTATACTTGCATCGGTTTGGTATCTTGTACGTTTTCATTTTCGCATATATTTTTTTATAGACTCATTTCTCCCATTTTCTCCCCGGATAGACTGGTATTTTTTCTCCTTCCCATGGAATTATCTTGAAGGACATGGGATACCTCTGAGCAATTACCCGTTTTGGGAATTTATGTTGCTCCCATACTATTTAGGTTCGTTCTTGGGGATTGGTATTGCCGTAGTTCAGGCTCTCGAAGTAATATTCTTCCTCACAGCGTCTGGGTTCGGTTTCTATAGCCTCACGACATATATCTTCCCAGACTTGGGCAAAAACACTGCAAATATCGGAATACTCTTGATCTCGGTGTTTTATATGTACAACTATTACATACTGTCATCGCTCTTCTGGGACAACTTTATTCTCTGGTTTGTTTATTCTATATCTCCAATCCTTTTTTTAGGATTTCTTAAGGTCTACGACAGGGTTCGTGACTGGAAGCTTTGGCTTCTCTTGATGATTCTGCTTTCCATCCCAATAGCACTCTTCACAATCAATTACGCTACCCCTGTCCTCGTCTTTCTGATCTGCATGGTGTTTATATTCCTGGTTGTGAAAGATGGCAACCTGAAGAGAAAGTTTTCGTATATACTTAGAATATCTGCTTTACTGATTGCAGTAAATATATGGCTGTTGCCATACTTTCTCTCACTATTCAATGCCAATGTTGCCACCTATACATCATCTTACTACTTCGTCAAATATGGAGTGGAATTAGGATCCTTTGGCGCTGAGGCATATAATTCACCGTTCGTATCAATTGAGACAAATCAATTAAACTGGGCTGCCTTTTATGGTCATCTATTGTTCACCATAATGGCACTATCCATGGTGTTGGAAATCCTTCCATTAATCCTGCACAGATCTCGTTTTATCAAAAAATATCTCCTTTCTCTAGTATTTCTACTGTTGCTGGAATCTCTCCTAGCAGGAGTCAATGGCCCCCTGGCACCAATATTTTTTCTGCTAATTGATCACCAGTCACCTATACTTATACCTTTTCAGGATCCGCCTGTTGTTTACGGTTTTGCTATCGTACTCATGTTTGCCTTTATCATGGTACTTGCCCTTAAGATATTCACGGATACTAACGTAAATCATAACAAGTCAGTCGTTTATTATTCAAAGCGTCTTTCAGGCGTCAAGAAATTAAAATCTACCAAATTTTTTGTTGCTTTAGTTGCAGTAGTTATCCTGTCTTCAGAAGTATATCTATGGACTCCAGAGGCTACACCGACTTACATTGGTAACCCCAACGTCAAGGCCATTACATATTTCCCTAGTTATTATTCAGAAATGGTTGGTTACGTAAGCGCACATCTTGGTGACCACCTAATACTAGGGCTGCCTGTTGGGGCTGGACTTGAGGGTCTTGACTTTGGGAATACTTCGTTCATAGCAAACAATCCTCTCGAATGGTGGGGAGGGGTTGCATCACTCTTTAACGGGCAGGTATCTTCCTTTGACCAAGAGATTTATCTGACTCAGATCTACAATATAGTCACATATTCCAACACAACTAACCTTGCAAAGCTTCTAGCTTCGTACAACATAAAGTATGTTTTGCTTCAGACCAACTTCATTAAGACATGGGATGGGGGGCCACAGGCCTTCAACATCACACACCTTGAGAATTTTCTGAATGTCCAGAAGAATCTCACACTTGTAAAGCGTTTTGGTCCCCTTTGGCTTTATAAGGATGAAATGCCAATGGCAATGGTTTTTTCGACAGTACCTGTTTATTTTAATCCGACACCAGAATCACCCATTGGAATATATTCCCTTAACTATACTTTTTTCACTAGTTTTACAAGAACAAATGATGAATTGATTATAGGCAACGAAAAAATATACCAAGGGCATTTATTTGTCAACAACAGTTCTATGGTTTTATCACAATACTATATCGTTGCAAATGGGAGTAAGAGCTCATCAGTGTTTTACTCCACACACCCCATCAACGTGAGTTCTTTTGAATATCCATATGTTGTGGTGAATTATACCTCTTCTTACAATGTCTCCCTGTCCATTCTCGTTCACGATGAGCCGTCTGGTAAAGGAGCAGGGGGCTATTACTACATCTATGGTTATCCCATCACCACGGGGGGAATTAATTTACCGGGAACAAAAACAGTTGTTTTTGCCAACCCATTTGTGTACATAAAACCCCAGTATTTTAGCCTCAACATTTCTGTTAGCGACCCTCAGAACAATACTAATTATTCCTTGAGAATAAACGATATGTATCTGGCTAAATACACCAACTATTCTGAATATCCGTTCTTCATTATGAATACAAACTTCAGCAATGAACATATGGCTATATTGAAAGAAAACATTAATAATTCAGGTATCGCTGTTCCAGGATATCTGACTTGGAAAGAAATTAGCCCTGTGAAATATCAGGTCGATGTCAATGCATCAGCACAGTTTTTCATTGCATTCTCCCAGACATTCGATGGGAACTGGGAAGTGGTTGATTCCAATGGAGCTAACATTCCTTCTCAACATCTTTTGTACAACGGATTTGGTAACGCATGGATAATAAACGATACTGGAAATTACACGTTCTACATAATGTATAGGGCTAACAAGCTCTACCCTGTTAGCCGGACCGTGACGGAGGCTATTTCAATTGGCACAGTTTTGACTTTTACAGCCTATTTGTTTTCAATAGATAGGTTAAGGTTCAGAAAGGTAGAGAAAATGGGTAAATAACCGTCCAGAATTCTGCTCGTGCATTCTAATGGCCTAACGGAAACTTCTTGGATTACTACATTTACAGTTGATTGAGGTTTTCCAAAAACCTCACAATACTTTTTAGTTTTATTATAACGTCGACGGTAGGTTCATTATCCGACCTATGGGTACTTTTCTTTAGCAAACTCAACAAATGTTCTGATCCACAGTTCCTTTGATCCAATATCATACCTCTTTCCGTGCATTCTTAGTGCTAGAATGTCCATGTCTCTCACCATGATGTTGTACGCATCAGAGAGCTGATATTCCCCATTTACCCCAGGTTTTATGCTGTGTAAATAGTCATACACATAATTTCCGAGCACGTATATGCCAGTAATCCCTAGATTACTAGCCGCTTGGTCCACACTCGGTTTTTCCACAACATTCTTAATGGAAAATATGTCTTCTGTGATCTGCTTTGCATCGATAATGCCATAATCGCTCACTCTTTCCCTTGGAACCTCTTCTACCATAAGGCATGGTTTCCTCTCCTTTTCGTAAAGGGACAGGAGCTGGCTTGTAACTGTTTTGTCGGAGGCTGAGCGGTATATTGTATCACCAAGCAGAACCACAAAGTCTTCATCATCGGTGAACTGCTTAGCGTATCTTATGGCATCGGCCAGGCCTCTCTGGTCTTTTTGCCTCACAAAATATATGTTAGGAAAATTGTTGATACCGTAGATATCCATCTCATCATCTAGTTCATGTTTGTCGAAATAGTTGATAATCGCGTCCTTGCCATAACCAACAATGATTAGTATCTCTTCTAGTCCGGAGTTCACTGCTTCTTCTACAACATAGTGGATTACCGGTTTGTCAAGAATTGGAAGCATTTCCTTGGGCTGTGCGCGAGTTAGAGGATAAAACCTCTTCCCTTTCCCAGCAGCAGGAATCACTGCCTTCCTTATTCGTGCCATAGACCTATACCTCTATAATGTTTGAAATAATTCATTTCCAGCAGTCTCTTTAGGTCAAAGACGGGTTTTGTAACATTCATATTCTGAAGCTCCTTAAACTCATTCCATTCTGATGCTATCACTATTGCATCGCAAGACCCCACACATTCCCCTATGCTTCGGGAAAGCTCCGCCCCCCTGATGTCTTGGGTGACAACCGGATCATAATAGGTTACCTCAATGCCGGAACTTATGAGGCCCTTTATCAGATCTATGGCCCTGCTCTCCCTCACATCATCAGTTCCATTCTTGAAGGCCAGTCCAAGAACGCATAATTTTTTTATACCCATCTTCTCTACATCTTCTTTGATCATTTCAATGGCATGGTTAATCCTCGAGTTGTTGACATCAATTGTGGCCCTTACTATCTTCAGATCAACGCCTTTATCCTCCGCGAAACCGAGCAACGCTTGAGTGTCCTTTGGAAAGCAGGAGCCCCCGTACCCAATCCCGGCACGAAGGAAGTATGGCGCAATTCGCTTGTCAAGACCCATGCCAGTTGCGACAATCTCGACATCTGCTCCCGGAATAGTTTCACATAGATTGGCGATTTCATTGATAAATGATATTTTTGTAGCGAGGAATGCGTTTGAAGCATACTTAATAAGCTCAGCATTCTCATTTGTTGTTTTGAGAACGGGCGATCCAGTAAATGCCCATACAGTTTCACAGATATCATCCTTATCACCCCCAATGATAATCCTGTCTGGCTTTTCTGTATCCATAATGGCAGAACCTTCACGCGTAAATTCAGGATTGGAAATTACAGTAAGACCTGTACTTTCGCGAATCTTACTTGCGGTTCCTGGTGTGACTGTGCTTTTAATTATTATTGCACTGTCCGGGCTAACTTTGGCTATTGCCCTGCAGCTGCCTTCTACGTGTTTGGTATCGATTCTGCTGTTTACGGTTGGAGTTGGAGTACATACAAAGACTGCATCACATCCAGACAAGTCATTGTAATCCCATGAAAAGGTCAGCCTACTCTTGTTTCTAACAAGATACTCCTTAAGGTTATGCTCGTACAGGGGAGGGTAGCCCTCAAGTAGCCGTTCAATTTTATTCTTGTCGATATCTATTCCAGTAACACTGTTGAAATGCTCAGCCAAAACAGCAGAGGTAACCAGACCAACATAGCCGAGACCAACAACACCTATCTTCAATTCAATGCCTCCTTAAACCAAGAAATCGTTTTCACTAGACCCTCCCTTAGATATACTTTGGGTTTCCATCCAAGCAATTTATTTGCTTTTGTTATATCTGGGCACCTTCTGGGGGGGTCATCTTCACGCTTCGGATGATATGTTATCTTCGAGCTGGAACCAGTGAGCTCCAATATCATTGACGCCAAGTCCAATACTCTAATTTCTTCTTCCGATCCGATGTTCAATACCTCTCCAGATAGATCATGCTGTGTAATCATTCTCCATGTTGCTTCTACCCAGTCAGAAATATAAAGGAAGGATCTAGTCTGGGAACCATCTCCATGGAGTGTGATTTCCTGCTGGTGCAAAGCCTGGCTTATAAACCTTGGAATTACTCTTCCGTATTGGCCATCCGCTCTTATCCTTGGACCATAGACGTTGAACGGTCTTTGAATCCTAACATCTAGCCCGTACTTTCTGTGGAAAGCCATAATAAGAGCCTCCGAGTATCTCTTCCCCTCGTCGTAGCAACTCCTTACACCATTGGGATTTACATAGCCATAGTATGTTTCAGGTGTGGGAATAACTGAGGAATTTCCATAGACCTCGGACGAGGAAGTATAAATGAAACGGGAATCATACTTTTTGGACAAGAGGAGCGTATTGTAAGTCCCAATTGAATTGGAAAGAAGTGTCTCTACAGGATTAAGTGTATAATCTTCAGGAGAGGGTCTAGCAGCCATATGAACAATATAATCGAACCTTTCGTCTAGTTGTGTATCTTCGATCCTTCGCTTTATGATCCTTACTCCGTCCGGAATATTCATATTGTGCATAGTGGAAAAATCATCTATCACAGTAACATTATATCCTTCTTGCAATGCTTTTTCAACGAGATGAGAACCGAGGAAACCATTGCCACCAGTAACAAGGATTTCTTCCATAACCAGGGTAATGAAAGGCAATTTTAATATATTTGGTTCTCTCTGGTATAGTGGCAGTAAACTTATTTTAGTTTTCATCTCACAGAAGCGAGCAGGAGAGTATGCATTCCACATTTCTCCATGAACATGTGTCTTCACATATGGACTCTGATCCCACGAACTAGGAAAACTCAGTTCCCATGAGGATTTACTTTACTAAATTACCCCCAGAATGTTAAAGAGAACCATAATGAATGTGAAAGGACTGAGGATAAGATCGGACAACGGATCGCAGCTCACTTCATCCGGATACGAGAAGCATCTGAAAACACTTGGCATAAGGCATGAGACAATACATGCGCATACACCTGAGGAGGATGGCCACATTGAATCATACTTTGGCAGGTTCAGGACTTCCGAAAGCACATGGAATGGGCTGTATCCGATTACAATACAAAGAGACCACATTCCTCATTGAATTATATGACACCGGAAGAGTTTGAATCCGCAATATTGAATGAATATTTCAAAAAGAAATGGTTAGAAAAAGAAACCGGGAGGTACAAACATGTTGAATTACTTGAATGAACCTGAAAAACTGTCTGAAGGAAGTGGATCCAGATCAGGCCTGAATCTCTCCCCTCATGAGGGATTCCATGAACTCCTTCACTGCCCTCCTTACGATTGCAGATATCTTTTTATCCAGTTCTTCCATTGTTTATTGCCTCCTTGCTCCTTCGAGGAGGCATCCTTTCATTTTTCATGAAATTTCTCCCATGGTCATGATCAAGATCCTGATCTTTTATTTACACAAGATTCGAGATGTCATGAAAAAAGTTTTCCGACCGCGTTGGCATGCGCTGTTAGGGGAGAGTCGGAGTGGCAGCCTAATAGTGTCCTGACCCGTGAGGTCGTACCGCGAGATTTGCTGCCCTTCGTCTCCCCACACCATGATGGAACAAGGGTGGATAGAAGACAGTCCCCTGTCAGGGAAACTCTCACGAACCACTTAGGAGGTGATCGGAATCTATATCGGTTTGGACGTACATAAACGTACTTTTCGTGTGGAAGAGATGGAAGACAATGGGGATGTTAAGGAGAGATACGAGATCGTCAACTGTGACAAATCCTGGCAGGATCTTGTTCACATGTATAATGCAAGTGAAGTTGAGATCGCCCTGGAGACATCCACCTCAGGAAAGTATGCTGCCCGCCTCCTCAGGGATAACGGTTTTTCAGTGCATCTCGCAGATCCTTCAAAGCTTGCACTGATATTCAATTCGGTGAAGAAGAACGACCGCGAGGATTCATACAAACTGGCAAAGCTCCTGAGGCTTCAAGAACTCCCGGAGGTGCATATACCCTCCAGGGAAAGCGATGATCTCAAAACTCTGGTGAGGTACAGGAAATCCCTAGGAGAGGAATCCACAGCGATAAAGAACAGGATACATGCCATGCTTGCAATGCATGGCATTGCCATAGATGAGAGCGATATATTCGGAAAGAGGGGCATGAGAAAGATCGAAAATGCGTCATCAAAGCTCACCGCAGCTGAAAGCATCGTCATGTCGGATATGCTCGAGAGGGTAATCGAACTGAACAGAAGAGAGCAGATGATTGAGGATGAGATAGCGAGGATATGGAACAACAATGAAGAGGTCAAACTGCTCATGACAATTCCAGGAATCAATGTCTATTCTGCAGCAGCGATAATGTCCGAAATTGATGACATTCACCGATTCAGCAGCAAGGAGAAGCTTGCTTCATACGCAGGCCTTGTCCCAAGGCAGAGCCAATCAGGATCTAGAGACCAGAAAGGTCGCATATCGAAGAATGGTCCTTCCATGCTCAGGTTCATCCTTGTGAACGCTGCACACATGGTGATAAAGTATTCGAAGAGGATGAAGATCAGGTACCTTAAACTTGTAAAGCGGTTAGGAAAGAGCCGTGCTATTGTTGCAATAGCTAGAATACTTGCTGAAACCATATGGACGATGCTGTCAAGACGCATCGCTTTCTACGATGAGATAGACAGGCTGACTGAGAAGAAGATGGAGTCAACGCGCATAAGATCCCTTCGTCCGAACGTATCTAAGAACGTAATCGATACCATAAAGCTCATTAAGAATCAGGATATTGCTCCGATGTCGGATAAACTTTTTTCATAGAAGGATACTATCACTCAATCATGCGGGAGTATAGGTTGATTCTCTTATAGCATTCAGTGTCGAATCCATTCGTGGTCGATAACTTCGGACCTCGATAATTGACCTTGTTGCACCTCCGAAGTAAATCAACGTCACAACTATGATATTGCATTCATCACAATAGATATCCAAGCAGAAAGGACGTAGACTTTATTATTTGTAGAATATTTGCCCCTAAGAAAGATCCGCTCCTGAGGTAAATTGAAGGTTTTGTTTTGAACTTGGCCTCAACTATACATTCATATTTAGTGTGCTTTAATCTTCTAGCGTCTCTACCATGTCTGAAATAGGTCTTTATCAAATCAATAGGATTTGTCCTTTCAACATAATAAATGGCATCATTTAATACCCCTATACTTTTTGAGATTTTATAGCATTCAAAATAGATTATCTGATGATCCGGATGCCTTAACCAAGGCACTATGTAATCCGGAATCTCCGAGATGGCCTGTTTAAGTAACGACGATTTAAAAACTCTCGGAAGTACTGAACCATTCAAGGGATCTATTGCGAAATTAAACAATGATCTGTTTCCTCTCTTTTCAAACTCCCACATATGATCTAGTACGTTTAGCCTATCTTTAGCTAAAACCTCCTCTAATACAACCATGTCAAACAGGTCACTCGCCTTAGCAATCCTTGAGAGCGAATCAGGTTTAAGTTGCTGGTCGGCGTCTAGCAAAACGATTACTTCACCCTTGGCTAAATTTATACCATGAATTCTAGCCGCAAGTAACCCGCCCCCTACTTCGTAAAAATTGTATCCGAATTTATTTACAATTAGTTTAGTTCCATCTGCACTAAATCCATCCGATATTATAACCTCAAAATTCCTATAAACTGAACTTTCTATTGAAAGGAGAGTCTTCTCTATTGTCGCAGCGGAGTTCCTGGTGGGTATTAACAATGATATTAGTGGTCCATCTTCCTTAATCTACATCGCCTCTGCTATATTTTGCCACATCGTCTCGTCATTTAAATTTGTTATTCTAACTCCTCAGTTTCTTAGGGTATAAGATTCATCGTTGCATTGGTAACTGTATTTTGCTGGTTCTAGCGATAGAATGGTTCATTAATGTGTATACCCTATTACTGTATATATGAATCCAGAGATACTGAAGGCTGCAAAGAAGATCGGAGAGGAGAGAGAGGCATTCCGGTGGAAGTGAAACCTAAGGGGAATTCCTATTATCTCTATAGGGACACCACGAGATGGGACAAGGAGAGAAAGAAGAGGGTCAAGGTATCGGAATACATAGGAAGGATCACAGAGCATGGCCTGATCGAGCGCAATCGCAGGACCATATATGAATTTGGGAATTCCGAGCTCCTGCTATCAGCTGCTTCAGATCTGATCCCGGAGCTGAAGCGCAGGTTTCCAGATCACTGGTCAGAGATACTGGCCATGTCCATGATCAGGGTAGAGGATCCAGGGCCAATCAAACTGATGAAGAGCGCCTGGGAAAAGCTCTATGCATCCACACAGATCGATGCATCGCTCTCAGAGAACACCATATCGGAGAAACTCCGGATAATAGGATCAGATTATTCCGCTCAGAGAAGGTTCTTTCAGTCACTCACAACGAAAGGCGATAAGATTCTCTTCGACCTTTCAGGCATATTCTCGCGATCGGAGAACATACAGCTGGCGGAGAAAGGCCACAATCCAAAACATATACACATGGATCAGATCAACTTCGCACTCATCTTTTCAGGAAAGCGACATAAGCCGGTGATCCTTGAAATTCTCCCTGGGTCCGTGAGGGATTACAAGGCGTTTGATTCCATCATGGAGCAGTACGATATCCGTGAGTGCATCATTATAGCAGATCGTGGTCTTGCATCTTATGAAATGCCAAGGAAGAAGGGCATATACCTCATCGTTGCAATAAGACGCAATTTTGACGTTGTGGATTTCAACATGAAGCTTGATCGAAGCTTCATGTTCAACAATCGGGGGATAAACTCCGGTGTAAAGGATCTGGGCGGAAAGTACCTCTACATGTACGAGGACACATCTCTTCGTGCAGAGGAGGAGACCAATCTGATAAGAAAGATCGAGAGCGGAGAGAAGGAGCAGAAAGATCTCATCGTTGAGAGAGACAAGCTGGGAAAATTCGCAATACTGAGCAATATGCGATCCGATCCGAAAGAGATATACGAAGTCTACAAGTCACGGGAAGAGGTGGAGGTCGCATTTGATTCCATGAAGAACGAACTGGAGAACGACAAATCGTATCTGCACACAACTGACGGCATCAGGGGATATTTCTTCATATCTTTCGTATCGCTGTATATCTACTTCAGCATCCTTGAGACGCTGAAGGAGAAGAAGCTCTCACAGAAAATATCTGTGAAGGAGCACTGTTCGAACTCTCAAAGATATATGTCATAGCGGATGGGGCAAGAAGATCTGTGGCAGAGGTCCCTGATAGATCACAGAAGATTGCGGATGCATTTGGATTGAAGTTATACCCTAAGATCGTACGGAGTTAGAATTACTAACTTCTGCATATACAGGTGTTTTCAATGAAAGTTGAGATATCATGAAAAAGGTTCTTCTGGTCCATCTTGAAAAATATAATGTCCGTTTCTTTTCTCTTGGGATATTTTCTCTAGAAATAATCATATATAAAAATAAACTAATAGCAGAGGTAAATGAAGGTTGAAGTTAATACGCAAGATATAATTTCGTTGCTTGTTAGGTTCAAAAATTTTGGACTAACATATCTCATTAGTATCGTGCACCTAGTTATAAACTGGATACCTGTCATTTTAAGCCTAGTCTTAAATAAAAATTTAATAGAGATTCAATTGCGAGATGATAGAACCAAGCGGCTACTCACAAGAGAGCAGGTATTAAACCTGATAGTGGCCAAATCTCTAGAGAAAGTATTAGATTCAAGGTTAAACGTTAGGAACAATTCCGTAGAATTCTTTTTTAAAAAAAAGAAACTTCTATTTTATGGCATCATGGAGAATGGCTGGGTGGTCAATGAGTTTTTGAATTTTGAATATAAATCTCTCCCATTTCAAAACAAGGCTGTTTTAGACATTGGTGCAAACACGGGTGGAACCGCAATATACCTAGCTCTTGCAGGTGCAAAAAAAGTTTTTGCTTTTGAGCCGTTTCCTTTAACTTTCAGATACTTGATAAAAAATGTTCAGACAAACAAACTTTCGTCTTGTATACAATGCCTTAACTTTGGGATCGCTGGTGTGGATTCGTTAAGGTTGCTTCCGACAAATGTAAGCTCCCTTGGTGCCCGATCTATGCCCTACATCCATGTTAGGCAGGGAAATAAACCGCAATACCAGAAAATTAAATTTGTGGATCTGTCAGAATTCATCAGAGATAATGTAGAAGGCGAATTCGTGATAAAGGCTGACTGTGAAGGTTGCGAATATGATATTGACTGGGTGGCAGTGATAAAATCCAATGAGAACTTGGTTGCAATATCAATGGAATACCATAACGGAAGTTCCACAATTATTAAACAGATGGAATCTGCGGGATTTCTCGTTGTAGAAGGCAAAAACTGTGAAGAAGGAATTGGCATAATCACTGCAGTGAAGAAAAGCATTCAGTTTTATAATGGAGGTCCTAATGGTGATGAATGACATAGAACTTTTTTTATAGAAGACGCCCTAATAATACTGACCCGAACCATCACAGAACTGGAACACCATGATGATAATATTATAGAGAAGAACAGATACATAAGGAGCATGCGAAAATCGGTTTTCCGGATCATGGAGGTATCTTCATGAAGTCCAAATACTCGGCGGAAGAGAAGTTCCAGATAGTCATGGAATCCTTCTCAGACAATGTAACACAGGCGGAAATATGCCGGAGGCACGGTATATATCCCGTACAGCTGAGCAAGTGGAGGGAACAGTTCATCCAGGGCGGAAAGTCAGCACTGGCTCAGAGAAGGAATTCTGATGCAAGAGATGAGGAGATCGAGGACCTCAAGAAGATCATAGGAGACCAGAGCCTTGTGATAGATGCTTTTAAAAAAAAACGCTTAAGAGAGCAAAATGATGGTTCTTGAAGATCTGAAACATGAGAGGTCCCTGAGGAACATCTCAAGGATATCAGGAATATCACTCTCCGGATATTATTACAGTCATGTGAAGAGGCATGTTGAACGGCTCGATCCCTCCACAAGTGAAAAGATCAAGAGTATTGCATCGGAAAGGTTAACATACGGTTACAGAAGGGTGTGGGCAGTTCTTCGTAATTCTGGTACAAAAGTGAACCAGAAGACTGTCAGGAAGGTCCTGAAGGATAACAATCTGAACCTTCCTGCATCAAGACACAGAGGAAGAACAAAATCCAGGAAACTGTTCCGTCCACGAGGACCTGATCAGCTCTGGGAAACTGACATCACTTACATTCCCACCGAATCAGGAATGACCTATCTGATGTGCATCAAGGACTGTTTCACAAAAGAATGGCAGGGATACCATTATTCCAGGTCATGTATGGCAAGGGATGCCATACGATCAGTGGAGAATGCTGTTCTCATGGCATTCAACGGAACAGTTCCTGAAGATCTGGTACTGAGGACAGACAATGGCCCTCAGTACATATCACAAGAGTTCAGGAGTGCCATGAGGCTATTGGGAATCAAGCTGGAATACATACAGAAACATACGCCTGAGGACAATGGAGACATTGAATCCTTCCATAACTCAATCAAGACAGATTACATATGGCCAAGCGAGTTCAGGGATTTCCATGAAGCTTCCATAGAGATAGGGAAGGCATTCTCCGATTACAATGAATGCAGGCCGCATTCATCCATTGATTATCCCCAGGGATCATCAGGAGGAAGTTCCTGGATGATCCGGCATTCAGGGAAAGATTCGAGAAGAAAGAAGTTGAGGTGACACTAGATGAGAATTGAAGAAAAGTGTTCCAAATTTTGCTGGAGCAGATCAATACACTCTAAATCTTAGTCCAAACCAACTATTTTGCGTAACCTATGCGACAATATTTTCCCTTCCTATTGAAGGGGGAATTGCAAAGCTTATTCCTATTTATAGTTACATACCTAACTTTTGATACTTATTGTATTCTTTCGGAATGAACTTTCTGATCCATCCCATTGAGTATGAATTGAACATTGAGATCTCCTCGAAAGTGTTTTCAACCACAGCCTTCAGGTGCATTTCCGATGCGATCAGTGTTCTGGAAACAATGCGCTCGACACTCTTCCACAGGAATTCTATTGGATTGAGGTCGGGAGAGTGTGGCGGAAGATACACTAATCTGATATGGAGCTCCAGTGCTCTCTTCTTCACCATTTTCGAGCGATGGGATGCAAAATTGTCAAGGATCAGTACTATTTCTTTCCCAGGGTTATGTGATCTTATTGCCTCCAGAAAGGAACACACATCCTCCTTCCTTGAATTATCGTAAAATCTTATGATGCTGTTTCCGTTGATTGTGTAAAATCCAAATGTATTGGCCCTGTATTTTGTGGTATTCCTGATCTTTTCAGGTTTCCTGAAGGACCCCATTCTTGCGGTATTGGATGTTGTCTGCGGTGACGATTCATCTAGGAAACCGATGATCTGATCTCCAATACTTATGGTACCTAAGTTTTTTTTAGTTCGTCCTCTGCATTCTTTGGCCTTCGGTAATCATGCTGGTACGGCTTTGCATATTTCATGCCAAGTTTTCTGAGAATGGTACGGACATGCTTCTGCGTAAACCTGATGCCAAATCGCTTTTCGATGAGATCCTGCACCTCATTCGTGGTCCAGTCATCCCTCCCCTCAAGGATTGTTCTGAGCCTTTCCATCTTCATAGGGGAGAGCTTTGCAGGTTTACCGCCTGCAAACCTTGGAACAATGCCATCATAGCCATCCTCGTTCCAACGATCCTGCCACTGGTATGCCACCATCTTGTACACACCTACCTTCTCAGCGGCAGTTTCCACAGAATCGCCCTGGTACCTGTATCTTATGAAATACAATCGTTTGAGAACCCTTGTGTCCTTTTCAAGAGTCTTGATCCGCTTTTCAAGCTCTTCTGCAGTCATTTTCCTTTTAACTGGAATGGTCGCCCTTCGTCCCATGTATTTATAGTGTTAGTACGTATTAAAAGTATGGTATTTAACTATAATCAGCGACTTTAGCTAATATCACGTAAATTGTTTATATATCGTTTATGCATATAACCTTGTGAAGATCCTATGGCTTGCGCATCGGGATCCATTGAATCCTAGAGCTGGTGGTGCGGAGAGAATCATTTACGAGGTTACAACTCGTCTCATTAAGAATGGCCACCAGGTCTCACTTTTTACAGGTGGGTGGCAGAACATTATAAGGGAAGAGTCCATTGACGGAATTCATATAAGAAGATTTGGTCGGCGAATAGAACCGCATATTATTCTTCCCATTTATCTTATGAAGAATAAGTACGATGTCATAGTGGCTGATTTGGGCCACGCTGTTCCTTGGGTCTCCCCCGTTATTTTAAGAAGGAGAACCGTAGTTTCATTCTTGCATCTTCACGCAAGGTCACTTCCAGGCCAAGTAAATAGGATTTTGGCATATTTGATCACTGCGATAGAAAAGATGTATTTCATATTCTATAGCAAGTTACACTTCATAACTATTTCTTACACTTCGCTCCTAGACCTTCAAAGTCTTGGTATAAAAGGAGAAAATATAAGCTTGATAAGACCAGGTGTAAATACTGCCCTATTTCACCCTTCAAGGAAAACAGAATACCCCTCGCTTGTATACTTTGGAGGAATGCGCAAATACAAGAGACCTGAAGGGCCCCTCAGTGCGCGATCTTTGGGAGTTATGCCATAAATTGAATCTACAGGATAATGTAACATTTACTGGCAGAATTTCTGACAAAGAAGTGGCGGAAATAGTATCTTCTTCATGGTTGAACATTCACACCTCCCTCACGGAGGGATGGGGAATTTCAATAATAGAGGCAGCCGCGGCAGGCACACCTACCGTGGCCTTTAGGGTGCCTGGTGTTTCTGAAAGCGTTGAGAATGGTTACAATGGCATAACTGTTCCGGACGGAAACCGCATGGCGTTGGTTAATGCAGCATTACAGATTTTGCATGATCCTCAGAGATGGTGGTTATCGTCCCCTGAAGTGGCGAAAAAATATTCCTGGGACAAAACCGCGGAACTGTGGGACAAGCTTTTGATAGAAATTGTGAAGGCCCACCATTAGAAAGCAATCATGAAATCATAATATACGCTTCACTCAATACCTCACCATGAAGGCAATAATCACTGGCGTATCAGGCCAGGATGGATATTTTCTTACGCAGTTCCTCCTGTCAAAGGGATACGAGGTACATGGCATTTTAAGGAGGAACAGCGCAATGACCCAAGGAAACTTAGACCTCCTACCTGAGAATATAAGGAGGCAGATCAACATCCATTACGGCGACATCACGGATGGCAATTTCCTTTCCAGTCTTCTCCAGAAGGAAAAACCGGAAGAATTGTATCACTTGGCTGCCCAGAGCTTCGTCGGTTATAGTTTTCAAAACGCCCTATCAACATATGACGCGAATATTGGCGGTACCCTCAATGTCTGCAACGCCGTGAAAGATTATTCCCCCGATACAAGAATGTACTTTGCCGCCACATCCGAGCTGTTTGGGCAGCCAAAGGAAACACCGCAGAATGAATTGACGCCGTTCATGCCAAGGAGCCCATACGCGGTCTCGAAGCTTGCCGGCCTATGGACAGTGAGAACATACAGGGAGGCATACAGGCTCTTCATGTGCAACGGCATACTATTTAACCACGAATCTGAGGTAAGGGGTCCCGAATTTGTCACCAGGAAGATTTCTCAGGCAGTGGCAAGGATATATCACGGCTCCAGTGAGCCTGTTGTGTTGGGAAATCTCTCTGCCGTGAAAGACTGGGGCTATGCCAAGGATTATGTGGAGGGGATATGGCTCATGCTCAAGCAGGACATCCCTGACGATTTCGTGCTTGGCACAGGCGAATCACACACTGTAAGGGAATTCGCTGAAGTGGCATTCAGAGAGATTGGGGTGGACCTTGAGTGGATAGGCAGTGGCGTGAATGAGGTTGGAGTATCTGGTGGATCAACAATGGTTAGAGTAAGCAGGGAGTTCTACAGGCCACTGGAATCTGACAACTATCGTGCGGATTATTCCAAGGCCCAGAGAATACTGGGGTGGAGGCCGAAAACCAGCTTCAGGGATCTTGTGAGAATAATGGTGAAACACGACATTGAAAGGTATAGCTGATGCCAAATTCACTACATCGCAACGAGGGTCTGAGGCAGTATTTTATGTCATAAAACCCTGAGTTATCAGGGTTCTAAATATTTCTCTTAACGCCGCGGTATATTGCACAATACTGGAAGTTCTGTAATCTGTTCCTGTATCATTATTATCGTTCCATACGGTTCGCGCACTGAACCCCGTACGGTTGAATGTACGGAATAACGTACGGGCATGCCGCCGCCCATACCGGTTTCGGTACGAAAAATGCCACTGGAAGATGATCCCTCAATCGCATGGATTTTTACCCATTTTTCCCGAAGGATAACCTGCAGAAACTGCAGGTTCGCATCAGTTTCACTGGAAAAGATCATGTCTGATTAATGGCAATTGAGAACAGCATCCGTACCTCATGATCGTACAACAAAGGTCTGCTGTTCAGATTGCAGCAGGCCTGGGGCGGCAATGCTGATCACCGGCGCATTGGGTTTGGAAAGACAGCGGCGGCTGCTACTAATGCGTTATTTTATGATTCCAAAAGACTTGCACTGCCAGGGGCAAAATCAATGCCCTTATTCGCCACAGCTCCACAGCGGAGAAGAAGAAAAAGAAGAATTATATTCTTCTATATTAATAAACGCTTAAATATTTTGAACGATTTCATTATTCATGCAGATGGAAACCCTCCGGAAGATCATTGAGCTGCACCTCAAAGGGTTCGGATACACCGAGATCTCAAAGCGCACCGGTATTGCCAGATCCACTGTGCAGGATGCTGTTGCAAAGTGGAAATCAGGCAGCACCAGCGTATTCGGTGAAGCCGTCAGCTATGTCGATGAGATCACAGAGATTGCCAGATACATGAGGGAAAACGGCATCCGACTGGAGGATATTAAGATGCCCATTCTAAGTGCATCTGTCCTCAAGAGCCTTAACGTCGATCTCCAGGACCTCTACTCCTTCTACGATACGGTCAAAGATTATGGACCTGATGTTGTCCCAGCGCTGGCAAAAACCGTCATCGAGCTACAGTCCCATGGACTGGATCCTGCCGGCATGGTCAGGAAGCTGGAATCCCTGGGTATCGAAATAAGTGACCTGGAGAACAGGAAGGGCCAGCTTGAACAGGAAGTGTCATCAATCGATGCTGTGCTGAGCGATAAGAACAGGACCAAGGAATCGCTGGAAAAGGAGATCTCAGATCTGCGTACAGTTTCAGTTAACCTGGCGAAGCAGAAGAAGGACATGACAGATCAGATAAAAAGGAACAGGGATCGCGTTGCCAAATCTGACAGATTCTGGTCAGCGGCAGAAGCCATGGGGATCGATCCGGTCAGGGTGGCGGAATTCATGGAGACCGCAAGATCCATGGGATACGATGCAAAGACCATACCGGGAATCAGGGAGGTCGAAAGGTATGCGACGGACAGATCCATGTCGGCTGATGAAATGCACACCCTTGTAATGAGCCTGCGCCAGCTCAATTCGGCAGGCTGGTCCGCCAATAGGATAATAAGCCTCGCTGCAGCCATGGGCGACATCGCTGACACTCCTGATGCTGTAATTGGTCGCATGCGCGACTACTCCAGAAAATACAGGGATGTTGCAATGGCCCTTGCTGATCTTGATAAGCAGCTGTCGGAGGCGCGCTATAAACATGAGATGCAGATGGGCATCCTGAAAAGCATGGCGGAAAAGCTTGCCGGCCAGATTGCGGTGGCGAGAGAGGAAAAGGAGTATATTGAGAATGAGATCAGGGAGCTGACAGGGAAAAGGCAGGAGGCGGAGGCAAGCTATACTGCGATTGAGAATGAGATAAAGAGGATCGTCGGATCCGTTGTCACCCTTGATAATTTGAAGAATGCTATTGACAGGCAGACAGAGCTGAAGAGGAATCTGGAGAACTCCATCGCCGAGCTTAAAGAGAGGCTTGCAGGCCTCAGTATTGCCGCTGATGTTGCTGCTGCCCTGCCATCGGTCATAACAGGGAAAGATATGAAGCTGAAGGATCTGTGCGCCGCATTCATCTCAGGCCGGGATGTGCCAGGGGCCGATGCGGATGCGATCAGGGAGAGGATTATCAACGATCTCATCGAGATCAGCAAAGGCGGCATCGTGCCTGTGCGTTATGCCACATATCATCGTTTAATATCCGGCCGCTATTACGAACGCCTCATGCAGCTTGACAGGGAGAGGGGAAAGATTGCGGAGGAAAGGATGCAGCTCACGAGGATTATGGAGCTGTACCGCAGCGATATCAGATCATATCTAGACGATTATCTAGCAGGGAGGATACCCGCTTTCTCCCTGGGGTACGCCATGATCAGTGAAATTGCGGAAGAAACGTTCAGGAAAAAGGTTGAGACAGCCTTCAGCGATAAGGTTTTGAGGGAAATCGCCGGGAACCGCACCGAAAATTCGCTCCTGTTTCTTGTGGCTCCCCTGTTGTCGGCTCAATAAGCACCAGTGAGCTCGTTGAAGCCATAAACTCCGGATCAGATCGGATTATTCTGGACACACCCGGAGGCGGGGTTCCAATTGACAGGTGCTATGCGTTGACGCAGATCCTCGCTGAATACCTGGAACCCTCACTGCTGGAGGCGCTCAGAAGGGAGTACAGGGAATCGATCCTGAGGCGCAGATCCGGCATCGGGCTGAGATTCGGCGGCATCATAATAAGGGGAGAAAACGGCAAAATAACGCGTCTAAAGGCTGGAGGTGGGCCGGATCACCCGCAGGAGTAGCGCATCATTCCACGGGTCAATGGCAGCTTCGCTTTAAGAGTTCAGAATGATGCCGCTAGTGTGAAGCGATCCCAGATACATGTCAACTGGATGGAAGCTTTCCGCCGTAGAACCTGTGGCCCATGGCTGTCTCCCCATCGGGGAACTCCTTCCTTAAGGTGTCGAGAATCGCAGCGATTCTCCTGCCCTTTTCCGTCAGCGATATGAGGAATACCCTCCTGCCGCGCATCTCCTCCCTCATGGTAACAATGCCCTCCTCCATGAGGGTGATCAGGAGAGCATCTATGGTGTTTATGGACGGCCCGAAATCCATGATCTGCATCTTCCTCACCTCGCCGCTGTCGTATATTCCCAGAATCACAGCAACAGCATGCTTCTCCGAGAGCGCCTTGATTATCATAATTCATGATTGAAGTTGCGTTATTAACGGTTGTGATGCACAATCAAGCTTGATGATAGAAATATTATTATACTATCACAGCATGCACAATCATGGATTTGAAGCTGGGGGAATGGGTCTACCTGAAGAGCTACGGCGCAGAGGCAATGCGATCAGCGGTGCAGGATCTGTTCAGAATGAGCATGGCGGAGGGCGTTCACTACATCAGGAATGGCGAAAAGCCTACGCTCACCAAGGCAGGAGCCGAGATGATCCTCCTCAATCTTGGGATGAGGTTCAGGTCACGGGTGGTGTCATCACGCAGGAAGCAGGGCGATTTCATTGTTGAGACCGCAATCTTCGATGGTGATCGGGAAATGGGCAACGGCCTTGGCTTCGCCTCTGCCAGCGAGACCGGAGATGCCAACAGCGCGCTGAAGATGGCAAAGAAGCGATCCTTTGTGGATGCGGTGATCAGCGTTTCAGGCGCATCGGAGTTCTTCACGCAGGACTACGGCGAGATCGCGGAGGCAACAAGGAGCCAGATCGCATACATTGGCGCAATAGTGCAGAAGAATGGGATCAGCGATGGCGATTTGCAGCGCATCATTCGCGAAGCCGGCGCGGAATCCATTGATGCGCTGGCAAAGAGGCAGGCCTCTGCGGTGATAAGCGCCCTTCTCCGCCTCGCCGGATCAGGGGGAAGCAGGTAACATCGGGAAAATGACGAACAAGGACAGGGCCGAGCGGCTCATTGAGGAGCTCGATCTTGTGTCGGCTGATCTTCTCAGGGAGATCAGGGCGCTCAGCCAGAATGTCTCCAAAGCGATGGACCTTAGGTTCGGGGACATGGCCGCATACGCTGAGGATATCATAGCACAGATAATCAGATAGGTTAAATTTATCTTATCCTGTTCATTGCGGTGAAGTGCGCTTTCTCGTGACAGGCGGCGAGGGGTTCATTGGCAGGCACCTCAGGGATATTCTCATCCGCGAAGGACATAGTGTGACTACAATGGACATTGCCGGCGATCCGGACCTGCGAATATCAGTGACTGATTTCCATGCCCTGATGGGCATAGACGGGCATTTCGACGGCATCTTTCACCTCGCTGGGGTGACGTCACCGCCGCAGTTCGAGGACGACCCGCTGTGGGGTTTTCAGGTCAATGCCAACGGCACGCTCAATGTGATGGAATTCGCAAGGCGCAAGGGTATCAGGCGTGTTGTCTTCGCATCGTCCTCGGCAACATACGGTGATCTGCATGAAAGAGCTGAGGAGCACGTGCTTCCTGAACGATATACGAACATGTATCCTATCACTAAGGTCACGGGGGAGCACCTCGCCCGCTGCTACAGCGCAAGGGGCGAGGTGGAGTGCATATCGCTCAGGTATTTCAACACCTTTGGTCCGGGAGAGAACAGCAAGGGCGCCTATGCAAGCCCCATCGCACGGTTCGTGGAATCAGCGAAGCGCAGTGATCCCATTATCGTATATGGCGACGGCACCCAGAGCAGGGATTTCATCTACGTGAAGGACACCGCACGGGCAACACTTCTTGCGTTCCTGCATGGGAAGCCTGGAGAATCATACAACATCGGCACCGGCATAACAACGAAGTTCAACGAAATCGCAAGAATCGTCATTGAACTGACAGGATCGCGATCAGAGATCGTGCATGTGCCAAATCCTCTCAAAACATATCAGATGTTCACACTTGCTGACATTACAAAGACAGGCAGGGATCTGCACTTCAAGCCGGAATATGATCTCAGGCGTGCCATAGCGGAAATGATAGCCTAGATCCACCGGAACTTCCGGTAGTAAAGATCTATGAGCGGACGAGGGACATAGCGGAAGAACCTGGAATGTCTTATCACAAACGCCAGGAGCGAGGTCCCCTGCCCGATCACCTCACCGATGGGATGGAACTTGCTTCCATTTCTGTGCTCGTACTTTGTAGGGATTTCAACGATCCTTCCTCCTGCCTTTTTGATATGCCAGAGCAATGAAATGTCATAGAACGTGTTTGACACGCCAACATTAGCGATAGCTTTCCTGAATATTTCAGTCCTGAAGATCTTGTAGCCACTCTGCGTGTCCTTGACCCTCAGACCGGTAAATGCCTGCACAAGTGCGTTGAAGCCTCGGCTCAGGGACCTCCTAAGGAAGGGGATTGCGTTGTCAGGGCTGTATCTTGACAGGATCACGGCATCGTGATCCTGCAGGAGTTTGATGGTGCGCACAATCTCACCAAATGCTATGCTTCCGTCCGCGTCCATTGTAACAACGTATTTCGATGTAGCGGGGGCGGCGCGCCTGATAGCGTTACCCTTGCCGCTTCTCCCCGATCCCTTGACGTGGGAAATGAACGGATATACTTTTGCATATGCATCCACAATCTCATCGGTGTCGTCATCGCCGTCGATGGAAACAACAATCCTCCATGGCAGGCTGTGCGTTGAAATGTATTCAGCAGCTTCGTCGAGAACATCCCTGATACGGTCTCGTTCATTGTATGCTGGTATGATGACTACTGTATCATAATTTAGTTCGCTTCGCGCTTCATGCGATTCCATCAGAGAGGTCTTCAATGAAATGTGTTACCGATGTCTTGTATAAAAAGGTTCGTCTCTGAGTGCTTCTTTTTGTCTGCGGAGGCCGATTGGAGTGCAAAAATTTGACCAGAGATGGTGATAAGAGATGCAGAGCACTGCCTTCTGTAGGCGCAGCAACCCGAGAGTGATCTTAAAGAGGCCGCTCAAATCCTTGGTCATTAGGTTCATATTTCCCATTCATACTAACATCATTGCAATGTCTGTGAAAATTATTTTGAACTCCTTGATGTTACCATCACATTGATATCAATTATTCTTGCGGCAGGATCCGGGACCAGGATGAGGCCACTGTCATATTATATTCCAAAGATATTACTTCCGGTTAAGGGAAGGCCTGTGCTGAACTATGTCCTCGATAATCTTGGCAACCTAAGAGTTGACGCACACTATATAGTTGTATCAGATCATTTCGATACTGTAGAAAGGTATCTAAAAAGCACAGGAATGGACAATGTCAAAGTTGTGCGAGGTCTTGGCTGGGAAACAGGTGGAGATCTTTCTATTGCACTGGAGCAGATTAACGTAACCGATGACACCGCAGTAATGAATGGGGATATTATAACGGATGTTGAAATGTCGGAGCTTTATAATCATCACAAGAAATCAGGAAAGCTAGCCTCTATTGCTGTTTTCTCCCTTAACGATCCACTGGAGGCAAAGAGATTCGGACGAATAGAGTTAAGTGAGAATTCAACAATAACCAAATTTGAAGAGAAATCCCAAGACATTGACAGGATACCGGCCCTTGTCAATACTGGATTTTACATATTTGACCGCAGATTGATTGAACAAAGGGGAAAATACTTGGTTCCCAGGAAATTTAAGCTCGAGAACGAGCTCTTTCCCCGGCTTGCCAAGGAGGGCCAGTTATCGGGGTATGCCATGAACATTGGTTACTGGTGGGATGTTGGAACGATTGATTCCTATCTCAGGGCGGAGAATTATATGATTAACAATAAAGGGGTCGTTCCACCATGAGAGCACCTGCGCCACAGTATACGGATATATCAGTGATAGGCCTTGGATATGTTGGACTCCCTCTTTCACTTCTGCTGGCAAGGAAATTTAAAGTTACAGGCTTCGACACCGATAAGGGCAAGATTGAAAAACTGGAGAGAGGGATAAGCCCTATTACAGAACCAGGGATAAGCGAATTGCTCTCAGATCCATCTGTTCTAGATAATGTTAAATTTTCCTCAGATCCCTCAGACCTTATAGGCACCAATGTGAAGATAATTACCGTAGGCACACCATACGATCCTGCTTCTGATTACATTGATTATTCCCAGTTGCGCGGAGCGCTCGATCTCCTGAAGGGAAAACTGAAACCGGGTGACATCGTGGTGCTTAAGTCCACAGTTCCTCCCGGAACAACTAATTCAGTTGTACGCAGCAGCATAGAATCAAGAGGCTTTCGGGTTCCGGAGGACATTGGAATTGCTTTTTCACCAGAAAGGATGGTGGAGGGCCAAGCGATAAAGGACTTCACATCCCTTCCAAAAATCATAGGTGCTTCTGATCAGGAAACCCTTCATATTGTATCTGAAATACTCAGTTCACTTGGAGGAAGTGTTGTTCAGGTTTCAAACATCGAAACTGCTGAAATGGCGAAAATGGTGGACAACTATTCCCGTTATGTTTTTCTCGCTCTCACGAATGAAATCGCACTTGCCTCTGAGATAGTGGGCGTTGATGCCTTGGAGCTAATAAAGGCGGCAAAGCATGACTATCCGAGAAACGCTGGCCTTCTGGTTCCCGGACCGGGTGTGGGCGGATCATGCCTGAACAAGGATCCTTTCATCTTAAGGGCGGATCTAAGGCGAAAATCTTTAAACCTCAGGATGGTCGATGCAGCAGCTGATGTAAACAGATCAATCCCCAGGCACATTGCTGATCTTGTGATAAGGTTCTCAAAGGAACGCCGGAAAGTAGTAATCGCAGGCGTTGCCTTTAAGGGCGATACCGACGACGCCAGGTTTACCCCAGCATTTGAGATTGCTGGCATGCTGGAGAACAGAGGGTATCAGGTCAGATTGAGCGATCCGTTTGTGGATGTTCCAAATACTGTTGTAAACCATAATTTGTATGAAGCCTCATCGGGTTGCGACATTATGCTTCTGCTGGCTGATCACTCCGAATACAGGAGGATAGACCTTAGGAAACTCAGGTCAGCCATGAACAATGACCCGTTGATAATAGACAGCAGAGGCATCATACTTCGGGATCAGGCTACTGCACTAGGTTTTGAATATCACGGATATGGTAGGCTATGAAGGTTCTGATAGCTGGAGGTGCTGGATTTCTGGGTTCACACCTTGCAGAAAGATTGGTTTCCGATAATCACACGGTTCATATTCTGGATAATATGAGCAGTGGTCTGGAACGCAATCTAGCTGACGTTAAAGATAGGATATCTATATTCATAAGCGATGTGATGTCATTTCAGACACAGGAAGATTATGACGTTATCATTAATTTTGCAAGCAGAGCAAGCAGGGTCGAGTGGGAGACCCACCCAGTGGATGTTGCTCTGACCAATGCAATTGGCTCCAAGAATCTTATGGATTCTGCGCTGAGATCCGGCGCTTTATATGTTTACGCCTCATCATCAGAGGTGTACGGCGATCCTAAGGTGATACCCACTCCTGAAGATTATATAGGATGTGTCAGCACAACCGGTTCGCGATCTTCATATGATGAGGGGAAGAGATTCGGGGAAGCTCTTACGAAAGCCTACGAACGGCAGTATGGATTAAGGAACATCATACTTCGGTTTTTTAACACATACGGACCTAGGATGAGAGGGGGGAATTTTTATGGCCGGGTCGTGGATAGATTCATTCAACAGGCAATTCACAAAGAGCCAATTACTGTTTATGGGGATGGTACCCAAACACGTTCCTTTACTTATGTTTCTGATACGATAGATGGTGTTATAACAGCAATAACTCATGGAAAAGAGGGGGAAGTATACAATATCGGTAACGATTCAGAAATAAGCGTTTTGGATCTTGCAAGACTCGTCAAAAATCTTTCAGGTTCCAGCTCCGCCATTGTTTTTGGACCGTTGCCGAACGATGATCCTAAAAGAAGGGCGGCAGATGTGAGCAAAATGAGAGAACTCGGCTGGAAACCAAAAGTGTCACTGGAAGATGGGATAAAGAAAGCTATAAAATTTCAATTACAGGAGTGAAATAAGTGGAAAAAGTTCTGGTTACTGGGGGTTTGGGTTTCATTGGTAGTCACACAGTAGACTGTCTTATAGCGGAAGGTTACCGTGTGACTGTGCTTGATAATCTAGCCAGGCAAGTTCATTTGGGTATTGTTCCAGAGCATAAAAACAAGAAAGCTGAATATATTTTTGGTGACATACGTAACAGGAAGCATTGGATAAAAGCACTCAACGGAATAGAGTACGTAATACACCTGGCGGGTGCAGTCGGAATTGGGCAGAGTTTTTGGCAAGTAAGGAAGTATACAGATATAAACGCTAGGGGGACTGCCACACTTTTCGATATCCTAATTAATAACAAGAATACTATGAAAGATTTGAAAAAAATTGTCGTGGCATCCTCAAAAAGCATTTATGGAGAAGGAACTTATTTGTGCAAGCAACATGGAAAAATCACACCTCCGCCAAGAAGTCTGTCGCAGCTCAGGTCTCATGCATGGGAAATAGTATGCCCAGTATGTGGAGAGACTGCTTTGCCTATTGCAACAAAGGAGGATAAGCCTCCCCAGAACCTGAATCCCTACTCATTAAGTAAGTACGTCACCGAGCGAATGGCTATGTTTTACTCCGATATTTTGGACATACCCACAGTCGCACTGAGATATTTTAATGTCTATGGACCAAGACAAAGCCTTAGCAATCCCTATACCGGGGTCGTGGCAATTTTTCTGTCTAGACTTAAGAATAACCATCGTCCTGTACTTTTCGAAGACGGAAAACAGCTAAGAGATTACATTTACGTAAGGGATGTAGCCGAAATTAACGCTTTATCCCTCGTGAAAGGATCTGGAGTCTATAATGTTGGTACGGGAAAGCCGAAATCTCTTAATGATGTTGTTTCAACTTTGAATAATCTTCTGGGCACAAACATTGAACCAGAAATTACAGGAGATTTCAGATTGGGAGATAACAGACATGATTTTGCCGATAATTCCAGATTAATCTCTGACTATGGAATATCAGATTTTACGACCTTTGAAGATGGTATGATGACACTTATTTCTAAAACAAAAGATCAAAGGACCAAGGATATGTTCGAAAAGGAGGAGGCCGAAAGGAAAAAATTCCTAAGGAGTTAATATTAGCAGTGTCGTTCCTAATTGCTAAGCATAAATTGCAGCTTAGTGATTTTGGCTATTCTTGACAGTTATTTGAAGCAGTTATAAGCTTACTTAAAGAGAGCCTCTGTACAATTGAAGTGCTGATAAGAATATTGTGTCTTGAACTTTGGTTTGGAAAGCATGGACATGTTCATAATGAAACAAATTCATGACAAATAAAAGTATTCCTATAGGAACAACCTTGGGGCAGTAGACAGTGGAAGAGCTGCATAAGAAGGCATCTGGGATTGGCTCCTGTCGAGATACCACAAAGCTAATTAAGGATCAGAAAACGAGAATCTTGTCAAATCATTTTTTTATGGAGGACATCATGCAGAGAAGTTATAATAACATCCATAATGTTCCCATTTCGTAATGTCGCAGGATCCGAGAAAAAATCTGACTATACTTTTATTCTCAGCCCATCCTCCAATAGATTCTGAAATAATGGCCAAATGGCTGCAAATGGGCCACACAGTTTACAAGATATCTGCCGCTGTTGGATGGGATAATGAATATTCAGACCTAGATAAGAGAGTATTGGAAATGATTCCGAAGTCAAAACCCGACGTAATAGTTTGCGGCAGTTTACTTGATGCGTATTTTGCGCTTTTGCTAAAACTTCTTAAAAAATGGATAGGAACAAAAATATCATTCATTCATTGGTGGTTTCCACCCAAAAACCCTTTGCTATACTTTGTAAGAAATATCTCCGTTTGTGAGTATGAGAGAAGATATTTGAGAAGCTTACTACGAATTAACAGCGGAGTTGTATATTGTCCTGTCGATGTTGAACATTTTCGAGCTTTGCCTGTTCCAAAAAGGAAGCGCGCCATCACCATTGGAAATGGTTTCAAGACAAGATCAATTATGGGCTACGATCATCTTTTAAAAATAATAACTACAATCCATAACAGGTCTCCTGATATAGAATTAAGCGTCTTTGGAATAAATAACCCATCTGATTTTCCAGACTATGTTGAAGTTAGGGCACTAAAGAAGGAAGAATTGCTTGTGGAGATTAATAAAGCTTCATGTGTCTTCTTTACTACCACCAAAAACCTAATAATGAACAGCCTTCAAATAGCTATGGCAGCTGAATCCAATGTCGTGGCTTTTGACCTTGAACCTTTAAAGGAGGTAATCGAAGATGGTGTTTCAGGTTATTTAATCAAACTTGGAGAAGATGATGTTTTTGCAAATAGGGTTATAGAGGTGTCCGGTAACTACAACAGGGAGATGGGGGAAAGGGCAAGACAAAGCATCGTAAATAAATGTGAATCTGGATTGGTGGCTGGGAAAATACTTGACCTTACCATTAACAGGAAAAATCTGTAACCAGGCGAACATACATTACGAGAACGACCAGAAACTTAAGCCTCTTTGAATATACCCCAATTCGGGACATGTATTAAAGACTGATGTTTAAGATGCCATGATGCTTATTATGAATCAAGGGACGAGGATCATGTGGGATCAATTTTTTCACCTACGAGCCTGCGCTGGTTTATTGGTATAGTTATGAAATTGCAGCTCCTAAACTCGGTTTAAAGTTATAGCTCAAATTCCGTCAGAGCTATACTGTTGTCCAAGGCAGAAAATTCTCCATAATGCTCTCCTTCTGCCTTTAAAATTGAAATGCTAATTTCACCTGATTCCTGTGTTCTCTACTTTCATAATGTTTCATCATTGAATATTCATACTTTGGGGACAGAGCAAAAGTGCATTTTGACTTCGTTTAGCCCCTCAACATCAGAAGGCTTCATCTTTCTCTGAAGATCGATTCTGTAACCTATGCCAGTTAAAATCCCCAGGCAGGACTTCGCGAGTTCCTTGGAGTGCGTTTCGATGATGACCCTAGGCTTATGAGTCGCAAGAGTGTTGATCGCTCCACGCAGTACAGAAAGTTCAAAGCCTTCAACATCGATCTTAAGTAAATCAACTCTTTCCAGCTTCAGATCGTCCAACCTAACAGTTTTTAACTTATGGTCTTTACCAGGTACGAGCATAGTGCCCTCCTCAGAACCACTTATTTCGTTTCCATCTCCAATGGCGATTTTACTTATGGAGATGTCGCCGTTGTTTAAAGCAACATTCCTTCTAAGGAGATTGAAGGTTTCTTCCATGGGTTCAAAGGCAATAACTTGTGCACCAAATTTCATTGCCCACCATATAGTGGTGTCGCCAACATTGGCACCGACATCTATAACAACATCCTTATTTCTGGGAGTGTATCCTTCGATATCGTAAATCCTCTCAACAAAAACCTCGAACAGTGAGCTTGACTTAGTTTCTTCTGAGAAACGGCAGTTTTCTTTATCTGCTATTTTTCTTGGTAAATCTAAATATTCCTTATATTTGACCTTACGGTACTTTTTGCTTACCATGTCCAAAGGCAATGAGTGATCAAGTCCACCAAGTTTTAAAATCCTGTGCTCAAAGAACTTCCATCTGACAGCTGAAGTTATCATAAATATGTCATTTATCTTCTATTATAATGATATTTTTGCCCGGTATTAATGTAGGTAAGCATGTAAGCTGCGAGGGCAAAACACTCACCACACTATTGTAGCGATTGATCTCAAAATTTACAATCAAATATATCTGAGTAATATGATTTAATCCTCTTTTCAAACAACTGCTTGGAAAACAGGCTTGATCTTTTGAATCCCTTGTCTATTAACTCTTCCTTTGAGCTCAATGCGAGGAGAATTCCTTCCACCACGCCTTTTGGATCTGGTTCGGTGAGTACACCTGCATCTCCAATGACTTCTCTGAATATTTCAACATTAGAAGCTACCACCGGAAGTCCCGTGGATAGTGCTTCTACTGCAGGATATCCGAATCCTTCATCTATAGACGGTAAAACAAGGACATCAGCAGCATTGTATATCATATTTAGTGTTATATCATCAACATTCGTAAAATTAATGAATCCCTGTATTGCGGGTCCAACATGCACAAACGCGAATGACTCATCAATTTTTTTTCGTGCCTCAATTAGCGTAGCAATATTCTTTCTTCGATCAAGGCTCGAAACGGACAATATGATCTTCTTCTCCAGCGGCAATCCCAGTTTTTTCCTGAGTTCACGCTTATCATTGATTGGATAAAATTCATGAGATATGGCAGGATAGATAACGTCAACTCTTGATCCGATCCCCCTTTCGATAAGTTTTTTCTTCATATAGTTCGAAACAGTAACTACGAAACGTTCATTTTTTATGATTTCCAATTGACGCGTTAATAGTGTTTTGTATCTTTTGTCATCAGTGGACTCAATACCGAATAAATCATGAACCGTGGTCACAGTTTTTTCACCACCAATAAAATGTGGAACTAGTTGAGACGAGTAGTGGATAATGCAGCCTTGGTAAAGTTCCTTCAACAATCTGGCTACCCTGCCAAGAGCAAGGGTCGGAAAACGATGGCTGAAATACCAGCCTGATCCCATTCCTGGGATATTACGTGCATCCATAACGGTTCCTTCGAAGTTCTGAACAGGGACATTGCGATCAGTCCTTATGGATATTAGGTCAGCATCAAGGGCTTTCGTTAGATCCCCAGCATATCTTCCAAGCCCTGAATACCGTGTCGACTCATTAATAATGATAATCTTGCACCAGGTCAAGCAATCTCCTGATGTGATTGTTTATTTAGTTTAAGTCATTTTCCACCCAATGGGAGTACTTCAAATAACCAACGTAGTCAACAACACAAGCATCGGAAAATTTTCCAAAACCCTTCACGCTGCCAGCTCAGCTTTTTCTGAAGTATACTATTTTAGGATAACTAGGCAGGCCCAGAAAACTTGCGATTGGGCGAAGACATGCAGCGGAATCTACCTCCCATTCGGAAGCAGTTGGTTTATAAACACCAGGTTCAGGGATGTGACATTCCGCACTTACCTTAGGGAAATAAGGAAAAAGGCAAAAGGAGGGGAGTTCATTCATTACACCTCTCAAGTCGTTATCCCAATAAGAGAGATCAGTTACGCCACAGTAACAGTTCATGATTTGTACTTTGCTGAATTTCCCGAAAATTTCGACACTTCTTTTGTTAGACTAGTAAAAGCGAACATATCAATTTACAAGAATATTGAGCATATCAACTGCTTCAGCCAAACCATGGCTCGGAACATTGAAAATCTTGGATTCGCTGGAAAAATAACTGTCCTTCCTCACCCACTTTTCGAGGATTTTATTCCCATCAGAAATAAAATTGAGATTCGGAAAGAGCTAGGTCTTCCGGTTGACAGGAAGATCATTTTATCTATATCGACAGCAGAAAAACGTAAGAACCTGAGGATCGTGAAGGAAGTCACAGAAAGGATTGGGGACGATTACCTCCTTGTTAGAGTGGGACCCAGTATCGGTCTTGGCGTAACATACAACCAGGTAGATGGATATACACTCATTAAGCTTTACAACGCAGCTGATGTTTTGCTGATGCCTTCGCTTTTTGAGGGATATGGTGTTCCAGTAATAGAAGCTCTGGCCTGCGAACTCCCGGTTGTAGCTTCTGACTTGGAAGTTTTTCACGAAATAGCTGGGAATAATGCATTGTACTTTGATCCACATGATGCTAACGACGTAATCAGAACAGTAAGGGAAGTAGTCTCAGGTTTTGAGGTTGATAAGAGCTTTGCAGCAGGCATCAGAGAAAATCACAGTTTCAGGAAGTTTTCTGAGAGTTTGTTAACTTACTACAGATATACAGGCGCTATTGCTTAATAGAATCGTGATCCCCATCTCCAAAAGGTTTAGCTGACAGTGTCCTGAATTTTGTGCAAGAGAAACCAGGACTAGCACTAGATCGTGAGAGAAGTTTTACGACAATTCATCATTTAAGTTCTAAGGCTTCAAACACAACGTTGCACTTACGGTATAAAATTACTTGACTGCGGCTATCCCAAACATTTTGCGGAAGTCAAACAGAATAAACGCATTTAACTCCTTTCTATTGATAAAGTCTAAAAATGCATGTGAAGAGTCAACATCATCGCTCATAATGTATCCTTGGCTTCCAACATATTCAAACGCCAGATTAAATTCCAACTCTTGCCAATAGTATAAATGATTTGAGTCATGGATAAAAATGTTAATTGGATATAATTTCTTAAGAATATCTTCAAGATTTTTCTTCTTGGCCTGGGGCAGGATAATAAGCTCCCAATTTTGTTTCAAGTCGTCTGTTACCAATGAGCCGACATTAGAATTAATATCAATGGAGTACAGCTTACCTTTACCGTTCTTGTTAAGGGCGTTTAAAATGAAAAAGGTAGAATGGCCATTGGCAACGCCTGTTTCCACCATTTTTAAAGGTTGGTATAGCCTCACGAAGGAATAAATAAAAAAGGAAGTATTGGCCTCAACCCTATAATTCAAGGGATATTTCAACTGAAGACTATTGTATTTAGATTGCAGGAATTTTTGTAGTTCACTATACTCTTCCCTAATAATTTTGGGTACTTCTCTACCTAAAAGCTTTAGAATTATATCTTCTGGATTTTCTGTAATATTGTACTCAGAAAAATCAGATAAAGTTGGAGCAATAAATTTACGAAACAAGCTTTTAGAAACAAGCCAACTAATAGTAGAATAATATTTAAATCTTATATTTTTTATTTTCATTTTATCTTAACCCTTGTTCTATTGTACATATTCATGGATTAACCTTCTTTAATCTTTTTCTGCTGTTACCATAACACCGATTTATTCATGTTTAATACATCCAGCTTCTTAGGGTCGATTAACGCAATCTTCCTCAAGACACAGATGGCAATATCAGAGGATATTGCGATATAAGGCATCCTCGAATCCAGCATTCTTTGCCTTTCTTAATGTAGCTGGACATATATCATCTTTTTCGATTTCATAATGCGTGGAAAGATAAACTGATGGTAGAATGAAGTCCTCACCAAAGGATCAGGACTACTGGGATTAACGAAACAAACACATGGGTCAAATGCAAAAGGAAAAGGTGCGATAGAATTGTATCGGACGCATCACTAAGTTTCCCAATCACAGTTTTGGAAATGTGAACAAAAAGGTGAGAGATTTTGATACAGCGTTGAGAATAATCGCTTCAAGTTGTTGACTACAATAATTGCCCTGAATAAATGCTCGAGAAGGGGTACCCTTCTTTATCACACAGGCGCTTTGGCGATGTGTTATTCAATCTCTCCGTGTCAGACTGAAAAGTAAATTTCGCCAATTTCGGATTCCGGCCGATTCAAAGTTAAATAATTAGTGTTACATATCAAGTCAGATGTCAGTTTCGGTCATAATAACATCATATAATGACCCCAGGATAGAGTTGACCCTTTCATCCTTGTATAATCAGTCAACTTTACCTGACGAGGTTCTTGTTGCTGATGGAGGCTCAACAACCAACATCAAATCCATTTGCGAAAGATACAAGTGCCGTTTTGAGGTTATTCCCGGAAATATTCCACAAACCAGGAGCGTGGCGATATTCAGAGCGACTGGAAGCATCATTGTTTTTATAGACACCGATGAAGTGGCCCCTAGGGACTGGCTTAGCAATCTCATTGATCCAATTACCAAAGGGGAAGCTGATTTCACTGGGGGGCCGGCCCGGCATTATTCTCCCAAAACTCAGGCCGAATGCTACGTTAACCTTCTGGAGGATGAAATGTACAGGAGTCTTATATCCAAGGATATTAGGTACCTGCCCATGGGAAATTCAGCCTGGAGACGGGAGATTTTCAAGAAGATAGGCACGTTTAATATCGAGCTTTTGGCTTCTGAGGACTATGACATCAACATGAGGGCAGTTAAAGCAGGATTTAAGGGAAAATTCATACCTGACGCTTGGGTATACCATGACCACTCTGATATAAATACGATCGGCAAGCTTCTTCACAAGAGGTATAAATATCTTCGCGACACCGCAAAAGTCTACAAGATGCAAAATATGTTCTGGAACCGCTTGTCAATTGCGAGAAAGAGACCAGTTCGTCATCCATTCTACGTTATTGAGGAACTACTAAAGCCCGTAGCTCTTCTCGATGCCTTAATTAGAGATTAGGCGCTGCGAAAATGAGCTCAACAGTTTGCCCTAAGACTGCACCACTTGAGGCAAATCGTACCCCCGAAATTCAGGAGGGCCAAGTATGAAGTTCTATGAAGTTGCAGATCAGCTCGGTGGGGAAGACATCTGGTTACGAAGAATAGCAAGTTTGTACGGTCAATCGCCAACGTTAATATGGCCAAGAAATCAACCGCCTCTTATTGAACCGGGTTCAATGTGGAACACAGTGCTTCTGAGATTTTCCCTTTTAGTCGAACATGTGTTGCCCGGTGTTGGAAGAGGCTTATTTCTGAATTTCCTATTTGCTTTTTATAAATTAAATGACAATATTATATTTCTCAGTACCACCTATATACCCATACCCAGAGGAAAACAAATAATTGCTTACATTCACACCCCCTCTCGGGCCATGACAGTTGACTATGAATCTGTTATTGACTCACTTAGCCATAAGTCACTTAAGTACCGGCTCTCACTGCCGATTTTGAGATTCGCATATAAAGTGATATATAAGTTCTCACTGGCCCATGCTAATATTTTGCTTGTCAACAGTCTAAATGTTCAGAAAAGAGTTTTTGATTTCGTTCGGGTAAAGGCTGAGATTTGTTACCCAAGCCAGGACACAAATTCATTCTATTCGCAGAAATCTGATAGTTATTTTCTTCTGGTGTCGAAGATACAGCCATACAAAGGGCACGACTTCTGCTTAAGAGCTTTCCAGATATTCTGCGAACATAACAGTAATTTTAGATTGATAATAGTGTCAGTCACACCTACCGCTAAAGAAGATAAGGAATATTTTGATAAAATAAAGCGCTTTGCAACAGAGAATACTCTGCCAGTTGAATTTTTGCTTGACCTGGACAGAAAGAGCGTAATAGATCTCTATTCCAGAGCGTATTTGTGCCTTTTCGGTTCAAGAAATGAGGACCTCGGCCAGGTTCCCATAGAAGCTATGGCCTCTTCCAAACCTGTTATATCGGTAAAAGGACCTGGCCCCTCAGAAACTATAATAGACAACGTTACTGGATTCCTGGTAGAGAGTGAGACCCAAATGGCAGAGAAGATGCTATTTTTGGTGAACAATCAGTCGGTAGCTGAGGCAATGGGAAAAAAGGGTCGTGAAAGAGCTGCAGAGATGTTCGATGACATGAGGTTCAAGAAATGTCTTGACAAGCATATTGAAGGGATTTGTCACAATGAATATTAACGATAAAAATCTGGAAGATACAAAATACCAGCAAAATCCTATACAGAAGGTAACCTTTGCAATAGCGTCGGATTTCATAGGGCTCGGCGGGCTGGAATTGATGTTACTTCAATATTACAAGCTCGCCGATAAAAATAGATTTAACATAAAGATCGTATGCCTTGATAAAGGTAAACGTGAAGAGACGCTTAAATTTTTAGAGAGAAGAGGAGTAGGTAACGAAAATGTTATTATGATAAAAGATTCAGATGCGAAATTCGGTTTTTTACTCGGCAATTGGTTCACAAAGAAATTTTTCTATGCCTTGATTAGGCCTCTCGCTTCCTTCTTCATTTATGTGTTCGGACTTAGAAAAATACTTGGGAAGGAGTTGGATTCCCAGGTTGTTTACCTTTTCAACAACGAATTGAATTCTTACTTTAGGAAATTTAAAGGCCTTGTTATAGGCCATAATGGTATGTGGGTTATAGATGAGAGAAGCATTTCATTTCATCTCATCAAAAACAGGCTGCTTTGGAAAAGGATCGATGGGATGAGATTATTTCCACAATACAGTAAATATGTTAACAACCTGAATAGGAAACACAACTTTGTGCTGCAGAACGGTATCGACGTTAACCTGTACCATCCTCCCAGAGAGGACAAAAATTGGAAGGAGATCAGGTTCTTATTCGTTGGTAGGCTTGATTACGGAAAGGGATTTGACCTACTGATAGCTGCAGTATCTTTGATTCCTAAAGATTTCAACTTTAAGCTCTTTATAGTTGGAGAGGGCGTATTGCGAACGATTATACCGGCTGATGATAATAGGGTCGAATACTTGGGAAAGAAGAATTCAGAGGAAGTTGCAGATATTTACAGGAATTCCGACATACTGGTGCTGCCCTCCAGATGGGATCCATACCCTTTGGTGGTCTTAGAGGCTCTTTCGAGCGGACTCGGTGTCATTGTAACCCAAAAGTTGAAGGGGGCGTATGACGACTTTGAGCGTGTGAACGCCCTAAGGTATACTCCTTTGGAGCCAGGGGAAATTAGTCAAAATATGCAAGAAATGGCAACAGAGATCGAAGAAATTAGAAATAATTTTCCAGTCGTTCATAATCTGATTGTAGAAAAGCATGACGTGGCTAAAATTACTAACCTTCTCCTGAGTGAACTGACCAAAAAGTACATTGCTTTTAACAAGGGGGAGGGTTAGATTTTTCTTATCAAGCTTTCATGGCACTGACTCTTATTGGAATCATTGCATGAAACTCATGGGATAAATAAAATCGTTAAGGTTTGCCCTGGCATTGCTGCATTTTTGGAACTACCTGAAATTTGCACACCATCTTCAGAAAACCCCCATTCTTGTAATAAGATGAGGGCAATGAAATCATATTATCAGTTTTGTTATCTTTCCCAAAAAACCTAATCTGTTTGTGAAAGCACTATTCAAGATTTCCCGAACTTCTCTATCGAATATTTTAAGAGTTCTAGAAAAAGTTATGTAGATCACGAATCCGACGACAATATAGACTGGCAGAAGCAATAATGAGAAGCCAGTGTACATCTGCATAAGCATCACAACTAAAAACATGATTCCGGAAGACGCCCATATCTTGGCTATCCTGACCAGATCAAAGGAATTTATGTTCAGAACACGGGCAAAATAATACTGAATGGCAAAGCCAACAATCGTTACAGACGAGTTGGAGATGGCAGCACCGAGAAGACCGAATCCGGGAATAAGCAGAAACGACAGGGCAATGTTTGAGATCAGTGTCATGGTGGCAACAACCAGGAATATCCTTGTTGCTCTTACAGAGAATAGGCTTGGGCTCAGCACATTCTGCGTGATGAAAACAGCAGATATGAACATGAGAACTGAAAGCGGTATGGTTCCCGGCAAGTACTGTATCCCAGCAAACAGCAGGAGAATTTCTCTGCTGAGTGCAGCAACACCAAGTGCGGCTGGTGTGTAGATGTAAGCAAGGATAGATGAAGCCGTAGCCACTGCCTTCTTCAAGTCTTCCCGTGTTCCGGTCGAGTAAATTTCCGACAGCTTCGGAAGCAGAACGTTGGATATGGGGCCAACAAGTATTCCAAGGGATCCGCTGATCAGGAGAACGAAGCTGTAAATGCCCAACTGGGAGGTGGTAAGAAAGTACGCAACAACGAACCTGTCAATGTACGTGGAACCGTAGCCGATTATGGATGAAAACAGGATCGGCATTGAGTACGAAAACACCGGCTTGACGTAGGCAACATACCTTTTCTGCCTATTGGACGACAGTGTCTGCAATATAACAGCCAGGGATACGAACACACTTATTCCGTATCCGATAGCCAGGCCAAGAATAGCGAACTGAACCTGCCTGAACAGAAATATAAGAACGAATGAAAACACGTATGAAAGCGACTGGCCGAATATTGAAACTATGGCAGAGAGCCTGAAGCTCTGTAAGCCGAGAAGAATGCCATTGAATATGTTAAAGCTTATCATAAAAAAGAGTTCAAATGCAAGGTAGTGAACAATGTATCCAAGCGCGGATGAATGGAAGAAGAGCTCCGCAATGTAATAGGAGAGAGCATATGTGAGAAACGATCCACCCAGGGCCAACAGCAGCCCGTAAATTATGAGCTGTAGTACAAGCCAGTATGCCTTCCCATGCTCGTTCCTTGCCATGAAATACGATAGAAAGTGCTGCGCCCCATTCTGAAGTCCCAGGGTGAACAATATATTCATTATGGTCGCTATGGCAAGTATCAGAGACATCTCTCCCACAACAGTTGTGGGAAACGCCTTTGCCAGGAACACATAAAAGAGAATGCCGCTCAGAAACGTCACTGCAGTGCTCACATACTGATATAGGGCGCCCTTTGCAGCATCCTGTTTTTCGATCTTGAGGAGGTTCAAATTACCATGGTGATAGTAAAAGATTTAAATAACCTTATCCACAGCAATTAAGCGGGAAACCTTCGCATAAGAAGGGTTAAAAAAGCCTAAAAAATGTCAGGCGGTTATTTCAGTATCTGACGGTGGCTCATTCTCAAGGCGTTTGGCAATGTCAGAAGCACCGATAACGATCAGTATGGCCCCAATCGCCCCCAGGAAGATAGCAAGTATAGATCCAACCTTTATGGCAGTGCTATCAAACTTGTCGCCCACCCTGAATAAGCCGATTGTGAGCATCACTATCCCGATTAGCGCTATGATTGACATGAAGAGGATCAGAACAGCTAGACCCAGAAGCGCACCAACATTGGAAATCGGAGAATTCGAAACTATAACTGGCTCAAGAATGGCAAGAAGACCAATTACTGATAGCACAATCACAACAAGACCAACAAGTGACAACAGCGCTCCCGTTCGTCCTGTGGAAAACCTGCTGTAAATTCTCTGCAGCTTCGTGAATGATAAAATTATCAGATAGTACGTAGCGACAAAAATAATGACTGACACTGCAACCTCAATATCAGTATCTTCAAGAAATCTAGCGGAGCTTGTGGAGACAGAAAGTGACTGGGAGGAACTGCCAAATGCAATGCCCAGGGGCCCGATTACTGATGAGTATGAAAATCTGCCAGTCAAAGCAAAACCTAATGCTATATAGACCACCACAGAGGCAATCTCAAGCAGATATGCGAGTCTCAGCTTCTTAATGGCATCAAGCACTTCCCCCCTGGATGATCCTGACGGCAGCTGCTGGGAAGGAGTTCCAAAACTTGGGAGTTTTGCTCCGCAGACCACACATGTCGCAGCGGCGTCGTCGTTATCAAAGAAACAATTTGGGCAGGGTTTCGACATGAAGAGGATTAGGAAGGGGACGTATTAAATCTTACGGTATTTTTCTATTAGCGTATACCTAAATAGAGTCATGAAAGCTAAAAATACCTGAATTTCCATTGCTTCTAACTTGAAAGCTAGCTCCTCACGCATTGCACCGGTATTGGCAGTATTGGTGGCAATAAGCCTGAACTCCGCAGGTTATTGTCTAATTGCCTATCTGAAGTACCGATCTTTCAATGCCAGCGTTTTTGATCTCGGGGTAAGCTCAGAACTTCTCTATTCAGTGTTTCATGGTGGTTTTTCGCTAAGCACCATCGCAATGAACAAGCTGATCTATCTGCCCCTATCACTCATTTACAACATCTACCCCGTCCCGGTATTCGCACAGTACATAATGATAGTGTTCCTCTCTGCCGGAGCATTTCCAGTATATCTAATAGCACGACGCCTCACCGATTCTGACAGAATAGGCGTGATATTCTCAGTTCTTTACCTGATTTATTACCCTCTTGGCGGGGTTTTCTGGTTCGACTTCCACTTCATGGGTTTCTTTCCAACACTTTTCCTATTTGGTGTGTACTTTTATATTTCAGGCAGGCGAAAAGCATCCTTTGCGTTGATGATACTTGCAGCAATCACTGATTTTCTTTCTCCTGTCATCGTGGCATTCTTTGCCATATTCGCAGCATATAACGATATGAAGCATAATGGGACTGACCCTTTTAAGAACAGGTACGTTGTAATGCTGCTTGCGGCAACATTCATAATATTCTTTGGCACGCTTGAATACATGGGTTTCGGGTTCCTTGAGCAGTACACCTCTCATACGATTGTTACCTATGTCCCGGAGCCGCTCACTGCTCCGCTGGCATACAGGCTTGCCTATTTTGTGTATCTTCTGATGCCACTGTTCTTTTTATCCTTCCTGGCGCCAGATTTTCTTATTGTGATCATACCGTACTTTGTGCTTGCAGTTTACAACGGCTACTACCCATACGTCAACACGCTTCTCTACCAGTACCCATCCCTGACGGTATCTGCCATATTCGTATCCGCTGTCATTGGATTAGCAAGACTTATGAAAGGAAGGCGCAGGATAATCACAAAGAAAGGCGTTATGAGACTGCTGTATGCAATCACAGCGTTCAACGTTGTACTGATGCTGTTCCTTACTCCAGTGGGAAACCTTGTTACAAATGGCCACGGCAGTGTTCAGGTCACAACATATCTGGCAGGAATGAACAGGAATTATGACGCGCCTCAGCAGATTCAGTACAGCGCTATCGACAGCGCCCTGTGGAACTGTACAGCTCTGATTCCCAATGGTGCCACGGTATTGATACAGAACAATATGCCACAGCTGACCAGTGGATACAGCTGGATACTGCCGGATTTCTTCAATTATAGCTCTTTTCCGGAGTATGTTGTAGTTGATCCGTACAGTCCCTCGTTTTATACCATTTATTTTACCAGCAACATAAGCAGAACCATGAGTAGTGAAGTGGGTATGCTGCTCTATAGATATGACTATGGGATTCTGGCTTCAGATGACGGAGTAACAGTCCTGGAAAGAAATTACACCGGAACTCCTCTGGTATTTCAGCCGATAAACCTCACCTATGTTCTCTCAGGAACAGGTTCTGCCAGAGTAAATGAGTGGCTGGTCCCCGGGCATTATGCTATAATGTTTTATGGGAACTCTTCAATGTCTGGAAATATTTCCATTGAATACAAGACAAGCATATACGCCTCTGCAAGTATTGTAACGATGGAAGCAATACACACACCCAATGGAATGGTTGCTTACCTCAACATAACATCATCGTATGATGTCCTAAATGTAACACTTCTGGGACCATGGGCAAATTCCGTTAGAGAGTTCACCATCATGCAGACGGATAACTATCAATGAAGGAAATCACTTAAGGACTACAGATTCATATTTCAAATTTGTATTTTCGCTTCTGGCTCGTTATATACGCTTTACGCTTTGATAAAAGCGGTGATAAACCACGAATAAGAAATTGTTGGCTATGGTGATGGTACCGGTATTGGTCGTGATGTCGGGCGCACTGGCATTCTCGGCGTTTAGTGGTAGCATCACGACAAATGTGAGCGCAAGTGCTGGCTACATAAGCTTTAATCAGCAGGCATTGCTGTATAATTACAGTGCCTCAAATACCGTCATGACGGTGGACAACATGCCATTGGCCATTCCCAGCCCAGCCTCCTCTACACTCATGTCTCTCGGTTGGGCAGGACTTGATAATTCTAAAAACGTTACAGAGCAAACGGTTAACGTTGGTAATATGGCTCCAGGGAACTTTGTGACCTTTGAATTCGAAGTGACCAATAACGGGTCGGTCGGATTTGTGTTGTCGTCTGCAACACCAACTACGGCGGTATCAGGTGGCTTGGGCAGCGTTGACGCAACAAGTTGGAGCGTGTTTAAGGAAGACATGAGCAGTACTGGCTACGTCTACATGGTCACATCCATACCCTCTGGTTCAATTGACAACGGCCACACTGCTTCATACTTCGTTGTCGTGGGCCTAGCGTCTGGTAGTGATAACTCATATGAGGAAAGCACCTTTGCTCTGACCATAACAGTGACAGTAACATCGGACGCATAAGCGTCCACCCTTTTTTAGGTGAACAGCTTGAACAAAAAGATCTTGGCCTTGATGATGGTTCCAATCATACTCACCATGAGCGGGGCGCTTGCATTCTCTGCATTCACCGGATCGATCACGACGAAAGTTAGCGCAACCGCAGGAGAGATACAGGTGGACCAGACCGCAGAGGTAACTGGGTTCTACACTCAGAACACAAACATCACTCTGCAGGGTGGTTACGGCGCGTATTCCAACACCATATACCTTATGGATGGCAAACTGTACAACACCAATCCAAATGCTCCCCATGATGTTCTTGCCACTGTTCCTAACAGCGGATATCTGCAGTCACTGGTATACTATGTGAACGTTTCCAACCTGGCACCGGGTAACTGGGTCACGCTGACATTCTCCATCTCTGTCGGTCCGGGGGTGGGAGTGATATTCAGTGATCCCGCAGTGGGCTCAGCAACGCTCCACGGTACTGACCTGAACCTTTCAAATGTCACAGGTGCTGCTGGTGGATTCTTCACAGACAGCGGTCTTCCCCATGAGTTGGGGATATTCACATCGGGAAGTGAACTTACAGGGGTGCACCTAGTTCCTGGCACAAGCTACAACTACACCTATGCTAGCAATGATCCAAATGTTGCGACAGGTCCTGGCACTGTTCCAACCGCAGGCTACGCCTTTGCAATAACGTCGGTCTCCGGCTTTGGGGGATCTGTTGATACCAGCAGCTCTGGACCCACTTATATAGTCTCTATTGGGCTTTCCAGCTTGGCTGGAAACAACTATGAGGAGTCATCAGTGTCTATACCCATTGTCATAGATGTAACCAGCGACGCGTAACCTAAAATTTTCAGGCGGGAGGGAATCTCTCCCACAACTTTTTGAAGCATTTTCCTTCGTCCAGTCTCTTACATCTTATATTCATTTTTAAAATGCCAAACATTAATTCATAGGCACATAACAAACTCGCATTTTTAGCCGTTGCTCCAAAAAAAATGAGAAGAGATCGCGTTAATGCGTATAACCATAGAAACGTGATCTGAGCTGGAATTTCATTCCTTTACAGACTTCCGACCAATTATCTATATCCTTTCAGGAAAGTTTAAAGCCATGGAATGGTTGTATTTTTCATGATTCAGCATAGTCGTAAACTTCTGATTAGTTTGGCGATAGTGGTTTCTGCCTTGATGGTTTTAGGTGGGTTGGTCGCTCTGCTCCCGTCATCAACGCAAACGGGAAACTCAGCATCCACCGTTACAACCAGTGTGGGGGCGCTTAATGCCCTAAGCAATCCTGCACCCCTGTAATCAAAGGCAACAGGCATTCTGTCAGATCTTGCTTCAAAGGGAATACCGGCAAAGTATGTTTACCTTCCAAATTTTAACGCCCACGTAAACAAAGTGGGCAACCTAATAGGTCCTTCATATACTACGGCTCCAGCTCCTATGGGAGTTGGTGCATATGGGCTGATGCTCAACTCGTCAGGTTACCAGGGTTTCAACCTTACCACACCCAGTTTTGAAGGCATTCTGAACATGTCAAGTCTACAGGATCTATATCCTCTTGATGATGGGCCGACAAGCGTGACAGTTCAGCTCAATGCGGTTCTCGATAATGTTGCACTGTTCGGAAACAGCAATTATTCCTTCTGGACTCAGAATGTGCTGTTTTATTCCGCCAGGACACATTCACTGACGTTTATTGACAACATTTGGAATTTCTCAAGCCCTGCGTTCAACATGACCGCAAACTCGATGTATTCCCATGATGGGACTATAGTGTCGCCGACCTATTATTACACAATAGGTCCAACATTCACTGTTTCTTATCCATTTGAAGTTAGGCTTTTCCTGAACACCACGGTGATAAGTGGCAGATCAACAGTATTCTTCAACTACTCCCTTACCTCAAGTGGACAGACAACTTCCGGATCATATGATGAGGTTCAGTTTAACTCCACGCCAGCCTCCAATCCAAGCTATCAGGCGCCACAGCCCACTTACCTGGTCAGTGGAACACAGCTCACGCCAACTGGGTTTATCCCGTACGACGCTGAGATCATGCTCGGGGGACCAGGTGGGGGAAGCACAGCAAACGTTTACCAGATAAATGCCACCATGCAGCTACAATACATGAATGGCAGTATGTATCAGAATGTTCCCTCAGCCTTTGATGTTGGATCTGAGACTGGTGAAACCTCTCAGGGTGTTGCTGTATCCTGGACATCAAATGATGTTGCCCATCTCCAGGCAGGGCCGTCTTTCGTGTATCCAATGTGGGGTGCCTCACCGAGTGATCAGATGACTACCTACAGCGGGCAGGTTTCACCTTCAAACGCTTTCCTGTTCGTGAGCCCAGGGGACACATTCAACAACACTACAGCTACGTGGTCTCCTTTGAGCCTTACAGGATCCTATTCATTTACACTCCCATCATATGATTACTATGCTGTCCTTGGTTATGCTCCGAATTCAAACTTCACAGCAACAGCAATGCTCAGCGAATATGATCCTTCAATGTTTTCGCTCTCCTCAATGACCACAACGAATCTGCAGAGTGACCCATCTATGGGAATCTACACCCCCTTATACGCCTTTGACAACTCTCAACTGTCTTCAATTGCTGTGCACTATAGGGACGCATACTTCCTCGAAAATTCCGGGTCAGCTCAGATAAATCCTCTGTTTGGTGAGCTAAATGATTACGCCTTCCCATCCTTTGTCGGAATCCTTCTGGCCAATGTCAATGTACCGGTATTTGTGTACAATATGCCGCAGATGAACATACAGTACACTGGATTCAACAGCATCATAACATCATTCTATGGATTGCCGTCATCCAATGAGATGGGTATAGTTATTTACGACTCCTCTAATGTCGCCGTCGAGGGAAATGTCCTATCTGGCTGGTTCAGCTCCACACTCACTGAATTTCCTGTGGCAAATCTTCTGCTGTGGAATTCAAATAATGTCGTTGTTAGCAAGAATATGTTTATAACAATGGACAGTTCGATGCTTATTTACAACACTCACAGAGAGATGGGGCATAACATCGTGTACGGAAACTTCTTCCTGCAGTCCAGTGAGCTCAACAGCACCAATTATGCTCCAATTGCAGTGACAACTACCCTTGGAACGCTGGCAGCGGCACCGACCGGCCTTACAGTATACAGCAATGACAACTATATCTTTGGCAACGCGTTTGCAGTGTATCTGACTGCAATAAGTCCCGGCTACAGCATATATTCGGGCCTTACAGTTCACTACCATGACCACTGGAGCGTTGGTCATTCAGGGAACTACTGGTGGAACTACTACGGCTTTGCTTTTGCGAAGAATGGCAAGTCACACATTGTTAAACCATACAACAACTATGGTCTGATTACAAGCGGATATGATGAGCATCCTATGCCATTCCCTGGGTTTTATGATCTCGTAACAGACTTTGAGGACAGCTAAACCGTAAAAAATAATTTTGACTTTTTTAATATGTCCATTCTTTTTCAATTGGCCGAGCTTCTTTCATCAGTCTAGAGTAATCAACTGTATAAACTAGCATGATAGTGAAATAGTTGACTATCAACTGTATTCCTGTTTGACTCATTTCCCACTGGCTTTAGAGTGAAAATATGAGTAAGTTTTCCGCCAGATAACCTTAATTATCTTCAATCTGTAGGACCGATGGCTGACACCGAGAACCAGAAAATTTAATAACAGTGGTGCAGGATTTTTTGAGGAATCTTTTGAAAATCTCTTCTGCCTGTGAATGTAAACGCAACCAATTTTTTATAATAATATATTGTCTTAAAAAAGAGCAAATTTGCTTAGTATTCAAAATTGAATGTCGGACATTCATGTGTATTATTAATTCATATAACCTTATGATTGAAAATAGCGTAATCAATTTGTGAGAAGTGTTCTAAAAATTTTTTTACTTTCAATTTACCCGACTGCCCTTATCATTCTCTTACTCTGGAGATAACTCCTCAAAGTATTGTTCAGGGGAAGATTTGAGGATATGTGAAAAATAATAATGAGGTGCTTGGGTTCAAGAAGTTCTGAAATTGAGATCCCAGACAGTTACATCACAGGTTGTCCAATGCACTTTAATAAATCATTTTTTTCAAGGCCGCTCAGTTCATTGAGACATTAACCCTTTAGGGAAACCGCTTCCCGTATTGAGGCTATGTCCCATTTCTGTAAATTTGTTCAGCATCAAAGACTCTGTGTAGTACTAATGGCTCCTTTAGTTGGGAGCCCCTTTGATCTGGTTCTTGCACTTACATTATGCCATTGTTAAACTTCAAAGCCATTTCTTATTTAGACCTGCCACTCTGAAACACACGATCTTCATTGCTGCGACTTAACTTGGAAGAGAGTCAATGACATTTATTCAGCGCTTAACCTCCTTGTTTATTCGTTCAAACATATTCTATAATTGCAGCGATCAATTTATTTTGCAACGATATTTCATATCAAAATAGTGTCAGTCAGCGTTCAACACGTTCTGAAGAAGCAAAATGGGAATCGCAATAAGGTTAGGCAATACATCAGCAATGGTGTCACTGAGAGAATAATATTTTCTTTATTAAAAGATTCATGGTGAGGTGAGCTGGGAGGATGAATGACAGTTGATTTGGAACAGTTGAAAACATTTTGTGATCTCTGCTCGACCAAGAGTTTTACCAAAACAGCAAAGAACATTGGAGTGACAGAGTCTACAGTCAGCTATAGGATCAGGGAACTGGAGAAATTTTTTGGAAAAAAGTTGTTCGTGAGGATGCCCAACAAGACTGTTGACTGCACGGAATTTGGTAATGAATTCTACCCACAGGCTCTAAACGTTATTGATATATTTCAGAAGAATGTGCGTGAATCGAGAAGATCACTCTTAAAAGGTGAGATCAAGGTTTCGGCCGGAGAAATAGGCGGTGTATACCTTCTGCCCGCTGTCATAAAGGCATATGGAAGCAAGTATCATGATGTTAGCATAGACATCAGCATCAACAACTCTCAGGAAACCATAAACAAACTGAACAGATCCTTGTGCGATATAGGACTCGTAGCAAGCATTGATTTCCCAGACAGGATACTGGGAAAAAACGTGATCATTGAACCAATAGCCAAGATTCAGTATGGAATTATAACACCACCTGGCCACCCATTGCTGACCAAGAGCACAGCAAGGATCACTGACCTAAAGGACTATCCATACATTTCAAGGGGAGGAACATCCGGGTCCCAACGGGAGATACTCAAAATTATCAATGAGGCGGGGCTAAGTGAGGCTGATCTAAATGTAGTTGTTCGTTTTGAGCAGTCCTCATCAGTGATTAATGCTGTAGCTGAGGGTCTCGGGATAGGTGTGGTAAGTCGTGCACAAGCCGCCAGATACGTACAGGGGGGCTTCATAGGTTTTATCCCATTAGTTACAGGCTTTTCATCATACCTTACATTGCTTGACAGATGGCGGGGCAACAACCCCTTGGTGAATTCCTTTACGAATTTTATAAAATACTATGTCAAGACCACAGGAATTAGCTTTTAAATTTAATCTTCTCCTTCTTTAAGGACTGCAGGTGCACCTAAATGGTCAGTCCTAATTTAACAAATAAAAAAAATTGCAAATAGAACCTTTATATCGCGTAAAATCCAAATGATATGATTCATTTTTTCACTTACTAAATATCGGTTAACAAAAATTCTTATATTAATATCTTATCAGAACACCTATGGAAACTTCGTCAGCCACACAAAGAATAGGTGTTGGGGCAAGACTTGACAGGCTTCCTCCAACGAATCTGCATAGGCTATTTATTAGCCAGCTGGGCGTTGGAGTCTGGTTTGATCTGTTTATTCTATTTACCGGAGGACCTCTGGCTCTACCTATAGCCAAGACCCTTGGAGTCAGCCAGGCGACTGCGACGTTCTACATTGCCGCTTTTCCCTTCATCGGAGCATTCCTTGGTTCTATTTTATACGGAATTCTTGGTGACAGATTCGGCAGAAGGATAACTTTCCTGACCAGCCTCCTTGGTTATGGAATCTTCTCCATATTCAGCGCATTTTCAAGCAACATAATAGAACTGGGAATATTGAGATTCATCGCTTACCTGAGCGTAGGCGGAGAAGTAGCGATTGTAGATACTTATGTGAATGAGGTCATGCCGCCGAACAAGAGAGGGAACTGGCTGTCATGGATGTACACCATCTCATGGACATCCTCCCCTGTTGGTGCCTTGCTTGTGTACCTATTCGCTCCTGCATTTTATATCATCCCGGGATGGAGATGGGTGCTTCTCATAAGTGGGATAGGCGGCATAGCGGCATGGCTGTACAGATTCCGACTCTATGAATCGCCAAGGTGGCTTGAAAGCCATGGTAAGGTGGAAGAAGCCGACAGGATAATGGATGAAATAGAGAGACGGGTCAGCAAGGAAATAGGGTCAAATAAGCTCAAGAAACCTGAACCTGTTCCATATACAACAAAAGAGGAAAAGATGCCGCTAGCCGATCTTTTTAAGGGGGAGTACAAAGGCAGGACTGTGATGATATGGATTCTTCAGTTCCTGCAGGGAGGTATGAGCTTTATCATAGGTACACTTGCTCCACTTGTTCTTGTTGCTGAGGGATTCACCGTAATTCACAGCCTCCTTTTCACCGTGATTATAGATACAGGTTATGTGATAGGGTCACTGGCCGCTGCATTCATACTTGATCGCTTCGAGAGAAAATATCTCATAATTCTCTTCGTCATACTACTGGGATTGGACGGATTTGCATTCTCACTAGTCAGGATAGTTGGTCTTATACTCTTCGCAGGTACTTTGTACACAATACTCGACAACCTCTTCAACAACTCCTGGCACATCTATCAAGGAGAGATATATCCCACAAGGGCAAGGTCGACCGGAGCCGGTGCTGCCTTTTCGCTGAGCAGAATAGGGACCTTTATATTCCTCTCAACCTTCGTGGCCGTGCTCCATGCCTATGGGGCTGTCCCTGTCTTTTCTATAAACTTTGCTTTCGGCATAATAATAGCGGCTGCTGTGGCCTTGCTTGGACCAAAGGCAACGGGGAAGGTCCTGGAAGTTCTGTCGGCTTAGGAGATTCAGGCTACTCCTACCATCATTTTATTTGGAATTTGGAGCAATGGAAAAGACGGTGGGTATTTACTATTTTGATTTATTTATTCGAAAAAATTAACGAGATAGGGCGTTCCAATAACTATTGATTGGAATTTTAGCCCAAAGATTATATTATGATTTAATATTCAAAACAATGCGACCTGAAACTATTGGAGAATTTGCTTCGTATAACGGCTACAAAAATTTGCCTTCTGCTGTAAGGGAAAGTGCCAAACTTGCGATATTGAATTTCATGGCAGTAACTATTGGAGCTAATTCATACGATCAGTCAAAAATCATTATCATGGCATGTCAGGGAATACAGGAGGGCAATTTCCCTATCTATGGATCATCAAGGACAGCTGGCATTATCGGGTCCACTTGGGCCAACTCCGCCCTTTCTCACCTGCTGGACTTTGATGACACCCATCTGGAAACAATAGTACATCCAAGTGCTCCAGTCATTCCTGGAGCCATGAATGCCGGAATCCAATTAAAAGCAGATGGTAAGGATCTTATCTATTCAGCAGCGATTGGAATGGAAATCGCAATTCGTCTGGCAATGACCATTGGCCTGGACGAAAGGTATTCGGACTGGCACAACACATCACTCTTCGGAACAGCTGCTGGTGCTGTCGCTTATTCGTTAATGCACAAACCTGTTCCGGAAATTGTTACTGATGCCTTTCTGCAGGGACTTACTGTTGCAACAGGATTTCTGTCAAACAGGGGTACAGTGACAAAAAGCTTTCAGGTTGGACGGTCTGCTGCTGAAGGCGTTATCTCTGGGATCGCTGCTATGAATGGAGTTACCGTATCAAAAAATATTCCGAATACTTTTGCGCTTTCACTTACTGGCAAGTCAGATCTTGAAAAGCTCACCCAAAACCTTGGTAAAGAATGGGAAATACTAAGAAACTTCCTGAAGCCTTACCCATGTGGTGTTGTTCTTCATCCTGGTATTGATGCTGCTATCGAGCTCAGAAATAAGATCAAAATCCAGGAAGTCGAGAGAATAGACGTGTTTGTGAATCCTGTAGTGCCCGTCTTGACCGGAATTATGGAACCGAAGAATGGTCTTGAATCAAAATTCAGTGTCCCCCATGCCATAGCTGCAGCACTGCTCTTTGGCCCACTGTACCCTGAGCACTTCTCTGACACCTTAGTCAAGGAAGCTGCAGTGGTTTCATTGAGAAAGAGAGTACATGTGTATCCGAAGGAGGATATTAACAGGGGTCAGACCAGGATTGAAATCATCCTAAAAGATGGCAGAAAAGAAATTTCGGAGATAAATAGAGGCTCCGTTACACCTTCGAAACATCTCACTCTTGAAGAAGTTAAGACTAAATTCTATCACCTAGTTATTCCAGTGTACGGAGAATCATCAGCAAATGACATCTGGGAGTACTTCGTGAATATTGAACAAAAACACGACCTGGGTGAAATAATTGAGCTGTTCCATACGGCGGAACAAAATATCAAAATCCCTGAGACTAAATAACAGGCAGACTTTGTCTGAATCCATCTCCTTTTTCAGTTGCACATTTCAAGATGTTTTCTTATTTGGAGTGGCACGTTCAAATGTCGAAAATAAAATGCACGAATTATTATATATATCCTGATTATCCGACTGCATGGCTTTTTCCGATGAGAAAGGAGCCAGTAATCTGAAAAAGGATCAGCTGGGACTCTGGCACGGGATATTTCAGAGTTTTAGCCATGTGGCCCCTGCTGCTGAGGTGGCCATTCTTATAACAGGTACAGCCCTGGTGGCCGAAGGATCCACTCCACTGGTCTTTCTTCTCGCACCTTTGATAGTTTTGCTCTGGCTTAACACCAACTACCAGTTCAGCAAAAAAGTGGCAAGTGCTGGTGGATATTCTGCCTTTGCAAGGGCCGGTCTTGGCAAAGTCACAGGTGATATGACCGGTTGGCTATTCTTCTTCAATGAGTTTCTTACATATACGGGGTTCGCACTCCTGTCTTTCGCAGCCTTCGTGTACCTGCTTACTCCATCAATCTCAAGCATAACCTACATCTGGATACCTATAACGCTGATTCCGTTGATATTCAGCACAGTCTTCGTTTACAGAGGCGTGAAATTATCCCTTAACTATGCCGCGTACACAGGCTTTATTGAAACTGCCGTACTAACAGTATCGGCCCTGATCATAATTATAAAGCTTGGATCGTCAAACACTTTCTCGGTTCTTACTGCAGCTCCAGTCCATAACGATCTTTCAGTGATAGGGCTTGGGTTGCTTTTTGGCCTTTACTCATATGGCGGCACCGGATCTGTGGTTGCCCTTGGCGAGGAAACCAAGCAGCCCAACACAACTATCAGAAAAGCAATCATATATGGATGGCTGTTAGTTGTTATCCCTCTTGCGCTTAACGCCTATGCTTTGACCGTTGGCTGGGGACTTAGCAATATATCATCATTTGGAAGTTCGCCAGATCCCGGCGTGATTGAATATTTCAACTTTCTTGGACCATTTGGGGGCTGGGTCTTTGTTGCCGTCGTTCTTAACAGCTTTTTCGATTTTGGGATAGCAATCAATAATTCACTTACACGGATGCTCTTCTATCTCTCGAGGGACAGCAACATTCTTCCATCTGCATTAAGAAAGGTTCATCCAAAATATGGAACGCCCTATGTGGCAATAATTGTTGTCGCAGTCCTATCCTTTATCATTGCAATCGCATCCGGACTTTTGTTTGGACCATTTGTGGGAGCGCTTGTTATAGAGGGGGCAGCTTCAATCGCATTCATGCTTCAGCATGCACTTGCAACTCTTAGTTTGCCGTTCTTCTCCAGAAAGGAAAGAATGATGAATATTGCAATGCACATTGTTGTGCCAGCGCTTGCTCTGGGATTCATAGCCTTCGCAATATTCAGCACAGTGTATCCTATCCCCGCCTATCCATTCAATCTGCCAGCTTACATCGTAATTGGATGGATAATCATAGGCCTGGTAGTTGTGCTTTTTCTTTCAAGAGAGGGCAAACGGGTCTAAGCTGATTGACACACTATAAAATTTCTTGGTTCCCCTAGCATATTTTTCTAGCAATTGTATGGAGCGACCCGATTATTTAAATTGGTGGATGCAGACACATTTTCTGTTGCTGTAAACGAATATGTGACACATTTGCATGAGATTTGCATATAATTTCGTAATATACTAAAATAGTCATCATTTCTGGGCTGCTTATGAACAAACTATTAGTTGTGGTCATAGCAGTAGCTATTGTTGCTGTTGCACTGGCAGCAGCAGTTGGCTACGAATCGTACAGCTATTCGAAGGTGAGCAGCAACTACAACACCGTGAGCGCAGACCTGAGTCAGGTGCAGAGCTCCGCAGTTCTCCAGGATGCATTCGCGCATTGGGATTACATAGCCATCGAGAACGTTTCGCTTCTGGAACCTCAGTACACGACCAATGCAACACTCCACTGGATTGGCGGACCCCTCACAGGCACCTATCACGAGGTGAATAACATCACCACAGTGTGGGGAAAATTCTTCAATCTTTGGAGCGCTGTTTGGTTCTATACAATCACGCCGCCCTCAGTGTCGGTGAATGGAAATATGGCAACGGTCCTTAGCCAGAACCAGTTTGTCCTCACGCCCTTCACTGATCCTCAGCAGGTACAGTATCTGAACATTAGCTACAACCTCGGGTATGTCAAGTCCGGCTCGGATTGGCTCATATATAATGAAACCTGGGACATCGTTGGCGCTGGATTCATTTCATTGGCGCAGAACCCGGCAGAACTGAATGAGGTAACTGCCGAAGCCTTCAGTCACTGGAACAACATCGCAATTGAAAACAACACAACTGTCATGGAGCAGTACCTTCCAAATGCGACACTGAACTGGGTTGGAGGACCACTTAATGGAACATACCATGGAAACGCAGCCATCAATGAAACCTGGAACAAATTCTTTGCAATGTGGAGTGCAGTCTGGTTCTACTCAGAGATGCCCCCTGTGATCACAGTGTCAGGAAACATGGCAAACGTTCAGGCCACGATCCAGTTCGTGGTTCAGAACTTGCAGAATCTTAGCCAGTTTGAATACATCAACGTGTCGTACAGCATAACTTACATGCAAACAGGATTTAACCCACACAACGGAACCATGCAGTACATGATATACAACGAGATCTTCAAAATAACTGGAAAGGGTGCTCTTAAATCTGTCTAACAACACCCTTTAATAATATATTATTTATTTTCTTAAGTGTTTGAGTGATAAAATTAGCTTCGAAACCGAACTCAAAAGGGTTCTTTGGTGGCTTTTCGTGGCGACGAAAGGTGGTGCAACTAGGATGAAAATTGCAAGATTCCTATCCGAAAATCCGTCCAATATGAACAGGATTTGTAGAGATCTCGGCTTAAACTACAGGACCGTGGAACATCACATTGAGGTTATGCGAAAAAACAATCTTGTTATGTCAAGCGGGGATGGGTATGGAAAGGTATATTTTCTCACACCAAGTGCAGAAAGAGGACTTAAGGAAATAGAAAAAATAACTTATAGGAGAAAATAGGAATGGGGATATACTGGATCATAAATCTGATTCTGCTCGGAATTGAATTCCTGCTGCTTCTTTTCATTGTTATGATCGTGGGCAGAACATACTCAAAGACGGGTGCAAGAGCTATGTCTGGACTGGTGATTTTCGCCAGCCTTTTCCTTGTCCAGTCTCTTGTCTCGCTTGTCGTTTATCTGCATCTGGCATTCAGTTTTGGCGCGGATCTGGCTCTTCTGCTAATGGGAATAAATGTCATAGGTCTCGCTGGTTTCAGTATACTGTATCATTCAATCAGACAGTAGATATAGCTTTGTTCTGGCGCTGTACGACCAGAACGTTATTTATTAACATTTATGCTGGAGTCATAGCGTATCAAACTGCCCAGCAATTCGGTTGGGAAAAATAATGTCCCTTTCATATCTCCCCACTCCCCGGCTTGAAACGTAAGTTACAGCAGCTTGCGCCAAAAGTGAGTGTAATTTGCCTGAAACTTATGATTTGTATAGGCTCTTGTATCTCCGAGATAACAGGTGAAATCATCTGAACACAGTGTCCAGAATAAGATCAGAAAGCCTGTAATTTGGCTGATTTGGTGCAACACTTTCTCTGAAGCTAGAGTAGAGATATGTTCCACTTAACATTGCAAACAGAATCCTGTTTGTGAGAGAGTTCATGTCAACTATTAGCAATTTTCCAGCATGTTCTGATGCCAGTTCAAGGTATTTCCCTGCATTCCTTATTTTCATTGCAACCTTCAGAATGCAGTCCACGCTGGTTATGTTACTTAGCATCCTTTCAATAAGATTAGGTTCAATTTCACCCTTGAAATTGTGCACAGAAAATATCACATTCTTACCAGCGATAGGGGAATCCAAGAACTTTTCCAAATGCCTGTATTCGATGTCAACCACCGGGCAGGTTGATCTGCTCAAAATGGAAAATTTCTGGTCTGCGCCTCCGGTGTAATTCCCCCCTTCCTCCTTATCTCTGATGGTTAGGATGCATCTTCCGTGCCTGTTTTCGTTTACAACAAAGCTATCCATGTCCTTGACGGGAAGATAATCCAACCTCAGCTCCTTGATCCATGAACCTTGGGGCATTTCAGGATTAAGACTGCGGACGGGTATTGAAACCACCACTTCAGGACGCAACTAATTTTCCTCCAATTCTGAGAAAATCATCAAGAAAATTTGGATAACTCTTTGAAATGCACTGTTCACCCTCTATGATTCCACCATAGGTGCTTGCCAATGCTATAGCGGACATGGCCATCCTGTGATCCTCCGGAGAACTGTATCTGAACTCGTGCCCTTTTCCTCCATAGATAAAAAGAGAATTTTCCCTATATTCGGACTTCACACCAAAGAGTTTCAGAAGATTGACAGTTTCAGCAATTCTGTCGCTTTCTTTGTATCTCAGGTGCGATATGCCTGTAATTTCACTGACACCCCTGGCTTCTGACAGAAGGGCAGCAACCGGTGGAAGAAGATCCGGACAATCTGCCAGACTTATATTGACAGGATCGGGATCAGGACCTTTACTGACTTCCCAGGCACCTCTTGAAATTTTGCTCACTGCGCCAGTCGACCCTATGATATCCACGATGACGGAATCGCCAGAAGTGTCAGGATCAAGATTTCCAATTTTCAGCGAGGTGCCGTTCCTGGCTGCCATTACTGCAAAAAATGTGCTGAGGGCAAAATCACCCGGTACAGTGACATTCAACGGTTTCAACCCTGCGGGGGCTGCAATGATGGTTTGGTTTTCACTTTCGACTTTTACGCCTGCATTCCTTAGTGAGTTTTTTGTAATGTCCAAGTATGTCCTTGATACCGCGTCTGTTGTTAGCTTGATCCTGACCTCCCTTTGCAACGGAACAGAAGTGAAGAGCAATGCCGTTATGTACTGGCTTGAAACGTTTCCTTCAATTTCAAAATCTGTACCATCTAACATTCCATCCACGATGATGGCATTCTTTTCTCTGCTGATATTTACGCCCTGCCTCGCAAGGCTTCTCAGTAGTGGATCAATTGGCCTCGATGCAAGATTGGAACCTGCGACTATTCTCTTCCTACCAGGAAAAGTTGATGAGAGAGCTACCGCGATCCTGTGGACGGTTGCAGAACCCTTAATGTTTAGTTCAGAGAACGAGAAAGGTTTCCTGCTGTCAACCTCAATTTTGCCATTAGCCATTGAAACCGACGCTGACGACTTCGCTAGCTCTATCGCATCAGATATATCGCTGGAGAATTTAATTCCACGAATGCTGCTCTTACCTTCTATTAGTGATGAAAGTATTAGATAGCGGATAGCGTGGCTCTTGGAAGGAGGTGCAATTATTTCGCCATTCAATTTACTGCTCTGAACCTCAATCATAATTTTCCCCGGGTCTCTGTTACTATAACCCTACCAATACCCTTCATGTATTCATATAATGAACTGAACCGGGAATCATCGCATGTCGCGTAAATTGCGGGACCATTGCCAGAATATCCGAACATATCTGACCCAAGCTCCTCGATCTTTCTGAGGGGCTCAATGGGATATCCCAAAGCTTCTCCCACGAGGTATCCGTTGAGCCTGGAGCATCCCTCGTAATCAGTATCCATTAACCGGTCAAGAGCAGGTGTGAAGTCTCTTGAGCACAGTCTCTCACGAATCTGTGCTGGTCTCTGCAAGCGAGGAATTGCCACTATGATCCTCGAACTCTTCACGGAAACATTGGCAACAATATGATCAATCCTGTTATCAGAAACAACAATACCGTCAAACACAGAAGCGGCGGCATCATCCATGGCTCCTGTCACTGACAAACCAATTCTTCGTGAAACATAGGCGGACTTCCTGCATATTTCCTCCTTCGACATGCTTATTCCATTGGAGGCAGCAAACTCTCCGATCACAGCAGTTGTGAGAGCACTGCTGCTCTTGAGACCGTATCCCTGAGGAATATCTGATGCTACACTGACAGTCAGATCCTGGGCATCGATCCCGAAGGCTTCCTGAACGATCCTATTTGTAATGCCAGCATTGCAGCAACCGTTACCGCCACTCTGTATTGTTGCAGTCAATGGCAGTTTTATGCCAATGGCTGATCCAATTCCTGTTGGAATTGCATTCAGTATGGAAACAGCAGCGTTAGTGATCATGCTCTGCCTTCAGTTGCGGAAGCGTGTACCGAGTCCAGTTCTCTTCAATCTTATCTGCAAGATCACCGGTGATGATTCGGGGAATGTACCCTTCATTCATCAGATGATCAGCAAGAACAACTGATGTTATCCCTTCAAGTACAGACACAGCACGGATCACAATTGCGGGATCATGCCGGCCTATGATCCTTATCGTAGTTGGTTCGTTTGTTCTTATGTCTATTGTCTCATGTTCCCTGTCAATGGAACTTGTGGGCTTGAAGCCAGCATTGAAAAATACGAGATCACCGGTGGAAATTCCGCCCAGGATCCCGCCATGGAGATTCTTCTGCCAAGTGTATTTTCCATCCTTCATTCGGATTGAGTCCATCACCTCTGATCCGGTCTTCCTGCTAACACTGATTCCGTCACCCATTTCAAAAAATGTAGAGCCGGGAGTACTCATAACCGCTTTGGCAAGGTCCGCCTTAAGTTTTGAGAAGACCGGATCGCCGATGCCAGGTGGTAACCCCTCCGCCATCACTCTCACTGTTCCACCGATGCTGTCCTTGTGCTTTATCGCTTCAATGAGGGATCTCTCAACTATGGCCTCAAAAGTTTCCCCAGGCGTTCTGAAAGGCCTGTTCCTGGACTGAAAACAGTCATCAAAGGTGCCTATCGGAAATTCGTTCATCCCGAGAGATTTGAGACAGGCAGCAACGCGTATTCCAAGTGAGCATAACAGCTTCTTGGCAACAGCGCCAGCCGCAACCCAGTTGACGGTCTCACGGGCGCTTGACCTTCCGCCGCCTCTGTAATCCCAGTTCTCAAAACCATATTTCAGTATGTATGGAAGGTCCGCATGCCCCGGCCTTGGAGTATATCTCGTAAGTTCATACGGTTCTGACTTCACATCCACATTCCTGACTAGCATGGCAAGCGGAGACCCTGTTGTCCTGCCATTGAACAGTCCGGAAACGATCTCTGCGGTGTCATCCTCCTTCCTGGCACTTGTCAGCCTTCTTCCGGGCCTTCTCAGCAACAGCTCCTGGTTGATATCCTCAGGAGTTATCCTGAGACCCGAGGGCAATCCGTCCATAATCACGCCCATCATGGTACCATGACTCTCACCAAATGTTGTGATTCGTATTGCTCTTCCCAAGGAATTAGATGGCACTGCGTACCACCACCAAGTCATAAAGTCTGGAAAGGTCAATGCCAGTCCATATCTCTTCTGAAAATATAGCCTGCAGCATAAGAATCTCAATTCCTGAGATGCCCGATATTTCCTTATTTTTTGCCCTACTTGAAAGAGGAGATTCCAAGCTGTAAACATAATCAAGGTAGAATTTGAAAGTCAGACCAGAAATTGCCTCCTGCAGAAATGAAAATCCATCAGGTGGAACAGCATTGACCGCTATGTCATAGTGACTCTCTGAAATAATTTCGGCATTATTCTTGATTTTGAAAAAATCCCTCAGGCTGTCAGTTTTTTTCTGATCTCTTCCTTTGATTGCAATAGCATAGAAACCAAGATCCTTTAACGCTGCGACTGCTGCCCTAGCAGCTCCTCCTGTTCCGATGACAATAGCTGATCCGCAACATTGAGATTTGGTTTCGAGCAGAAATCTCGTGGCAAGATAGTCTGTGTTGTACCCAACAATACGGTCATCAATGGAAAGTGTATTAACAGCCCCAGTTTTCATTGCAGTGAAGTCCAGAGATTCCGCTGATTTGACAGCAAACTCCTTGAAGGGGATAGTTATGTTCAGCCCGTCGAATCTTGACAACACATCTTTGCTAGGAAGCGCATCAGTATCAACAATCTCATAACTTCCGCTGATGTTGCATATTTTCATTATCTGTTTGTGGATTCTTGGCGAAAGCGAATAGGATATTCTATTTCCAATTAGACCGAATCTGTATGTCATTGAACGCCTCCTCAAATTTTGTGATGTCAATCTCATCGACTCTTGATTTTCCGATCTCCTCCAACACAGGCAGCCTTATCTTTCCGTTTCGGATCTTTTTGTCATTTCTTATAAATTTTAGAAAGCTGCTGTCTAAGTCCGTTGCCAGTAATGACGGCATGAATTGCGCTACAAGATCATCGAGCCTGTCAAGTGTACCAGGTTTTGTAATTCCAAGAGCCTCTGTTATGGAGCACTCCGCAAGCATCCCGGCAACAACTGCCAAGCCGTGGCTAACTGTAAACGATGAAACGGATTCAATGGCATGCCCTATGGTATGGCCAAAATTAAGCACCTCTCTCTTGCCGTTTGTTTCAAGTTCGTCGCTCTTTACAACAGCTATTTTCAGGGAAATGCAACGAGCAATGATCCCCTTGATAATTCCGAGATCTCTCTTTAGTATTTCAAGCCTCTTTGAAATAATGCGGTTATAGAGATCAACATCGAGAGATACCGCATATTTCAGAACCTCTCCCAGCCCGGACTGATACTGGTCATCAGGGAGGCTTGAGATAAATCCAGCACTAATAATAACAGCATCGGGATGGTAAAACGTGCCCACACTGTTTTTGAGCCCTGCGAAATTAATACCGTTTTTACCGCCAATTGACGCGTCTACCATTGATAGGAGAGTTGTCGGTATGAAGATACAGCCGATGCCTCTCTTGAACACCGATGAAGCAAACCCTGCCATGTCACTTAAGGATCCGCCCCCCAGGGCAATCACAGTGTCTGATCTGGTGAACTGCTCCATAGCAAGCACTTCCATAACTCTCTGCACTGCTTCAGGGGTCTTGCTGGCTTCCCCATCCGGCATCTCCAAGGAGATAAGCATCTTTGCGGATTTCAACGGAAGCAAATCCCTGAAGGTAAGCCTTTCAAGATCGGAAAGATCATAAGAGACCCTCATGGTTCGGCTTGAGAACCTTACGGTTTCCATACGCCTCTCCCCAGGGCAGACGCAAGCCTTTGGATTCTTTCACTGGTAATCCTGAATTGCTCCAGCGTAAGCTGCTGTGCGCTGTCGCTCTTTGCACTGGGAGGGTCCGGGTGAACCTCTATTTCCAGCATATCTGCCCCTGCTGCGACAGCAGCGAGTGCAATTGACTCGACAAGATCGCTATCTCCGGCAGGATGGCTGGGGTCGGCAGCAAGAGGGAGATGCGATAGGTGCTTCACTCTTGTCAGAGATCCGGCATCAAAACTGAATCTAACGGAATTTTCAAATGACTTGACGCCTCTGTAGCACAACACAACATTTTCATTGCCCTCTGAAAGGAGATACTCGGAAGAATTAAGCCATTCATTGACAGTGTTGCCCATGCCGTTCTTCAGTAAAACAGGTTTTCCGCTCCTTCCCACTTTCTGAAGAAGCGTAAAGTTCTGAGCATTCCTGGATCCAATCTGAACCATATCTATCATATCCCGACATTCTCTCAGGGTTTCAGCGTCCATGATTTCTGTTACTATGGGAACTCCAAGCTCTTCTGATACATCATGCATTATTCTTATTCCTTCAACACCAAGACCCTGGAAAGAGTATGGGGAAGTCCTCGGCTTGAATGCACCGCCACGCAATATGGCCGATCCGTTCCTAGCAACACCTCTAGCCACTTCTCTGAATTGCTCCTCACTCTCCACCGCACATGGTCCTGCTGCAATTACTACATCATTGGAGCCTATGGGCACGCCGCCTACTTCCACTACAGTGTTATCGCTCTTCCATGAACGTGTTGAGAGAACCGGAGCCCCGTCTCCCTTTACAGATATGGCATTCTGCGGCGCCTTAATTTCATCTCCCCATGTGAGAAACACTGTTTTCCCGTACAGGGAGATGCGCTTGAAGCTGGCGCTGCTGCTTGAAAGGGATTCTTTTATCTTGGATATGCCTTTATCATCTGTCACAACGATCATCTTCAATCACCAGCTTGGATTTTTGAGGATTTCCCTGATTCTTTCAATAAATTCATCGATGTGTGGATTCTTGGTGAATATGTCCTTCACAACCTGCCTGCTCTCTCCTGCGATAATATCCTTGGCATTATACAGGACGGACGATGAATACGTCAGTGGTTCAGGAAAATCCTGTAGCATAATGGACACAATATATGGAAGTACCAACTGTGAAAGCATCAGCCTATCGTGATCATCGGCACTCATCGGTAAAATGTTGAATCCGGGGAATATTTCTTTAATGACTTTCTCAGACCCTGCTATGGATAGGTCTTGGATGAATATTATGTTCTTGAACCTGCTGTTTCCAATGGTTTTTGGCCCAAACAGCGGATGGATGGAAATGAAGCCACGTTGCATATTACGCATCGCACTTTTAACTGCAGTAACCTCAATGCATCGCTCAGGATGGTTTGATTCTGAAATAATTTCAACTGCCTGATCTGTTGGAACACACAGTATTGAGAATTCACTGTTCTCTATTACACGCTGATCACATTCGGCAAAAGGGCACTTAAGTACGTCGTTAGACGCTGACAGGAGCGATGCAAGCGATGCCCCCAATCTACCCGAGCTTCCAATAATGCCGATCTTCACGAAAGGACCTCCAGATCGCTCTTCTTGAGTTCATTCAGATCATTTTCCGGTATGATCAATACAGCAGAAGCTCCGGCAAAATTTAGCGTTGCCCAGTGTGATCCTGGCTCAGAATTTATTTTCAGCAGAGCACAACCACCCCGGGGAGGGATATTGACAATATGTGCGCCTGTTATTGCAAATCCTATTTCGAGGTTTCGTGGCAGCTCATGCTCGGAAAAGACAAGTTTTCCGAATCTCCCAAGTACAATTCCTGCAATGAATGAAATAATTTTCGGATCCCCTTCCAGCTGCAGAAGACGAACCCCATCCCTGCTGAACTGCATCCAGGCCAAATCCAAATCCTGATTTTTCTGAACTAGAACAGAGAATTCAAAGATTAGGTTCAGTATAGGGCTCACCCAGGATGCCTCATCGGAGAAATGATCCATTACAACCCTTTCCCGGTTCCAGTCTCTTATGGTGGCTTTGCGTCTCTCCTTTAGGGCTACTATTTGGTCAAGCAATTGTTTCCTATCACTCAGCGTTGAAATTAATATACGGGTGTTAGCAAGGATTGCTTCCCGAAGATCAGCCAAGCGTTGATTATCAGTTAATATTTTAGTGCCTGTCATGTTGCAACATAGCACGCATGATACGAAAGCAATATAAAATATTTTCCTGTTGTAGCACAGCGTTGCATATCCGGCTGGCAATTTTTTCCCACTAGGATGAATGTTATTGAAGCGAAAAAAGGCAATCGATTAAGAAATAGCAACAAGAAGATACGATCACCACATCGAGTTTCGTCATATGGGAATGATATTCTCAATTTGAATGACGTTGGCGATGCCAGCAGCCATCAGAAGCAATAGAACGAAAAAGGGAACGTACGCGCCATAATTCCTGCTGATCACATCTGTGATTTGCAAATGTTGAAACGATGCTTAATGCGTTGTTCAGATGGTTGACGTCGAATATACTATATCCTAAGTTAGTACTGCTGAACATCTTGTTTGCGGTGCCTCTTCCCTAATTACCTATAATGCTGGAATGAGACACAAGTCTGAAAGATGTTGCCGTATATCCTAGGAACTCTATGCCCAATCAGCAAAATTTTATTGAGGCGCTGCAATTTATTTTATCGATAATGAGCTTTGTCAATATCCACATTGGCAGTACAGTCCCGTCTTATTGGCATTCCTACAAAATAAATCCATAAATGTTTACTGGAGGAAACCAAAATGCACTGATTATGTTTCCATAAAGAAACGAATGATCAAAGACCATCCAAGACAATCCGTAAGATTAATTGTCATTGAATTCCTAACGATATGAAACGCGAAATCTTGACTGGAACTTACACAGAGGGCTCTTATCGAATCCGTCACGCTGAATATTCCTGAGAAATCTTTACCTGGCTTCTATAGTGACAGGGTGAAAAGTATTGGAGAGAGATCACGGGTAGTTATTCAACATAATTTCCTTTACAGAATACGCACAAAGGATTCAAAAATATAAAAAATGATAAATAGCGCTATGATCCCGAAATCACTGTATATTGCACCAGCTCTCCGTTTCTCAATACCAGCGAGTCGTTAATAGCCATTTCATAAAGTTTGTAGAAATGAATTACAATACCGTTCTCGAGAGTTTCACTGTTTACCGTTTTGATGGTTTCGGCATGGTTGTACGAGATGGAAGTCAGTTCACTTTCACTGTTTATCACACCAACGAAAAATCCATGACCAACAACGGTGGTATCGTTAATCGTGGTGATGTTTTGCGATCCCGAGGAACCATTTATCGACCAGCTGACCAACGTTAATTCAGTGATGTTTCTAATCTGTGTTACATTAAATCCAATCCCTATAGAGGTGAGGCTCCCGCTAGAATTAAGATATAAATCAATGGTGGAAGTTCCGTTTATCTGGTAATAGGCTGATTTTACGCTAACAATATCAAGGTAGCCATAAGCCACGTTGGTCGAAGAATTGATCAGAGTTATATTTGTGTATGTTTCAGCAATTAGTGTTTCTTTCAGGCTGAAGTTCTCATATGAGGGCACCTCGTAACCAGTCGATGTCGGAACCGCAATGTCAAGGCTGGGATCGAATTCAGTTGCGTTAGCTTCAAAGGTGACCGTTTTGACTGAATCGCTCACCATGATTTCGCTACCGGATATAGTCAACCCAGCTGATTGCAATTCCTCGTTTACCATTTCAGAGTCATTAAGAAACACTGCGCTGTAGGGTATTGATTCCGTCGTCTGGTTCGTGGGAGGAACCTGTACGTAACTGTTCATGAAGGTATAACTGTTGGAAAGGAGGTATGTCAGCACAGGTGTGGAAGACGTGTTCAGCATGAAGTTCAGGCCGGATCTTATCCAGAGATTTTCGTCAAAGACAACCTCGACCTTTATCTGCTGTGTCCCGTGGAGGAGGGCAAGATACGGGTCCAGATTTATCATATGCGGCGGATAAAGCTCTGCTCCAATTGCAAGTATGGGCTGCCACAGGAACAGATCCCCGCCGCCGGTCTGGATGTTGGGATATGGTTCCACTGTCGCCACAAGCTCGTTTCCAATGTAAATCCTGAATTCTCTGAACGGAGGCTGCAAGGTGTACCAGAACTCATCGTTGCCGTTCTGCTGCTCATAGAAATTCATGTACGCGCCGGTTACATCGCTGGGGAATGTTACATTGAATGTTTTGGTAACGTTGAATGGTATCGGGACATTGTTTGGGAACGCATTACTTGGTGTGGGGAAAGCAATGTCAGAGTATGCAGAAAGCACCATCTGGGGATGAGGTGCTTCAGGGCCAATATAGAAGGTGAACCAGGTGCTCAGTCTCGATGTGTACCCGGGATTGAACTGCGGGCTTGTGACAAGAACAGAGGCTGGGCCCTGCAGTATGCTGTAATACTGTGTTACATTTTCAGTGACGCTTGTGTTCTCGAGTTCAAGAGTGTTGCCTGCCAGAATCTCTGTGTTGTTTACCTGAACCAGGAAGCTATCATCAAAGGGATTTGTAAGGTACTGATCGAAGAATGACACTGTGATTTTACTGTATGATCCGTAGGGGAAGAAAACACTGTTGTTCACTATGGTAGAGATTGTGCTGTGTGATACGAACGCAGCATACACAGGTACCACAACAATTGAATTCAGCGGTACAGGTATGACCGGCCCGTACTCAATTATCAGGAGGTTGAGTGGTTCGTAGTCGCCTCCAAATTCAATACCTCCAGAATTGTTGTATGGGATTATTCCTCTGAAATTCCACCAGTAATTCCCTCCCTGATACAGAGAAGGCAAGATTGTTCCGGTGAGGTTATAACCATTGAATACAGTGTATGCGCTTGACGGTCTCAGGGAAACATTCCACTGGTTTAAGTATTCCGCGGGTAGACCAGTGTATATGCTGAAAGATGGACTGACTGCCGTGAGAGTGGAGTTGAAGATGTTGTTATATATCAGGTTTCCCGATGAATACACCGACAATCCAAGTGGCTCTCCGAATATTTGAACATTTGCGAGAGTAGATTCATTGAGCCCGAGAGATTCAAGAAGAACCGGTGACGCATTCTGGATACTGTTTCCCCAGATGACGTTATCAGAACCACCAAACACCAGGATTGAACTATCCAGGGTCTGGAAATTATTGCCACCTACCAAAACGTGCGTAGTGTTCCAGAGAAGCACGTTTGCCAGGGGGAACCCGGAAACAAAGGAACTGTACCAGCCAGTAATAAGGCTTGTGTCTGTGATGCTGGCATTTGACACATTGTAGAGCCAGTATCCAAGATAGTTGGTTATGGGGAATCCAAAAAATGAAAGCTCAAATGCATAGAATCCTGTGTACTGTATCTGAAATTCTGGCATTCCCTGAAAGTCAATATGTAGGTTTGTGTTCTTGATCATTACCCCCTCGAACACAGGGAACGTAAAGTCATTGATCTCACCAAAGTAGCTGAGTATGTTCACAAAGGATTTGTTATAAGCGATAAACGGATTGGTCGAACTACCATTTCCCCCTTGTGATATGTTCGCAAGCTGGCCGTTGTCATAGGCTAGAAGGGGTGTGTATATCCCATCATCAGTATTCCTTGTAAGTGTGGTATTCATATTGGGACTAAGCACAGAATATGATGGATTATAGTCGCTCATAAGGAATGCTGCAGAATATACGCCTTCCGGCAGTTCGAAATCATAAGTGCCGGACAGCGAAAGAGGGACAAAGGCAGAATCGCTGGGTGCAGATACCAATCCTGGCGAGACGAAGAAAAAGGCATTGGATGGTGACACTTTGCCGCTAAAGGTCATCATTTTATCAGAGGCGGAAAGATTCCACATCCCGTATATGAGAGATGGCCCAGCAGAGAGGTGAGCAGTTGCGCCACCCCATGACACAGAAACGCCTTCTGAAGTTTCACCAGTATCTGTTCCTATGTCATAAGCAGATGGGACATTGACGTATCTAGAAGTCACCATTGGACCGGGAGGTGGATGAGGAGGTGAAGGAGGTTGGGGAGGATTAGGCCCAGGGCCTGGAAGGTTTCCCTTGCCTTGAGCCATCATAGTGTTGGCTTCGAAAGGATTCTGACCAGGCCCTCCTCCAGGAGGAGATGGAGGCGAAGGTGGAGCAGGGGGAGGCGGTGGTAAGGAGGGAGTTGGAGGTTGGTTCATCACCTGAAGATACTTTAACTCCATTGTTGCGTTTATGCTATAAATTGTGCTGGTGCTTCCGCCACCTGGCCCACCAACCATGATCTCAGCGTCGTAAAGTAATCCGTTTGGTGCGAATTCATTTCCATCGACTCTATATAAAGTGGGCGGGGCGCTGTAATGCAGAGGCATTCCGAAAGTGGAGTTAAACTCCACTCTATCATAGGTGCCGTTCACTCCCAGTTTTGGTATAGAATAGTTGAAGAAAACTGTATCTCGCCCGTTTATTACTGTGAGGTTGTTATATAAGAACACAGAAAATGGATAGTTAATCGTGAAGGTTGGACCAATGGCTATATGCACACCTGGGAACGGGATCACTGTGCCTGTTGAGTTATAAATGGCATTACTTGTCATGAAGGCGGTGGGAGACGAGAAATTCCAAATGTTGTCAACAAACTGAAGCTGATGCGTTCTTGTTGAGTAAAATACTACATTCTGAGTCCAGAACTCGTAAAGAGACTTTCCAAACAGGGTTGTGTGATAAGTAACTGTATTTAACTGAAATGTGACGGAGTAGGGGGCATCATTTCCGGTGTAGAATGCCGTCATGTTGGTTATATTTACTGCGGCCTCAAAACTTGGTGTTTCTAGCAGCGTGCCAACTACCTTGCCATTTTTAAGCATAAGACCCATATCACCTATTCCCATTGGAGCCGGGGTGACAACGTACAAAGGCTGAACCGTTCCGCTCTTAGATAGAGGTTGCCGGTTCATTGTGGGCAGAAATACATATCTGGATAGATTTCTGTGATCTTTAAGGAAGCCGATTTGACTGGAACCATAGCTACTCGCTGGCTGACCCAATGGTTTTGTACTCGCAGTGTTGCTATAAGCAGTGTTGTTGTGGATACTATTTGGTTTAGTGGGACCAATTGCAAAAACCATAGACATAATGAGGGCAACAACAACAAGCACCGCGAGGTACCATCTTAATTTCTTGTATAATTGCATAAATGAACAATCAATTCATCTGGATTAGTCTTATGAATTATTGATACATAAATATCTTATATTAGGAAAATTAATTTTTTAAAAAAAAACAGCTTCTGGGGATACTATCTACACGCCTTTTATTTCCGTAATGGTAAATGTCGGCACATCTGTAGCGTTCTCAATCCAAATAATGAGGTGTTAATAGCTTCCATTCCTGCCAACTTGAAAGCCGATGAAAAAAGCAGCCTAATGTTTCTTATCAAATCCGTTGTCCTCCCTATAAATGACCGGCATTAAGGATCAATTATAACATCAAGCTCGGGAAATCTCCTCCTGACAAGCAAAAAGAGGCAGCCTTATTGTCTATGGGATAAAAGAAAGAGCAGAGGTTGCATGATCGACCTCCCAAGCCTTTTCCGCTGATTCGAGTCAATAGTCTCATTTGCTCGGTTGTCCCGGATAATGTTGGTAATCTTAAAGAAATACTCAACGCTCTGCTTGCCCGCACAATCACTTGTATGAAATTCGCGTTGCTAAGAAGTGCTAAACTACTTATTTAGCATAGCACGCATATTAAGAACATGTATGGAACTGAGATTAGCATATTAAAATACTTTATTATTATGATATGATTTAGAGTATATGGTCAAAGCTGCAGAACATTCAAATCCTCGAGATTTAGCCCTTATTAAGGCACCAACTCTCCTGTCAATGAAAATTTCTCAAACGGATTGCCCTGTGGCACAGATCTCACTGATGTCACGTACGAGGATCGCTGTTTTAGCTTCTTTCAGAATTGAATCTGATCCACCAACTCTAAAGAGGGTTTTACTGGCCATTCCGGGGGACGTTAAATGGAAAGAAGTCTCTAAGGAAATACTACCAGGTCTACCCGGACGGCCAGTTGTATCGTTCACGCTGGTACGGAGCGGTGAGTCTGAAAAAATTATAGAGATCGCGGTGAAGGACACTGAGATGGGAAAATTTTATTGGGGCCTGCAAGGAAAGCGAGTGAGGTTGTTCCCCACAATAGTGGAAAATGGAGTGGAGACCTGGACTTTTCTCTGTGAAGATCCTGCTGATGCGTCTGATCTTGTCCACAGCGTCTCATTGGGGCAGACGACTACATTGGTTTCCTCCAGCGTATTAGAAAAGATACCTGTTTCTGCGTTTTCGTTGAACCCAAACATTGTATTCTTACTGAATAGAATCGAAAGCGATGCCATGTACAACACTCTCAGAAAGAACGAAATTCTCATGACTATAGCAAAGAGCGGATATTATTCGGACGGTGCTAACGTAAAGCTTAGTGATTTGGCTCGCAGACTGGGAGTGAGCAAATCCTACGTATCAAAGCTTCTTAGGAATGAAGAAAAGAAAGTAATGAGGACTTACTTATCTGCTCTTTTAAATTACCTGTGAATATTTCCCTCAAAAGTCTACATTACTCGTGAGCTTGTATCCAAATCCTGGTTCCTCAGACACTGTGACCTTACCGTTCTTTGCATTCATTATTGATTTCGGCTCAGAGAAAATTGCAAACTGTGCCTTTCCCAGGGGGTTGTCGCTGGCAGTATATTCGATCCACATTGTATTGTACCGAGAAGCAACAAAATGTGCGCTGATTATTTGATTCAAGTGAGGCGAAACCGGTACGCCATACGCCTTCGCCATAGCACATACATTGAGCCATTCAGTTACGCCACCGACATAGGCAACGTCAGGCTGCACTATATCTACAGCCTCACTATCCAAGAGAAGTTTGAAATCCTCCATGGTGCCGTGCTGTTCCCCCGTTGCAATCGGAATGCTGATCGCTCTCTTCAAACGCCTGAATGATTCAAGGCTATCGGGATGTACCGGCTCTTCTATCCAGAACAAATCATACTTCTCCCATTTCTTTAACGTTCTGATTGCCTGATCCAGCTTGTACGTGCCATTTAGGTCCACAAGCAGCTTTATGTCTGGGCCTATAGCTTCCCTGACTGCCTTAATCCTCTCTGTTGCCACCTCTGAACTGACAGCTGTGAGCGATCCGCGGATCTTGACTGCGCTAAACCCCTTTTCCACATATTCCTTGGCCTTTTTCGCTAACTGTGCTGGGGGGAGGTCATGTGCAGTGTTGGCATATGTCGGCACTTCTTTTCTGTAAGCTCCTATCAATCGGTACACAGGCTTTCCCGCTGTCTTCCCAAGAAGATCCCATAAAGCCATGTCTATAGCCCCGATGCTGGCTAATGCTATCCCCCTTCTACCCCACCTAGTACTAGCTCGGAACAGATTTTCCCAAATCTCTTCGATGTACTCAGCATCCTTGTTCTTGATCATGGGAGCAAATACCGAGGATACCATATGCTCAAAGACTCTTGCTAGGCTTGGATCCCCTGTTATTTTGAATATTTCTGGAATATAACCAATTCCAAAGTTCCCGTCATCGTCGATTACCTTCACAAGGAGGTAATCCGAGCCTGTCCCGAAGTCTGGTATTCCAAGCTCACTATCAACGACCTTCGTTCTTATTTCCTTTATTTTAGCCATATCTCATATTATTTGAATTGTGTCAAATACCTTCTGGCAAAACATGTTGACCTAAAACTAGAAATTCAGGAACTCAGTGTAAAACAATATGCGGATGAGAACGATTGCTATATTGTTTGGGTTCTTGATGGTTTTCATTGGTTACATGGACAGGATCAATATTGGAGTTGCAGCGATACAGATTACGAAAGATTATACCATATCAGTAGCGGAGATAGGTGCCATAAGCAGTTCCTTCTTCTTTGGATACGCACTTCTACAAATTCCGGGCGGGATCTGGTCAGAGAGGCTGGGGCCGAGGAGGGTTCTCACTGCAGCATTCAGCTGGTGGTCGCTGTTTACAATTCTTACTGCCGCTGGAGCAAGCTACCTTTCCTTCCTCCTGATAAGATTTGCCTTTGGATGGGGAGAGGGGCCCCTTTTCCCCGGTGTTTCCAATTTGTATGGCAGGTGGCTGAGGAAAGACGAGCTTACAAGTGGGTGGGGTCTATCAATCATTGGAATTCCATTGGGTGGTCTTGTTGGTACGTCAGTGGCTCTGGGCATAATGAACGCACTTGGCTGGCAATGGATTTTCATTATTTACGGAATCATAGGATTCCTGATAGTCATAGGATTCTTTGTGCTGATGAGGGATATGCCGGAGTCCGTGAGCTGGATCAAGAAGGATGAAATAGAGGAGATTAACAGCAGCTATAAGAAGCCTGAAGAGAGAGGGAAAACAATAAAGGTCTATGCGCCATGGAGAACGCTTCTTAAATCGGGAAGATTCTGGGCTTGGGGGTTCTCACATGCCATGCTTAACTTCCCGCTTTACAGCTTTCTGACATTCCTTCCTCTCTACCTGGAGGATTACAGACATTTTGCAAAGAGTTCGCTTACACTAGCCGCGTCATTGCCTTGGGCACTGCTGCTAATATCATGCATACTGTCTGGATATTTCATGGATAGGGCAATAAAGCATGGAGCCACCCTGTTCAAGGCCCATGCTCTTCCTGACTCTATTTCATTCTTCCTTTCAGGGATATTCATTCTCGTGGGCGCATTCGTTAGTTCTCCCGTCCTTGCAATCATTCTGCTTTCAATAGGACTGGCTTTCATGGGTCCAGAGCTGACCCTGTCTTTTGCAATAACTACGAGAATGGGCGGTGAGTACTCAGGATCATATTCCGGGTGGCTGAACTTTATAGCAAACAGCATCGGTGCTATCGTTCCCATAGTTACGGGCCTCATTGTTGCTGCTTACAACTGGCCTGCTGCACTGACGTTCGTAGCACTTGGGGCGTTCATAGGTGGAGTTCTCTGGTTGATCATAAAACCGGACAAATCGTTTGCTCCAAACCTGATTCCTAATTATACCCCGACGGTTACTGTTCAAAGGTGAATCTCTTGAGCAGGATAACTTCCATCAAAACCAAATATATAGAGGGAAAAGCCACCGGACATGACTTCGGGCGCACCATGGATTACATATCCCTAATAGTTGAGACAAATGATGGGCTCAAAGGAAATGCATTGTTACCGGAATTGTTCCAGTTTACCGGTGGAAAGAGCTTTGCCAAAGCGGCCCAGGGCGTTATAGAGACATTATCCGATCTTGTGATCGGTAAAGATTCTTCGTCTTTGGAAAGCATATGGGAGGAACTTTTTCAAAAATCGACAAGATGGGGCCGGCGAGGCATTGTTATCCAAGCAATCAGCGCAATTGATGTAGCCCTCTGGGACCTACTCGGGAAAGAATGCAACAGGCCAATTTACAAGCTCTTAGGTGGTTACAGAAATAAGACTCCCACTTATGGCAATTGTGCATATCAAATGCCACCTAAGGAACTAGCCGCCAAGGCAAGAAAAATGGTGGATGACGGTTTCTCAGCAATTAAGATCAGAGGTTCCCTCACAGCAGTGTCGCCTGAAGAAGCCACAGAGAGAATAAAACTTGTGAGAGAGGCAATCGGTGACAAGGTCAAGCTAATGGTAGATCTCAATGGCACTTACAATTCTGCCCTTGCTGCAAAAATGCTCAACATTTGGGAGCGCTATGATCTTTTCTGGGTAGAGGAGCCCGTTCCGCCAGATGACTTTGAGGGATATAGGCACATAAGGAAAACCACCAATGTGCCTCTGGCCGCTGGCGAGCAGCTATTCACTGTAAAAGACTTTCAATACTACATCGAAAATAATCTGATCGATATTGTCCAACCTGACGTATACGTGGTTGGTGGAGTAACTGAGTGGCTCAATGTCTGGAGCTTGGCAAAGACTTATGGAGTGCCAGTATCTCCGCATCTTGCACCGGTGGAAAGTGCGCATCTGGTTGCCGCTAAACCCAATACTCTTTGGATTGAGTATGTTCCTCCTGACAATTATCTCAGGTCAACAATGTTTGAAATACTTTCTAATCCAAAGTCAATTCTATACGCGGAAGATGGGCTCGTAACTCCTCCTGAGTCCCCTGGATTCGGAACAGAGTTTAATTCACAGTATTCGCCCTGACGCACTTTGGCAGCGTAAATTTCTCATACCATTTTCTAATGTTATGATGCGAAGTGCATGGCATCTCTTCAATTGAAGCGAGCTAATGCTTAAATTATTCTGTTGAACGAGACTCAAATGAATTACTGTTACGGCGTTTCGAAGGTTGTTGCGTGCTGAATTTGCGGTATAAGAAGAACAGTTAATTAACAGGCAAGTACTAAAAAGAATATGGTACTAATAGTGTGTCTCGTATTTCATGAAATGTCAGACATATGTCGAACATTATATTCTGAATAATAATATTGGGATATGCCCACTAAGCATATCCCATTGATTATGGAGATCATAGACAATATTGTTTCGCCCGACGATCGAAGGAGAAAGTACTCAGATCGGCAGATACTTAAGATTCTTGTGCTACTGCAG
>JAHXPV010000005.1:54167-101597 GCA_031625175.1 Thermoplasmatales archaeon AK | reverse complement strand
TTGCCCTCCGGTTCCTTCATGATCTGCTTGACCTTCTCCCCCTCGGCCAGCGGAACGAAAACTGAAGCGGAAACACCGACAGACCTGCGGTTCTTTTTCTCTATCTCATAAGCTTTGGTCTTCAGTACCCTGCCGGTGTTGGTAAACATGTATATTTCGTCGTGGGAGTTGCAGACCACTATGTTCTTGACGCTGTCTTCCGTTCTTGTTGTTGTGATTATCCCCTTTCCGCCGCGACGCTGGGCCCTGTACTCGTCCAGGGACACCCTCTTGAGGAGGCCCTCTTCGCTAAGTATGATAACGCTCTCCTCGTTGGGAATGAGGTCCTCAATACTCCTGGTCTTAAGCTGCCTGTATGTGATCTTTGTTCTTCTCTTGTCACCGTATTTCTCTGACAGATACTTCATTTCTTCCTTGATTATGTTCCTGCGTTCCTTCTCCTCTGAGAGAATTTTCTTGAGCCTTGTTATCTTACCCCTTACCTCCTTGATCTCCTCCTTGACCTTTCCCACCTCAAGGGTTGTCAGCTTCTGGAGCCTGAGGTCAAGGATGGCTTCTGCCTGCTCCCCGGAGAGCTTGAACTGCTCCTCGAGGGCAGATTTGGCTTCCTTTGGGTCCCTTGATTTTCTTATGGTCTCAATGACCTGGTCAATGCTGTTCAGGGCGATGATAATGCCCTCAAGTATGTGTGCCCGCTGCTCTAACTTCTCGAGATCATATTTTGCGCTCTTTACTATGATGTCGAGCCTGTGATGAATGAACGAAAGCACAAGATCCTTCAGATTCATGGTTCTTGGCTGGTTGTTAGAGAGGACCAGATTGATTATTCCTATGCTTGTTTCAAGTTCTGAATGCTCGTAAAGCTGGTTCACTATCATGGGGCGCATCTCATTGTCGCGCACCTTCACCACTATCCTCATCCCATGCCTGTCGCTTTCATCCCTGATATCGGTTATGCCCTTTATGACCTCGTCCCTAACCTGCTCCGCAACGCCCTGGATAAAATTTGCCTTGTTGACGCCATAGGGGAGGCTCTTTATTATGATGTGGTTGTCTTCAGTGAGGTCAACCTCGCCATGCATGATCGCCTTGCCCTTTCCGGTCCTGTAGGCTTCCAGCAGATCGTCGGTATAGAAAACAATGCCACCACCCGGAAAATCAGGGCCCTTTATATGCTTAAGCAGATCGTCAACCGTGCAATCCGGGTTGTCAACAGCAAATTCAATGGCTGAGCAAACCTCCTTGAGGTTATGCGGAACCATATTTGTTGCCATGCCCACTGCAATCCCGGATCCTCCATTGATCAGGAGATGAGGTACCTTGGTTGGAAAATACTCAGGCTCCTCCAGTGAACCGTCAAAGTTCAGCCTGAATGGAACCGTGTTTTTCTCAATGTCCTTCATCATTTCCTCTGAAATTTCAGCAAGACGGGCTTCCGTGTATCTCATTGCTGCCGGTGAATCACCGTCAATGGATCCAAAATTCCCCTGACCGTCAACAAGTGGATATCTCATGGAGAAATCCTGCGCCATTCTTGCGAGGGTATCGTAGATCGCAACATCACCATGGGGGTGATACTTACCCATGGTTTCACCGACAATTCTTGCAGATTTCTTGTAGGGCTTGTCGTGTGTGACGCCGAGTTCGTTCATCGCAAAAAGAATGCGGCGTTGCACCGGTTTCAGACCATCTCTTACCTCAGGAATGGCGCGGCTCACTATCACGCTCATCGCATATTCCAGGTACGAATTCCTGATTTCATTCTCAATAGATCTCTTTTCCATAATCAATCAGCTCACAAATCGATATTTGATACAAACCTGGCGTTTTCCTCTATAAATCTGCGCCTCGGTTCCACTTTGTCCCCCATCAGTATGGAGAAAAGCCTGTCAGCTGCCGCTGCGTCCTCTATGGTAACCTCAACCAGTTTTCTTGTCGCCGGGTTCATTGTAGTCTCCCAGAGTTGTTCCGGATTCATCTCCCCCAGACCCTTGAACCTCTGCACGATTACGTTGCCACCCATCTTCTGTGACTCCTTTTCCTTGTCTTTCTCAGTATATACATACGAAACCTTGCTGCCCCTCTGGAGCCTGTAGAGAGGAGGTTGTGCAAAGAATACGCGGCCATTTGTTACGAGATCTCTGGCAAACCTGTAAAAGAAGGTGAGCAGGAGTGTTCTAATGTGGGCACCATCCACATCTGCATCAGTCATGATTATGATCTTGCCATACCTCAGCTTCTTAAGATCAAGATCTTCCTTGATCCCTGAACCAATGGCAGTAATCAGGTCACGTATGACCTGGTTCTCAAGAGTCTTGATATCGGATGATTTTTCCACGTTTAGGATCTTGCCCCTCAAAGGAAGTATGGCCTGGAACTCCCGGTTCCTGGCCTGCTTGGCTGATCCACCTGCCGAATCACCCTCCACTATGTACAGTTCCGTCTTTTCAGGATCGGATGAAGAGCAGTCGGCCAGTTTGCCTGGAAGCCCGCCGCCCTCAAGGGCCGATTTGCGCCGCACAAGGTCTCTGGCCTTTCTGGATGCCTCTCTGGCCGCAGCAGCCGCAACTGCCCTCTTAACGATTAGTTCGCCTATATTCGGATATGCCTCAAAATAATCCCTCAAGAAATTCTCCGTAACCGACTGGACTATCCCCCTGGCCTCGCTGTTTCCAAGTTTGGACTTAGTCTGGCCCTCGAACTGGGGTTGCAGAATCTTCAGATGAAGCACTGCCACGAGGCCCTCTCTCACATCGTCGCCAGTTATTGATTCCACACCCTTTATCAGGTTCCTGTTCTTTGCGAAGTCCTGAATAACTCTGGATAATCCTGATCTGAAACCGGTGACGTGGGTTCCCCCTTCAATTGTGTTTATGTTGTTGACGAAGCTTTCCATTATCTCCGAAACACTGGTGTTGTACTGCAGTGCAAATTCAACAACGAAGTCTTCGCCCTCCTTTCTGTGGTATATGGGTTCCTTGTGGACATTATTGAAGCCTTCCCCGAGATACTTGACGAACTCGGCAATACCACCCTCATAGTGGAACTCATCAGTGATGTCAGATCTCTGATCTTCAACGTTTATGGTTATGTTTGGGTTAAGGAAAGCTATGTCCCTTATTCTGTGACTCAGCGTTTCGTAGTCAAGATCAGTGGTTTCGAATATCTCCGGATCAGGCCAGAACCAGATTATGGTTCCATGATCGGGATTCAGCTTGATCTTGAGGTCCTTAAGGAGATCAGGACGCCTGTTCTTGAAATCGCTGAGGGAGATCTTTTTTAAGCCCCCCTCTGGAACGCCTTGTTTGAATGTTTCATAGTAAAGATTTCCCTCCCGCTTTACCACCGCTACTAGCCTTTGTGAAAGGGCATTCACAACATGTACACCGACGCCGTGGAGACCACCCGTGATCTTGTAGACCTTCTTGTCAAATTTCGCACCACTGTGAAGTTCAGTAAGGACAATTTCAAGGCCTGGCCTGTTGTATTTTGGATGGATATCCACAGGAATCCCCCTTCCGTCATCCTCGATCATAGCTGACCCGTCAGGAAGAATTGTCAGCGCAATATGCGTTGCATAGCCGGCATTCGCTTCATCAACGCTGTTGTCCAGGACCTCGTAGACAAGGTGATGGAGCCCGCGCTGGTCTGTTGAACCAATATACATTCCCGGAACTTTTCTTACAGCCTTCAGCCCCTCGAGGATCTGAATCTGTGACGAATCGTAATTTTCCATTCCTTCCAAGTTTTATCCAAGCTCCTATAATCGCATGTTTAAGAATTTTGCCCCTGTTTCAGTTCTGGGATCGCACTAAAAACAGTGATAATTCCCCATCCTTCTCCGTCATTTCCTTTAGTTTAAGTTTTGTTGTTCTGGCCAGGCTCTCGAATGTACCCTGCCCATATGGAAATTTTTCCCTCATTACCATGACAAGCGCCTCCTGACCGGGTTCCAGTTGGAAGCTCAGTCCCTTGAAGACGCTTTTTATGTAATTGAAAGGATCACCTCCGCACGATATGTTCCTGTGATCTTCAATAAGCATAGTTCCATATCGCATCTAGAGATAATAGCTTAGCTATCCTTCCTGTCTCCCGAGATGCTAATCATCAGGTATCCGTCCATTATTCTATTCGCACGTTCCAGGACGTCATCTGGGATATTAACATTGGAGAGCCTCAAAATGGAGAGCAGGCCGCTTATGCGGATTGCTGTGATGTGAACATCCATGTATGTTTCATACAGTTCATAGTTCAGTCTTGCAATCTGAGTGAGCAGCTCGTTCTTGAGTCTTATCAGAACTGAGTATTCCCTGTAGGTTTCGAGTAGTTTTATTACAAGATCTGCATCAATATGCCCAATCTGTTCCAGTTCTGTCTCAGAGACTTCGTAACCTAAGGCCTGTATGATTTCCTCCCTATTCATTCGTCCTACTCCAGTCCTTAAGTAGATCATGCACCAGATCGGCAATTTTCTTGTCTTCTTTTATCTGAAGCAACCTGGAGGCCATTTCCATGATTGTCTTCTGAAGCAGATCATTCTCGTCCCTGATTTTTTCTATTTCCTTTAACAGGTACTCAGTCCTCTGCTTTATGTAGCTCTCCATATCACGGGCCAGCATAAATTCCCTAACATATATTATGTTTTATGGATGCGAACCGTAGATATCAGATTGGCATTTTCAACAGATTTTTTAAGCCGGGCATGATATCAGCCCATGCCAAGATTCACATTCAGGTGCCAGGATATCGGTAACCAGTGCAGCTTTGAAACCGAGGCCGGAAAACCTGAAGACCTTATGCCCAGGATCAGGATGCATGCCAAATATGCCCATGGCATATACGAGTTATCTGAAGATCTGCAGAACAAAATCAAAGGCGCAATCAAACAGGTAGACTAAAAAGGATGTTTCACAGAATACCAACAGTACTGACAGCACAGGAGCTTATAGACAAGGCTTTTTTGAGGGCTTCAAAGATCACAGAACCAAGGCAGAAAACCTTGGAGGAAAAGACCAGAAAAGAAGTCATAGACAGAATAGCAACAATCGAGAGTATTATAACCGGGCATCTTCTAAAGATAGAGAAGAAGTTTCCTAGCACGGACAGAATCCATCCCTTCCACAGGGATCTGTTTGATCTGATGTTTGACCTCGACGCTTACAAGGTCAGCATATCCCACCTTAGCTGGGCAGCCTCGAAAATTAGGGATATTAGCACCAGCCATATCGCGAGTGTTAAGAAAGCCCAAACCCGGAACAGAATGCTGGAGATAATGAAGGCCTATTACGGCAGGATAAGTTCAGTTCTTCACGGGGTAGACAAGGACCTGACGTTTCTCAGGGTTTGCAGGGATTCCATCAAACGTATTCCTGATCTTGATCCGGATTCCCCGACATTCATACTTGCCGGAATGCCGAACGTTGGGAAGAGCTCACTCCTGAACCGGCTCACCGGAAACATTTCGACAGTTGCGCCCTACCCATTCACAACCAAGAACATAACAATAGGTTACCGGGATATCAGCTACAGCAGAGCACAGATAGTGGACACCCCCGGAATCCTGGATAGAAGCATGGACGACAGGAATGATATGGAAAGAAAAGCAATACTTGCCCTGAAAGATATTCCGGGAACTATTCTATTCCTGATTGACCATTCCGAGACATCGGGGTATACACTGGCCGAACAAGAAAAGTTATTCACTGAGATCGTAAATTCCTTCAAAAAACCTGTAATCAGGGTCCAGTCAAAGTATGATCTGTCCGGAACCTGCAAAGAGGAGATATGCGTTTCTTCAGAGACAGGCTACGGCATGGACAGGCTTCTAGAATTAATGACAAGGATGGTGCAGGATGTTGAACAGAAATCAGCAGAATGAAGCAGAGAAGGCTGCCCTTAGGAATGCCTTTCAGCACGGCGGCAGGGCTGATATCGGTGCAGTAATGGGAAAACTTCTGGGCCAATTTCCAGAGCTCAGGAGAAATGTTCAGGAACTGCGGGATGAGGTTTCCCGAATTGTGGATCGAGTGAATTCCTTATCACCAAACGAATTGCGAAATGCGGTCGAATCTCTGGTACCAGAGGTTCTTGTCAGGACAGAGAAAAATACGCAGCACCGTCTTCCGGATCTTGACAAGGTGAACGGCCCTGTAGTCATGCGTCTAGCACCTTCGCCGTCCGGGCCTCTTCACGTGGGGCATTCCAGGATGGCAATACTCAATGATGAGTACGTGAAGAGATATGGAGGCAGGCTGATACTGAGGATTGAGGATACTAATCCTGCCAATATTGATCCAATAGCATACGACCAGATACCAAAAGATCTCGAATGGCTTGGAGTCAACGTAACAGAGATTGTGATCCAGTCAGACAGATTCGAACTCTATTATGAGGAGGCCCGCAACCTCATGAAGCTTGGCGGAATGTATGCCTGCACCTGCCGGCAGGAGGTATTCAAAGGCTATATTGCAAAGGGTGAGGCCTGTCCGCACCGGGAGATGTCTCCTGATGAGAATCTTGACGTTTTTCAGGGGATGCTTGACGGAAAATATCAGCCAGGTAAGGCGGTTCTTGTAGTAAAAACTGACCTGAGCCACCCTAATCCAGCAATTAGGGACTGGATCGCTTTCAGGATTAGCTCTGCCAGGCATCCACGGCTGGGGAATAAGTATAGGGTATACCCGACGATGAACTGGGGGGTCGCAATCGATGACCACCACCTCGGCCTGACCCATGTGATAAGAGGGAAGGATCATATCAGCAACACAGAAAAACAGAGATACGTCTTCAGATACAACGGCTGGAAGGAACCTGTGTATTATCACTACGGCCTCGTGAATTTTCCAAACGTCATCCTGAAGACGTCAATAATAAAGAAGGGAATTGCCAGTGGTACCTACTCCGGCTGGGATGACATCAGGCTGGGAACAATCCTTGCAATGAAAAAGAGGGGATACTCCCAAGACACTTTCAGAAGATACTGGATAGAATCAGGCCTGAGAGAGATTAACTCTGAATTTTCTATTGAAATATTCAACTCCATTAACAAGGAGATCATAGACCCGGCCACACCTAGAATGTTCTTTGTTCCAGATCCTGTGAAAGTTCAGATCAAAGGTCTTCCATCTGTTACCGTGGAACTACAGAATCACCCGAGCAATAAAACCCTTGGGAAGAGGACATATAGTCTGCCGGATAACCCGGAAGTTCATCTCTCCGCTTCAGACTGGAAGTCCATCCCTGACGGAAGTACCTTCAGGCTCAAGGAGCTTGGCAATGTTGTAAGAAACGGGAACCACCTCAGCTTCAAGGAAAAGGAGCTCGTAGACCGAAAGGTGAAAATCATCCAGTGGTGCCCCCCTGAGAGTATGAGGTTTCAGGTGTTGAAGCCTGATGGGACTTCTGACACAGGTCTGATTGAGGACCACGCCAGGAATTTCCATGGGGTCGCACAGTTGGAGAGATACGCATACGTCAATATCGGAGAGGACGGCAAGGGCTATTTCCTGCACAAATGACGACGTTCATCAGGCGTAAATTCATTCTTCCTTCGGTGCTGGTACAAAATCAGGAAATCTCCTCAGAAGAATTATCTCGTCTATGGCTTTTATCCACCTGAAGGGGATGCAGATTGAGGCGCTATTCTCGACCAATTTAGGGTTTGGCCTTTCTATGTAGAGACCGTAGATGTCATTTCCCTCAAAATCCACGATCACGTCTGATACTTCCCCAATAAGGATTGCCTTGTCATTGTAGACGGACTTGCCATAGAGTTCCGTGATCTCTGTGAGCATATTATTAATAGATTTATAGGAGGTTATAAATCTTCACTCACTTTCTGCAATAGCCCAGGAAGTTTTCAAAGATTTTCCCGCCAAACTGAGTATGGTTCACTTCAGGGTGGAACTGGACTGCAAATATTGGCCTCGTCCTGTGCTGGAAACCCTGAATCGGGCAGGTCTGTGATGACGCAGTCACGATGAAGTCGCTGAGTGGAACTTCCTTGACCTCGTCGTTGTGGTTTTCCCAGGCAATAATCCTCCCGGGAAGCCCTGAGAATATACCTGATTGGACCTTTATTGTAACCTCTGTCTTGCCGAACTCCGGATGTACACCGGGACCAACCCTGCCTCCAAAATTGAGTGCAAGAAACTGGGCTCCCACGCATATTCCTAGGATTGGAAATTCATGATCCTCGACGTACTGTTTTATGTTTCCAAGCTTGTGAAGCTCATCCACAATGCTAGGAGCACCCCCTGAGAGAACGATGCCATCAGCGTCATCAAGAAGGTTAGAAGGAGAGGTGTTGGGCAGGATCGACGCCTCGACACCCATATCCCTGAGAACTCTATACTCCCGGTGGGTCCATTGCCCACCGTTGTCTATTACGTAGACTTTCATTAAGCCTATTCCATCCCAGGTATCCCCAAGGATTTGCTGATTTCCTTGTACCGGTTTCTTATTGTTACCTCCGTAACACCAGATACTCTTGCAATTTCCTTCTGAGTCCTGGGCTTACCCACCATAACGGAGGCTATGTATATAGATGCTGCAGCCACACCGGTTGGACCCTTCCCGGATGATATTCCCATCTCTATTGACCTTCTTACAATATCCTCACTCACAATGATTGCCTGCTTGTCCAGATCCAGCTTGCTGCAGAACTGTGCCACATAGGAATATGGCGTGGTGGGTTTGAGATTCAAACTCAACTCCTTTGCTAGGTGCCTGTACGCTTTTCCGATCTTCTTTTTGTTGACCTCGGATGCCTTGGATATCTCGTCCAATGTCCTGGGAAGATTTACCATTCTGCAGGCTGCGTATATTGAAGCGCAGACAATACTTTCTATGCTTCTTCCCCGAATAAGGTTCTTCTCCACAGCCCTTCTGTAAATGAGAGCTGCTGTCTCTTTAATATCTTTTGGAATTCCCAGTTTGGCCCCGTTGTCATTGAGCATCTGCAAGGCGAGCGAAAGATTTCGTTCCGCCGCATTGCTTACCCTAATTCTCTGGTGCCACTTTCTTACCCTATAAATCTGGGCTCTATTCTTGTGGGGGATTCTTTTCCCGTAATAATCCTTGTTGGACCATGAAATTTCAGTTGCAAGCCCCTTGTCATGGCTCAAAAATGTCATTGGAGAACCTGTCCTGGCCCTTCTATCATCCTGCTCTGAGTCAAAAGCCCGCCACTCAGGGCCCTGGTCTATGAAGGAATCCTCCAAAACCATTCCACAATCATTGCATATTAGCTCGCCTCTCTCATAATCCCTAACCAGATGCTCGGACTTGCATTCCGGGCATCTTTTTGTAATGTCTTGATCAATTCCAGGAGACATGAAGACACCTGCTATAAATCCCTATTGAATAGGACATCACTTGCTATATTAAACCTTTTTGATTATGAAGCGAAAAATATTTCACTGTAATTCTCGTAATTTCTGGACGAAATAGTTCGCATGACATAGTGGGATAGGGTGTCCGATCTTTCAAAAGGTGTTGAAACTAATCTGACATTTTATGAAACCCAAGATGCCTTGCGTATCAGATTTAGAAACCCTTTATGCTTTGCGGTAACAACTGTTGAAAGATCAGATTTGGTTTCACAGAGGAGTATTGCAATGATACATCGTCAGTGCGGTAAATTGCCATCGCATACGTAAATGACAAATCTAAATGAATGAGTCACTGTTGATCCTGGAATGAAGTATGGGCCTATCTCGTACACAGGTGTCAGTGTAATGTTCACCCAGACAGTCATGTTTCCCGGCTCTATGTTCTGGTTCACAAAGGAACCCCGTTCAAAGGCATTGAGTATATTTTTATCGTTAAGACCGGTCAATAAAAGATTCAATGTGGTCACATACCGACCATAATCAGTGTTAATATTCGGATAGAAACTCACACAGCCTGAAAGGGAAACCTCTGAGAATGGGAACCTGAGGCTCTGATTTACTTTTTCTATAGTGACTAAAAACAAAGGGCCCGTATAATTTCTGGGAATGTATTTGCCACCATTAAATGGCTGTATGTAGTAAACGAAGCTTACTAGGTTTCCGTAACCACTGAAATTCAGATATCCTGATTTGACGATATACTGGGAGTTGTTGCGCATATATGGTATTATCACATTGTACGGTGTCTCGCCATGAAAGATGGATAGGGGCGGAGGCTCCCTATCTTGACTCACTACTGAGAAGGTTGAGAAGACGAGAAGTACGACCAAAACTGCAATGATCTTGTATACCGCCTTCAAATTTACCACATAGCTCCAAGAGCATCTCAATGATATGGTTTGCCTGTTGAAATATTGTGTGCAGTCGGGGGAACCGATAATAAGGTCATAGACGTTGGGGCATTTGATCGCTGCAACATACTCTTAATGCTAATTATTCAATGTTTTAAAATTCTTTGTGATTACTTATCCCCCTCTATTTTTGAGATATAAGAAAGTATATAGCTAACAGGAAACCAATCGCAATGTGTTGCATTGGAGTGAGCTTCATTACTTAAAATCTGTTGAGCTAGGCATGGAGGTTGGAAAGAGCCTCCGAGGTAAGGAAAATTGTCAGCTGTTAAAATATGCAACTGCCTTAGGATAGAATCTTAGCATCCTTACCCTTGAACAACATTTCACTAGTATAAGGACAGTACACAGAATTTATCTACCAACATTTTAATATCATGATAATATGAATTAATAAATTTGCGTATAGTTTATATATACGGAAGTGATTACTATTTACTAACAATGAAAATTGCCCAAGTCCTGCATTGTGATGGTAAGCAGGCTGTCATCAGGATGGATAGCCTGTCGAAGCTTAAATCTAGGGCTTATGATATGAATGGGAATCAAGTTGGTACCCTTGTCAGGATTTTCGGCCCTGTAAGCCGTCCATTCGGACTGGTTTCACTGAAGGGGTCTTTGAATAGCGACAAGTTGGAGATAAGGGAGAGGTGGAAATGATGGAAAAACAGAAGGATAAGAGACCGAATATAGAGGAGATTAAAAAGTGCCCGGAATGTGGTTCATCTCAACTGGTAAGGGATTACGAACGTGGTGAGTTGATTTGCAACAACTGCGGGCTTGTTATTGATGAGAGTTACATTGATCAGGGACCCGAATGGAGGGCATTTGATGCGGAGCAGACCGAGTCAAGAGCGAGAGCTGGATCACCTATGACCTTCACCATACACGATAAGGGTCTGTCGACAGATATATCCTGGAAGAATAAGGACTCTTACGGCAAGTCTATTCCGACAAGAAACAGGGCACAGCTGTACAGGCTAAGGAAGTGGCAGAAGAGGATAAAGGTATCCAATGCAGCAGAGAGGAACCTGTCGCAGGCACTGCAGGAGCTGGAGAGGATGTCCTCTAATCTCAGCATACCCAATGATGTCAGGGAGACAGCCGCTGTAATTTACAGAAAGGCGGTCAAACAGAACATGATAAGGGGTAGGAGCATTGAGGGGGTTGTTGCAGGTTCAATCTATGCCGCATGCAGACTCACAAATGTGCCCAGAACCCTAGATGAAATTGCAGCAGTAACTAGGGTCAAGAAGAAGGAAATAGGCAGGACATACAGGATCATGAGCAGGTACCTGAAGCTGAACATCATGCCATCCAAGCCGGACGACTACGTCAACAGATTCTGCAGCAAGCTTAAGCTTTCGATGGAGGCAAGAAAGAAGGCCACAGAAATCATAAAAATGGCGGAAGACAATGATCTCACATCTGGAAAGGGGCCAACGGGAGTTGCAGCAGCTGCGATATACATTGCATCTTTGATGACCGGCGAGAGGAGGACTCAGAGAGCCGTGGCCGAAGTTGCTGGAGTAACTGAAGTGACCATAAGGAACAGATACAAGGAACTGACAGAGAAACTTGCTCTTAACGTGGAGCAGTAAACCTGTCACCCCAACCCATAATTTTTTTTGCAACCTCATAACATCTTAGCAACTCTTCTGATATGCTGTATAGTGAGGATGCTTTCAGATTGCGTACTGTGATATTCAGAGCTTCTTCAGTTTTAGAGATCTTTATGTCTGAGTTATTGTCCGGTCGGAGTGACGCAGCTACGATGTCAAGAATTTCTGTCTTATCCACAATAGAAATCTCAAGGATCAAGGACACCCTGCAATATGGGAAAGTATGATAAATCGATTTCCAATACCGCAGGGACGCGGAGGTTGCCGAGCCAGGTTAAAGGCGACAGACTCAAGATCTGTTTCCGAAGGGATCCGCCGGTTCGAATCCGGCCCTCCGCACTTCTATGGGCGCTGTTTAAGTGTGATGATTCCGATCTGGCAACAACTATCAAAGCTTAAGGAAGCTGACGTAGCAATCATTCTGAATCGAGTACATCCAAAATAACACTGATTCCTTGATAACTTCAGATTTCGCCAAGCAGAAAATCGGCGTGGGACTTAATAGACCCCTTTCGATATTGTCAATTGCCGAACTATGGGTACTTTACTTTCCAAAGTTAATGAGTCACCCTTCTTGGAAACAGATTCCTATTTAACTCAGTGTAAGGTCGCCAGATTATTATGGGGGAGCAGAGGCAACTTTTAACCGTTAGCAAATTGAACAAATCAATATCGGGACTACTAGATTTCTTCCCAACCTCCGGCCAATGTGCTGGGAAAATTAAGTAAAACTCAATACTCCTTCAAGTGCATGCAACGTACTTGCTTATGTGACCCGGCAAAAGCTGTTGCAAGGACTGCGGTGTGCAATCACAGGGGTGTTCGCTGTTTGCCGGAGTCATGATTCGTAATATTTTTATATATGTTATCAGTAGCTGACTTAGGTGCAAAGATTGGAAGAAGATATGTATGTCTGCAAACACTGCGGAGCGGAGCATTTCAGCGAAGTTGAAGCTGTCCAGTGCGGTTGCGGATATGATTAGAAATTACTGAACGGATTTAATTTAGCATAATTATTCCCGCCCCGGTGAAATTATCTGGCCAGCTCTTTGTTCATCTTGTTCAGTACTGCACGACTAACAACTCTTTCTTCAAGTTCTCTCAACGAAATAATGACCTCCGCATGACTCCATGTGAGAGGAGAAACAGACAGAGGGTTTCCCGTGTATGGATCAACCTGTTCTGGTAGGATGCCACTCTCCTGCCTGTGTGAGGCCACCCAGTCGATCAGTTCCCTGGCCCTCTGATAGTTTCCCACACGGATAAAATATCTTGCAACCCACAGGGTGGTTATGATCCAGGGATTCCCGGGTATCTTGGGGTCTTCCTTGATCCTGTGATATCTGTCACCTTCGTATCTTGCGATACCACCCGAGCCTGGAACCCAGAGTCTGGAAAGAATTGCATCCATGGTTGTTCTTACATGCTCATCATTTGCATCCTTCACGTTGAACAGGAAAACCGAAGTGACAGAGCTGTCCACCGTTTCATCCAATGCACCATCAATTATTGCCCTCCCATAATAACCCTTATCGGAAATGAAGAATTTTTTCTCAAAATTAGCGGCAAATGTATCGGCTGCATCAAGATACTCCTGGGAATAATCAGAGTCTCCGAAAGTATCAGCGAGCTTGGCAGCTGATCTCAGTGCAGCAATAGCTGTGGTCACTGTGAAGGCGTGAATTCCGAACCTTTCCTCCCATATGTCGAATGACTCTTTAGGAAGCCCGTTTTCGGAGAAATCAAGAATGAAATCGGCGCACTTTCTGACTATGGGCTCGTAAAACTCCGATATATATTCTATGTCGTTAATCTTTTCAAAATGCTTGTATAGGGCCCAGAGAACAAGGTTGGTCTCGTCCTCCTGTATCGGAAGGATGCTTCTCCCTTTTATGAGCCTGGGCAGCCAGCTGCTTGCCACCTTGCCATCCGGACCGTATTTGTGATAGAAGTATCCATCACCTGAGACTGTATCTCTAGCAAAGTCGAAGAATTTTCTTGCAGGGCCCGAGTGATTTGCCTGGATTAGAGCGTATGCCGAAATGGCTGCGTCCCTTGGCCAGACGTAGTAATAACCGTCTCTGTGAGATCTCAGAATTTCGCTGTCGCTTGATGCTAGAATTCCACCAAGGCTGTTCATGTGGCTTCTGACAATAAATAGGGATTTCTTGTAAAGATTGGAAAGCTCATCGTCCAGGAAAAGCGGTTCCTTATTGCACCACAACTTCCAGTAATTGAATGTCCGGTTTTGCATCCTTACAAGCCTCTGGTAGTCCGTCTTGAGATAAATCTGCCTGACGCTATCGAGGTCCCTTGCGCATATTATGAAATAGAAGACCTGCTGAGTCTTCTGAGGATCCAGCCTGATTGTATGCCTGATCACAGAGTCAACAGAGCCTATTGCCACTGTATTCATGGAGAGTTGCCCGTCTTCGGCGTCCCTCCAGGTCCCCTCTAGACCTAGGAAATCCTTAATTCCAATGGCGAACTGGTCCATTTTGTTGCTCTTCTCGTCCAATGTGGAGCAGAGGAAATAACGTCTCCCCTTGTAGTGCAGGATGGAACTTAGCTCAGGATAATAGAGTGCGGTGTCGCCAATGTTGTTGCCGTATATGTTGAAATTCTGGTGAAAGAAGAGGGCAACAGCGGAAGGTGAATTCCTTTCGTTTGTTATTGTGACCTTCCTGCAGTAGACATCCTCGTACACATCAACGAAGTCTTCGCACTCGAAGCGTACGTTCTCGAAATCGAAGACGCTCAGGGATACCATGGTGTGATCTTCGTAATCACGCTTCTTAATCATGTCAGCCTTTACCCATGTGAATTTCCCGTCCACTGAAATCCCGAAGTAGAATGGATGTCCCCCAGAATGATTCTCAGCCTGCGATTTGGAATAGTAAAAATCGACCAGCCTGTAATCTCTGTCAAAACTGACCATCAGCCGGCCGTTCCCCAAGGGAGAGAACCTGACCATTATCAGACTTGGATAGCAGAACTTCCTTAAATTTTTATGTGTGCATCGTATGATTGATCACGAAAGAAATTTTTGCACTCCCAGACAGCGCCCTCCATGAGTGGATCACAACCAATTACAACGGGAGCTACTCCTCATCCACCCTTTCTTTTGCCAACACAAGATCGTATCATGGTATTTTCTGTGTGAGGGATTCTAAAACCTATGATTCCTGGGTTCTGGTCAACAAGGTCTTTGAGGAACTTGTTGTCAATGGTGAAAGCTTCAGCACCGACACTAACATTTACAATGGAGCAGTTCACCCTGACGGATACCGGTATCTTCGCGATTATACTCTCCTCCCTTATCCAGTTTTTACTTATTCTTTTGGCCGGCTGACAGTAAGGAAGAAGTTTCTTTTTCATCCTCACAAGGACCTCGTGGTCGTGAGTTATGAGTTCCCCGGCATTGTGCCAGACGAGATCAGGATATTTCCGTTAGTTTCCATTCGTAATTTCCATTCCCTTATCAGAAGTGACTCCGGCAACATTAGAACGACCTTGAGTGACGGGAGGCTGGAGATCGCTGCCAGAGGAATGACTTTCTATTTCTGGGGAGATTTCTATCTTGAACCAAGAGGAATCTGGTATTACAATTTTGACTATCCGGAGGAAATGAAACGCGGAATTTCATTCTCAGAGGATCTATATTCCTGCTGCACCGGCCTTGGTAAGGGTGTGAATGTAGCAGATCTCTTCATTTCAACAGGTTATGAAACTTTGAAGACTGACGAACTGGAAAAAATGATAGAGGATAGTTTTAACGCACCGCAGGTGAATGGTTCCCCTGCTGCCTGTGCGTCGAAAACCTCGAGACTTCTGCTGCTCAAGGACGACATCATAGCCGGATATCACTGGTTCGGGCCTTGGACGAGGGACACCATGATAAGTATGCCCGGTATCCTGCTGACAGCGGGGAAATATGACCACGCGCTGGCCATACTCTCGAAGTACCGTGACTTATCCAGAAACGGCCTGCTTCCGAAAAATCTGGGGAACGTGCAAGATTATGGTGCAGCCGATGCAAGCCTCTGGTTCATTTATGCGATATTCAAATACTATGAGTATACCGGAGACAGATATGCTGTTGCGAAATTCGTTCCGGCTGTGGAAGCAATTCTGGATTCATATGTTTCCGGAAACGATCTCTTCGGCGCCGATGGCCCCTTTGTGAGGACGAAACGTGGCGCACTTACATGGATGGATGCAGTCTATAATGGAGTTGCGTACACTCCCAGAACTGGTTTGCCTGTTGATGTCAACGCGCTCTGGTACAATGCACTGCAGACATACAGGTTCCTTTCAGGAGTTGTCGGTCGGTCTCCAAAGGATCGTCTCATTGACCTGATTCTGTCGTTCAGTGAAAATTTTCAGCACAGGTTTATCAGAAACGGCAATTTTCTTGATGTAGCTTCTCCCGATGATTATTCCTTCAGGCCTAATTTCATTCTATGTTTTTCCCTTCCATTTCCCTGTGCCACTAATTTTTCCGATTATAGGGGAAGAATTGATAGAGAGTTGCTGACGCCATATGGATTAAGAACTTTAAGCCCTCTGGACACAAACTTCAAACCCTACTACTGGGGAGACAGAGAGCAGAGGGATGCTGCATACCACAACGGGACGGTGTGGCCCTGGCTAATTGGCCCTTATGTGTCCGCTTGCAGAAAGGCCGGTGTAAGTAGGGAAAAGCTGGCAGAGATCATACAACCGCTCCTTACGCTTAACTATATACCTGAAGTTTATGATGCAGTCAATCCATCAATCCCAAGGGGATGCATGATGCAGGCCTGGAGCTACGGGGAGCTTCTGAGAGTCTGGTGGGAAGACATACTGGGAAAGGAGAGAAAGGTGAGTCTGGGATGAAGGTTGCTGTCATAGGCTGGGAGCTACCCCCTGCATTTTCTGGCGGTCTGGGGGTGCATACCCTGAATCTCTTTTCGATACTGGCTGAAGCCGTTGACGTGACACTGTACGTTCCGGATGTGCCGGGGCTGGGTTCTTCCTACAATTTTGGCGTAAGAAAGGTCAGAATCCCGGCAAGGCTGAGAGGAAAACTTCCCTACAGCTTGATTTTCGAGGATTTTTCTGAGGCTGTGGAACAGTACAACAGACGTCTTGTTGAGGAGTTTGATCCTTCGGGAATAGATCTGATACATTGCCACGACTGGATCACATTCAGAGCAGGAATGGAAATCAAGAGAAGATACAACATACCTATGGTCGTTACGGTTCACAGCCTGGAAACGGACAGATCGGGGAACTTTAACCCCCAAAGGGGTGTCATGGAAATAGAGAGGAACGGGATCTACGCCGCTGATCAGGTGATCGCTGTTTCCAATTATACCAAATCCTGCATAGTCAGAGATTATGGGGCCGATCCGACTAAAATTACACCTATACATAACGGAGTGGATTCCATAATATACGGGCTCAGGGATAAGGATTACAGAGGCACCGGTCAGGTTCTTTACTTTGGAAGGGTAACAACTCAGAAGGGCCCAACTTTTTTTATTAGGATGGCTAAAAGAATACTTGAAAAATATCCGGAAACGCACTTTGTTGTTGCTGGTGACGGAGACCAACTCAGCAGCATAATGGACCTCTCAAATCAGCTTAACATCCAGGACAGTGTGAAATTTCTGGGATTCGTTGATTTTCAGAAATCCGTGGAGTACTATACTGAAAGTGACGTATTTGTTCTGCCTGCAGTTTCCGAACCGTTCGGAATGACTGTGCTTGAATCTCTGGTATGCGGCACCCCAACGGTAATAAGCAGATCGACTGGTGTGGGCGAAGCCCTACATAATGTCTTCCGATCAGAATTCTGGGACACTGACCTGATGGCAAATGAAGCCGCGGCCATACTGCGCTTCAGGTCTATAAGGGAGACCATGGGGAGAAGGGGGAAAATGGAGGCCTTTCAGTTCACTTGGGAAAAGGCTGCCATCAAAACTATGGAGGTGTACAGAAAAGCATGCGGTACGTGAATTTCTATTTCGAGATACACCAGCCTGTCAGGATACGACCTCTTCGATTTACTGATCCAGACTCAGGAGAACTCTTCTGGGACGATTACAATCGCAAGGTGTTCGAGAGGGCAGCGGACAAGTGCTACATACCGACCACAAGACTGTTGCTGGAAAATGAGTTTGTCAGCAGCATGTCAATCACAGGGACGTTTCTGGAGCAGGCAGAAATGTACAGACCTGAGGTAATTGATCTTCTTAGGGAATACTTCAGGTCGGGACTTGGCGAGGTCATATGCGAAACCTACTACCACAGCCTGTCATCCATATGGGATTACGGGGAGTTTGAGTTCCAGGTGAACATGCTCAGACGCAAAATCAGGGAACTCTTCGGAGTAAGCCCCAGCGCCTTCAGGAACACAGAGCTGATCTACAGCGATGCAATTTCTGAGCAGGTCAAAAAAATGGGGTTCAGGACGATCCTGGCTGAAGGCAGGGATGACCTCCTGAACGGAAACCTTCCCAACAGCCTTTTTCAGGCGGCTTCGGGGATCAACCTTCTCATGAGGAACTACCGGCTAAGCGATGATATCTCCTTCAGGTTCTCAAACTGGACCTGGGAGGGTTTCCCGTTGACAGCGGACAAGTACGCCGGATGGGTGTCCTCATCACCGGGCGAGGTTGTGAACGTTTTTATGGACTATGAGACATTCGGTGAACACCAGTGGCCCGAGACAGGCATATTTCAGTTCATGAAGCGCCTTCCCATAGAGTTTGGGATGCGCAACGTAAAGATGGTGAATGTTTCGGAGGCTGCACAGAACCTCAAAAGCAGAGGTATCATAAGATCGCCAAACTATACGTCTTGGGCTGACATACCTAGGGATCTGTCCGCATGGCTTGGGAATTCCATGCAGGTGGAGTCATTTGAAAGAATGAAATCATTAAGGGACACTGAGTACAAGGACGCATGGAGGCACCTGCAGACATCGGATCATCTTTATTACATGGCATTGGGCAGGCCTGAGGATATCGAGGTTCATGGTTATTTTAGCCCCTATGAGTCCCCATATCATGCCTTTATGCACTACATGGCAGCGCTGGATCGCCTCTGAACAGGTTTGGAAGAGCTGAATAATGACTCTAGGTAATTTCATATTAAAAAATAATCTTATCAATCATTCCTCTCACATCACTTAATGGAAACAGCTTCAAGTGTAACCTTCTGTTCATCGGCCAATCTTGGGCCAGGCTACGATGTTCTGGCACTTGCCCTTGACGCATTCGCAGACAAGGTCACTGTGAAATCGGGCGGTAGGACAGAGAACCCACAGGTGGTGATAAGAGGAAATGGGGTTCCAGATGAACCGGGGAGAAACACAGCCGGCCTTTCCGTCCTGAGGATGATTGAAGAATTGGACATAGACAGATCAATCACTATTGAGATTCAAAAGGGGGTCCCGGCCGGTTGGGGGCTTGGAAGCAGCGGAGCTTCTGCATCAGCAGCCGTGCTCGCTGTCAATACCCTTTTCAATCTTGGTCTATCCAGGGATGAGATGGTGGAATACGCAATGCACGGTGAAACGGCGTCTTCCGGAACTCCGCATCCTGACAATGTTGCAGCTTCCATATTTGGCAATCTGTCTGTCGTAACTTCTATATCCCCTCTGAGGGTCAGGTCATTCAGGGTTGCTGAAAATCTCACATTTCTGCTGATAATGCCTGACCTCCACATTGAGAACAAGACAAAAAGATGCAGGGAGCTTGTCCCAAGGCAGGTAAGTATTACAGATGTCGTTGCAAATTCGAGAAGACTTTCTTCCCTTATCCCTGGCCTTTTATCTGGAGACCCTGAGCTTCTGGCTTCAGGTTTAGGCGATGCAATTGTGGAGGAATCAAGGAAGCCTCTGTACCCGTATTTTGAGGATGTCAGGAGGGTAATAGAGGAAAATGGAGCCATCGGTGCATGCCTAAGCGGTGCCGGACCTAGTATCCTTGCATTCCTGGAAAAGGGGGTCCCATCAGAAGGCATCAAGAAGGCCTGTATATCTGTATTTGAAAGGTACGGACTCAGCGTCAGCTTTGCCATTGCCAATCCCGCAGAAGGTGCAGTGATTGAGCAGTCATCATATTATTAGGGAAACTGTCGATCCTCCCAGATACAGCCTTACATTTCCAATATACCAGACGAGTGCCTACAAGCTGCCTGAGGGGGAAGCGTACAGGTACGGAAGAGAGGGGAACCCGACAGTGGAGGAACTGCAGAGAATCCTCACAGTCCTGGAGCATGCAGAGGATACTGTATGCTTTTCGTCAGGCATGGGGGCAATAACCACTTCACTGTTATCTGTCCTCAACCCCAATGACAGGCTGGTCATTCCAATTGATACCTTTGCTAGAACCTCTCGGTTCGCAAAGCAGTTCCTTTCAAAATGGGGAGTGAACGTTAAAATTGTCGCCCCTGGAACTGACTCCGTCCTTGAAGCAGTTGGACAGCGGACCGTGGTGTTTGTTGAAACAGTATCAAATCCGATTCTAAGGGTCTACGATGTCGGGAAAATAGCCGAAGAGGTCCATTCTGGTGGCGGAATTCTCATCACTGACTCCACTTTTGTCACGCCGGTAAATGGTTCACCTCTCCAGGTAGGATCTGACCTTGACATACATTCACTGTCTAAATTCATTGGTGGTCACAACGATCTGATAGGGGGATCGGTATCCGGCTCCTCGGACATAATTAAGAGGATTGATGCTTTCCGCAGGACCCTTGGTACCAACATGGACCCCAACACCGCATTTCTAATCATTCGTGGTATCAAAACTCTTGACCTGAGGATGCAGCGGATCAACGAGAATGCCCTGGAAATTGCAAGAAGACTTTCACTGGACAGATCATTTTCCGGCGTTTCTTATCCAGGGCTACCGGATCATCCGGATCATGATATTGCAAAGCGGACACTGAAAGGCTATGGCGGAGTTGTTACGTTCAGGAAGCCAATATTCAGGGGCGGAAAAATTCCCTCCTTCGATGGACTGAAGGTGGTGACTCCGGCAAATACCCTTGGAAATGTAAACAGCATAATCTCCCATCCGGTCACCATGTCCCACAGATCATTGGAGCCTGCAGAGTTCAAGCAGCTTGGGATTGATGATGCCACATTCAGGCTGTCAGTGGGAATCGAGGATCCTGCCCTGATAGTTGATGATCTGCAAAACCTATGACTTAACCTGCTGAATCTTCACATCAATGGGATTCCTTATTGCGTAAAGGGCTGGGCATACCTGTTCACTCTCTCTGATGACTTCCCTGATTTCCTTGTCTGCAACTACATCCAGCGAGATTCCGCGTATTATAGGGAATTTGCTACCAACCACGACTGGGCCCAGATCATAGGACATCTTTGCCCTAACTGACAGCTTTGCAAGATCGATGCCTTTTTCCGCAGCAGTGACCGCCACTGTCGATGCAAAGCAGGAGGCGAGACCTACAAGCATATAGGTAAGTGGAGTGGGCTGGACGCCCCTTCCACCAAGCACCTCAGGTTCGTCCACATTGATTGTGAATGATGTGAGTGGAGTGGAAACCTGTGATGTTATCATGGGACTGCCTTGGAAATTGAATACGGCTTCAATCTCCTTAAGGGAATCAAGATGACCGTGGTTTTCCTTGGCCTTTTCAGCACTTTTCTCAAGGGCACTCAGATTGATGTTATTCCTATGGGGCATGAGAAGTGATTGCAAAGACTGTTTAAAATTATGGCAACAATGGGGAAATGCCCTGTGACACACTTACAAATACTTGGCAGTTGCGGAATACAGCGAAGATGATGAAGTTGTTATGCCATCATCCTTTGCATGGCCAACTTCGACAATATTAGGGAAAGGCTAACCCAAAGATCATGCGGATACCTTCTTACCTGAAGGTTAGCCGAATGTCTCCTCAATCCTCTTCAGCCTGACCTCTCTGGCCACCTTCTCCAAATAGGTGTAGACTGTCCTCTGTTTGCTCCCTAATATCAGTTTGATCACTGCCTCTTTCGCATACTCCACCGAAACATAATCACCTATCAGGGAAACAGTATCCCCGTACACGGATATGTGAACAGAGGTAAGCTCCTCTATAATTGATCTGGTGCGGCCTCCTGTGCCGATGATTCTGGCCCTGATCTGCTGGATACGCCTGGAACCTGGTTTTGCATAGTCCCGCAGGCTAATCACTACAAGCTGGTAATTGTCATTGTAAAGGGCTATTGCCTTTTCAGGGCTGAAGCCCCTTCCTATGGCCTGAACAACGCTCACCGTTGTCAATGCTCGGATAGGGTCGTCCGAACCTCTGACTTCAACTTCCCCTGTCTCAGAGTCAATTAAGAGCTCCACGGACGCGTACTTCTCGATCTGGGCCTTTGTCTTTCCCCCGCGACCTATCAGGGCCCCCACTCTGTCGATGGGAATCCTGATTATGCCATAGCTTGGATGGTCTTCGCTCATTGTTCACCGCCAATGACTCATCAAAACATAAGATAAAAAGGTCATTCTTCTGTCTCCCCTCTTATCCGATGAAGTACCTCCCCCTTCTCTGCGTCTATCCCCCATTTGCTGAAGTATCTGCAGATTGTCTCCACGTCTCTTTGCAGAAAGAAGTCTGCTGCCGGGTGCTCCACAGGCACAGACTGCCCCATATCGATCAGGTACGGAATTTTCCGGTATACCAGGATGTTATATTCACTGAGGTCCGCATGAACAAGCTTTCCTTTTTTGTACAGCCTCTCGGCAGAAGCAATGATTGCTTCAAGAAGTTCTGGAGATGCCTGCCTGTAGTCCTTCAGTGTCGGAGACGGGGCTGTCTTTGTGCCAAGGTATGACATCAAGAGGAGATTCTTGTGAAATGCTATTGGCCGCGGGGATGGGACCCTTATCCTTACACACGTCTCAAGATTGACGAACTCCTTCCTTGCCCAGAGGTAAACAAATGTGGAACGGTCAATCCGCTGTTTCGCGAACCTGTAATCGCCCTCAACATATTTCCATATGTTGGAGAAGCGCAGGGTGGACATCTTGTAGATCTTCAGCACAGCAGGTTTTCCCCTGACATAGGTCTTGAAGACTACAGACTCCTTTCCGCTTGATATCGGGAAATCCAGATAATCGATGCCCTGCTGCTTCATCATTTCGTAAACCGCCTTGATGGTCCTCTTGTCAAAAACAAGATCAGCGGTCTTCCTGTCTATGTCGAGATGATGGAGAAACTCGTTAGACTTGAGAAGCAGTTCCAGAGCTGAAACGTCAGAATCATTCATTTGAATATGTTGATAACCTCAGGCAGCATATTATTCCTGCTTAAATAGTTAGCCTGAGTCTGTGTGTATCTGAAAACGACATCGGCCTTCTCATTCTGGAATGGCCATGGCTTCACTATCACAAGATCCCCTTCCCTTATCCACATCCTCTTCTTCATCTTGCCCGGGATCCGGCATGTACGTGTGAATCCGTCCTCGCACATTACGCTGAGCCTGGAGGCTCCTGCAAGTTTCTCAACAACACCGAACATTTCACCCTTCCTCTTGTTGGGCAATATTGTCCTTGAAGTCTGTTCGTCTTCAGGGTTGTCGGAATTCTCGTAATTATTGCCTTCGTCTTCGTCCTGATTCATTTGCTTCCTACCAATGCTTCTGCATATTATAAATTTACACTAAGCAGGAGAGTGCAAATAATCAGCACCCATTGCAACAGAAAGATGCATTTGATCAGAATCTGCTGTGGAATTGCCAAAATGATATTGAAAAAAAGACAAAAAGTGAAAATTTTGGGGCTATTTTTTGCCGCCGCCGGCCTGATAGGGGGCCTCACTGGGCACAAACTGCAACCCGCCGTTTACTATTGTATCAATATCCTCGGTCCTGTAACCGGCGAACACCGACCACAGGTAGAAGATGAACGCTGTGACCCCGACCACAAGGAAGTCCCATGGAAAGTGGACAACACCGAGTCCTCCCAGGCTTGTATCACCAAGGAGTGAGAGGAAAGCCAAAATCACAATGTACACCGGCACCCAGACCCCAGCGTTAAAGTTCTTCCTCGTGAAGATGTTCGGCATCCACTTCATTCCAACCATTATTCCGTAGACCACGAGTCCCAGGAAAACTGCGATGGCAAGATATCCGACCAGAGGCCACCCAGACCAGTAAACTATCAGTGTGGCGCCGATAAAGGCAGCCGGAGAGAGTATCTTGGATCCGGGAAGCTTGAATGGCCTGTCCAGTTCACCGGCGTGACGCCTGAATACCCTGAGGGCTGTTCCGCCCACTATGTAAGTGAAGACCGTGGAACTGGTAATGAAACCCACAAGCTTGTACCAGCTCGGAAATGGAGCAAAGAATATCAGCGTTATGACAAACGAAGCAACGAGGGGTATTACAGGAACCCTGGTCTTTTCATTGATCTTTGTGACTCTTGTTGGAAGGTATCCGTTCGTACCCATTCCATATATGGTCCTCTGTGAGGTTCCAAGATAGACATTCAGAGTACCTGAGGGTGACACATAGGCATCGGCATAGAGCAGGTAAGGCAATACCGCGATGGCTGCCAAGCTCGTGACCTGTGCAAATGGAGCAGCGTATATAAGGCCTGCCACTGAGGTTGCCGGTGCACTGGCAAAACCTGCCCAGTCTCCAGGCGGGAGTCCAACCTGAGCCCAGTTAATCGACCCTATGAAGGCAACCTGAAGCCCAATATAAAGTAGCATTCCTATTATAACCGACACAACTGTTGCTATGGGGACTGAGTGCTGTGGGTTCTTTGCCTCTCCAGCATAGTCAACGCCCTGCCTGAACCCAAGGTATGAGAATACTATTCCTGAAAGCGCAATTGCCTGGAACATTGCAGGAAGACCGTATGGCGTGAATCCTCCAACGGAAAGATTGGAAGCATTGAACCTGACAGCGATCAAAACTAAGACTGTAGCAACAGGTATAATGAGCTTCCACCATGTTATGCCAGTGTTGGTTTTTCCCATCACCCTTATGCCTGCGTAGTTCAGGAAAAAGAACAGCAGGGTCAGGAGTGCAGCGAAGAATATCCCTACAGGTGTCAAAACGGCTGACGATGTTGTCAGTGCAAGTATTGGCACGGCAGAGTTTATGTAAGTTCCAGCATATGTGATCACTGCCTCAGCCTCTACTGCAGGAACAGACACTGCTGAAAGGAAATATGCCCAGGCGAACATATATCCTGCAAGGCCACCATGGGAATAGCCTGCGTACCTGACTATGCCTCCCGATCTGGGAAGCATGCTCCCTATCTCCGCATAAACAAGAGCAATGAGCAGTATAATGATTCCCCCTATGAGCCATGAAATGATTGCAGACGGCCCGGCCAGCACGGCGGCACCAGACGCTGCAAACAGCCAACCCGAACCTATGATTCCTCCAAGGCTCAGGAAAAGGAGATCTATTGTGCCCAGCTCTTTCCGCAATTTCTTGTCGGACTTGACAGTTTCAGCTGCTATTTGTCCTTCCATTAGGATGTTTTACTCATAAAACATATTTAAACGTTTTTGTGCCCTTTAGGAATATACGTCGAATATGGAATATTTGTACATCATCGCCTTAATATGATCATTCTTCTGTTCCTAATTCATAATCATAATGGACGATTCGATAGTCTGGTACGCTTCTACAGATTTCTGCTGCCAAGGTTAGGTCACTCCTGGTCCAGCATTATGTGGAGGACACTGGAACCTGTCACACAAAGTGCATAGAATCGGCTTCTGTCCGGAGTAAAAGGTTGCTGTGGTTATCAAGCACATTCGGAAGCTGAGTTTCACTGCTTTATGTTTACGGATCTGATGTTGAATGCCCTTGAAATGGCCTCCCTGAAAAGCTTGATGTTTCTTCCCTCTTTTCCAATGGCCTTTCCGACCTCATTCTGATCCACGGCAACCAGAATGTCGGTCTGCCCCTCCTTCCATGTTATGATGATCTCCCGCACTCCGAACCTGAAAAACAGGTTTCTCACGTATGTCAGCAGATCCCTGGAGTATTCTGCGACAAGTATGTGCTTGTTGACCTTTTCTCGGAGCTGGGCAATGATATTCTGGTTCCTCTTGAACAGCTCAGAAAGCCTGTGCTCCCCAACAACGAACAGAACCATGTCCTCGTTCTCAATGCATTCCTTCAGATCCACATGCCCTATCTTCTCGAACAGGGCAATGTATCCCATTATCTTGTTGTCGATTGTAACTTCCTTCATCTGAGACAGTCCGGTTTATTTCTTTGAGGTCTTGTAGACCAGGTTTATTGCCCCGGTCCCTAAAGTGATAGGCTGGCCCACTATAATATTTTCCGCAACCCCTGTGAGTGGATCGACTTCGCCAAGCAGGCCGGCTCTGAGGAGATGCTTTGTTGTTATCTCGAATGCCGCCCTTGCAAGAACGCTGCTTTTCCTTCCGGATATTCCCTGCCTTCCCACTGCACGAACTGAACCACTGAATGTCATCATATCGGAGACCAGCATGAGGTGGCGCTGGTCAACCTCGAGACCCTGTTCGCTCAGCGTCCTGAGTGATTCGTTAAATATCGCGTTTCTGGCTGCCTCTATGCCGAGTATGTTGGCAATCTCAATGATGTCATTTGTATATGTTCTCGTTGGGTCAACCTGATCCATCTCCAGGACATCCTTCAGGTTAGATCCTTGTGTGTATATGACCCAATTCCCTGAGTCCTGCTCCACCCTTGCAATTGCCCTCTTGATTCCCGGTATGCCCTTGATGGTGAGGACCTTGACCTGTTCCTGCAGCTGGTACAGCCTCTTGTAGGAATCCTGCTGGGGTTTCAGAATTATCTTCTTTGCGTCTGGCTCACTGAGAATAGTGACCCCTTTCATCCTCTCAATGGCTCCCCTGAGGTCTTCAAGTGTCACTAGGCGGGCTCTATTGCGATTGTCATTTCGGTTATGTCTGTGACAACATCTGCCACATCGATAACATTGGTGTTCTCAAGCTCCTTCACTGCGCTTAGTACAGCCTCCTCCGACTTCTCCAGCTCAGGCTTGAGATAGATGGTCATTGATGGAGTGCTGGGTGTACGCCTTGCATCCACAATCTCTATAAGCCTCGGAAGCCCAAGGGTAACGTTCATCTCCCTCACACCCGCGAAGTGGAAGGTTCTCATGGTCATCTGAGTTCCTGGCTCACCTATGCTTTGGGCAGCAATGATTCCGACCGCCTCATGGGGATCGATCGTCTTCTGGGATATGTCGGATATCACCCTTGCCTCCAGCTTCCTGTACTGTTCCTTGGACATTTTTTCCTGGTAGTAGTGAAGTCTTTCAGCAACGGATACGGGTATTGTGACCCCCTTTGAACTGAATCTTTCAAGAATTTCTCGTATCTCCTTCTTTATTCCGGTTTCGTAGGTCTGCTTCTCCTCCATCTTTACGGAGACCAGGTCCACGATTTCAAAGTCCTTGAACTCCTTGATCCTCTTGTTTGATTTCCTGAACTGCCCTAGTGTGACAGGCTCAACCTCCTCCACACTCATGATGCTGAGGATGCTCTTCAGCCCCTGCTTCCTCTTTGTCAGGATTCCATCGGAAGGAGCGTATTTCTTCACTCCATTAAGCAGGAGCTTGTACCTGAATTCCTTCTTGTCAAAAGTTACGTATGCCGCATCTGGAACCTCACCCTTGAGATCCGCCTCTACGGCATATTCCACTGGGGCCTTTTGCTTTATTGCGTCTATGTTCTTCTTTGTATCCTTGAAGATAAGGAACGACATCACTGCTCGACCTCCTGCTCTATGTCAAAGGCGTGGTAATCAACGTCAATGGTTTTGCCACGGTCGCTCCTCGTGGGATCGACGCCGTCCTCCCCGTATCGGAATTGTATCACAGCCCCTACAGTATCTTGGACCTTCAGGTTCTCATCAACCTTCAGATCCTCAAAGGCATTGATCAGTCTCCTCTGCATATAACCGCTTCTGGAAGTTCTGACCGCAATATCAACGAGGCCCTCCCTACCTCCTATGCTGTGCATGAAATACTCAATTGGGTTAAGTCCTGCCTTGTATGAGGACTTCACAAAACCCCTTGCAGCGGCCCCAATATCTCCAGCTTTGAAGTGAGGTAGCGTTCTGTTGTAATATCCCCTGTTTAGTCTTCCTCCCCTGACTGACTGCTGCCCCACCATACCGGCAACCTCGGAGATGTTCAGCATCTTGGCCCTTGCGCCTGATCTGGCCATTATGACTGAGGGGTTGTTGAGACCAAGGTATGCGGATGCGATCTTCCCAGATTCATCCCTGGCCTGTCCTGTAGTGGAAAGGATCTCAATCTCTAGGGTGTCCTCAACAGACCTTCCTGGCTGTGGCTGGAGCAAACCTTTCTTGTATGTGTCAATGAGCTTCTCGGTCCTCTTTATTGCGTCCTCCGCAACTTCCTCTATTCTTGCAATGGCACTTTCGGGAATATCGTAGTCCTCTATTCCAGTTGTGAAGCCTCTCAATGAAAGGAAGCCTACCCCAAGCCTGGTCATCCTGTCTATAAACCTGGCCGTCTCCTCTGGACCGTATTTTCTGAAAATTTTGTCTATTATCTCCCCTGAGAAAGAACCAACAGCAGCCTCGTCTATTGTGCCATGCACCATCTTACCGTCAATGATCACAACATTCCTGTCCTCAGGTTCCTGCTCATACTCGCAGACCTCCTTCGCCGAGGAGCACAGCTTGCTTGGGAACTTCAGGTTCAGGCCCTTGGGAAGGATCAGGGAGAATATGTCCCGTCCCCTGAAATACACCTTTCCGTCAGCGATCTCAGGCTTGGGAAGCTCGTCGATGTCCAGATATGAAAGCATGTGTATTGTGTCTGCCTGTGTGAATCTGGGATTCCCATGGGTAAGGAGGAACATTGCCGTTATGTGGTCATGGATCCCGCCGATGATTGGCCCCCCGAACCTCGGCGACATTATCTGCTCCTGCACCTTCATAATTATCCGGGCCTCTGCCCTTGCCTCCTCCTTCTGGAGAATGTGCAGGTTCATTTCATCACCGTCAAAATCAGCATTGTAAGGCGTGCAAACAGCCAGATTGAACCTGAACGTCTGTCCCTGGAGAATGCGCACAGTGTGCCCCATCATTGACATCCTGTGCAGAGATGGCTGCCTGTTGAACAGGACGATGTCGCCCTCAGCCAGCTGGCGTTCAACGGTCCATCCGGGCTCTATTCTCTTGCTGTTCTCCTCCGCATTCTGTGGAGTCACCTTTATCCTTCTGCCGTCAGGCCGGATTATATAGTTTACCCCAGCCACATACCTGCCGAGGCTGTCTCTGGCTTCAGGTCCCCTGGCCACCATTTCCCTAACCTGTTCAATATTGAATGTGGTGACTGAAATAGGCACTGTCAGCTCCCTCGCAGCCTTTTCGGGGACACCCACTTCATTAACAGAGAGAAACGGTTCTGGCGAAATCACAGTTCTTGCGGAGAAGTTGACACGCTTTCCGGAAAGATTTGATCTGAACCGGCCCTCCTTTCCCTTGAGCCTCTGAACAAGAGTCTTAAGGGCCCTTCCGGATCTGTGCCTTGCTGGAGGTATACCGGCAGTCTGGTTGTCGAAATATGTCGTCACATGGAACTGCAGCAGGTCCCACAGATCCTCAATTATGAGCTGTGGAGAACCATTGTCTCTGCTCTCCCGCAGCCTCTGGCTGATCCTGATTATGTCGACGAGCTTGTGGGTCAGGTCATCCTCGCTCCGCTCCCCTGTCTCCAGTGTTATGGATGGGCGAAGGTTGATTGGCGGAACCGGAAGAACAGTAAGAACCATCCACTCCGGTCTTGCAACCTCCTTGTTCAGGCCGAAGAATATCAGGTCATCATCAGGCACGCGCTCGAGCCTTTCCCTTATTTCCTTGGGGGTAACTTTAATGCCCTCCTCCCTGAAGGTCGTAGGCTTGTCCAGGATTAGTTTGCTCTGCTGTGCCCCGCAATGCGGGCAGACCGATCTTCCCGACGCTTCATCCGTGTATCTCTTGGACAGGAGCGCAATAACCTCCGGATCCGAATTGGACAAGTTGAGCTGTTCAAGCTTTGGCCTGTATGATCTTATCTCATCCTCTGTCAGCTTAATCCTGCCGCAAGACCTGCAGATCGAATCCAGGATGGTCTTAATCTCCTTTATGAAACCAACATGGACAACGGGCATTGCCAGTTCTATATGCCCGAAATGTCCCGGGCACTCATCCACCTTTCCGCCGCAGGTTGCGCATTTTAGCCCTGGTTCAATGACTCCCATATGCAGGTCCATAAGACCTCTTTCAATGGGATATCCGTCATCGTCATAGGTGTCAGCGGTGATCACCTTCACCTGTGACATCTTCCTGATCTCGTCAGGGGAAAGAAGCGCAAACTGTATTCTGGAAATCCTCTTCGATATTCCAACCGTCATTTCAGATCACCCAGTACCAATCTCATAATTACACCCATCGAGGCGAGTTCATCCCTCATCAGCTTGAATGCGTAGCTGGTCTCCACAGGATGGATGTTTCCTGTGTTGCCGCAGACAGGGCATCTCGGTAGGCCCCGTTTCCTGTCCAGTATGGCGATGTGACCGCAGGTAGGATTCCCGCACACATAGAGTATGGTGCCATCGGACTGATCAAGAAGCCTGTCCTTTATTACCATAGCTGCGCCGTGAGCGATAAGGGTATCGCGCTCCATCTCTCCGAACCTGAGACCTCCCTGCCTTGACCTTCCCTCTGTCGGCTGCCTTGTCAGTATCTGCACGGGTCCTCTGGACCTTGCATGGAACTTCCCTGCAACCATGTGGTGGAGCTTCTGATAATATATCACACCAGTGAAAATGTCTGCCTCGAACTTCCTGCCCGTTATGCCATCGTACATGACCTCATTGGATGTGTGCCTGAACCCGTACTTGAGCAGACCTTCCCTTAGGCTCTTTTCAGGCTCTCCACTGAAGATCGTGCCGTCAACGATCTCACCTTTCATGGATGCAACCTTGCCGCCGATCATCTCGAGGATGTGCCCGACAGTCATTCTCGATGGAATCGCATGGGGGTTGATTATCAGATCAGGTATGATTCCGTCCTCTGTGAAAGGCATGTCCTCCTGCGGGACCACTGCACCGATGACGCCCTTTTGCCCATGCCTGGATGCGAATTTGTCTCCGAGTTCAGGTATCCTCTCGCTCCGGACGCGGATCTTGACAACCTTGCTGTTGCTCTCAGACACCGTCAGAATGACATTATCCACAAGCCCCTTCTCGTTGGGTCTCATAGTTATTGAAGATTCCCTGCGGCGCTGAGGTCCAAGCTTGTCCCCTCCTTCCTCCAGGAACCTCGGCGGGGATGTCTTGCCCACCAGCACATCCGATCCCTCCACGTATGATTCGGGGAATATGATGCCATTTTCGTCCAGATTCCTGTAGAATTCCTCTGCCCTTGCCCCGAGCACATCATGAGTGGGTATCTCGAAACGGTCCTCCTGACCTCCGGGATACCTGCGCTCCTCAGCGCTGTAGGTCCTGAAGAATGTGCTCCTGCCGAGCCCTCTCTCCACTGCTGCCTTGTTGAATACAAGCGCATCCTGGATGTTGTATCCCTGATATGACATTATAGCCACTACAAAGTTCTGCCCTGCCGGCCTTTTTTCGTACTTAATGAAGTCCATTATTCTTGTCTTGACTAGAGGAATCTGCGGATAATGCAGCATGTGCCCCCTTGTGTCGGTCCTGATTCTGAAGTTTGTCGATGAAAGACCAATAGACTGCTTGGTCATTGCTGCCGCCATTGTGATCCTCGGGGAGGAGTTGTGCTCTGGGTAGGGTGTTACAGACGCAACCACACCCAGGATAAGAGCGGGATCGATTTCGAGATGGGTGTGATCCTCCGTGAGTATCTTGGGTGCCTCGAACTTAGCCTTGCATATGTCACACTGCAGTATCACGGGGGCATCTGGTCCCTCATTGCTCCCAGGGTTGACCCAGGTGATCTTGCTCCTGTAGAGGTATGAGCCGCAGCTGGGGCATTTCTCCGGAAAGTCGAATGCGTAAACAGCAATGTAGAGGTTCTCCTCTTCCTCCGCATCTATGTACTCAAGTGCACCCTTCTTCACAAGGTCATCTGCGTTCATCTCCCCCGACTGGAGCTTTCTCAGCATCTCGCTGTTTATCACGGTGTTACCGTTTTTGACGACCAGAAGCGGACGCCTGATCCTGCCTCTGTCACAGTTGATTATGACCTCACGGGTCTCGGGATCGTATCTGACGTTGACCTCATTGGATAATTTTCCCCTTCTTCTCTCCTCGCGGATCTGCCTCGTGAGAACCTCCGGCTCCTCGTGGTATCCTATAAGGTCGCCATTCAGGTAGACCCTTCCCATACTGGGGTTCTCGCCCTGAACTTCCTGTAGGTTGAAGCCGCGAAGCGTTTCAAGAACGACAAGCGGATCAATGCCCTCAGTGACGTTAATGATAAGTGCTGCATTTTTTACCAGCCCGCAGTTCTGGCCTTCTGGTGTTTCGTTGGGGCATATCCTTCCCCACTGCGTCGGGTGAAGGTCTCTTGCCTCAAAATGCGGCTGGGATCGAGTAAGGGGCGATATTATCCTTCTCAGATGGCTGAGGGTACTTACATTGGAAACCCTGTCAAGGAGCTGGGATACCCCTGTTCTGCCTCCTATCCAGTTGCCTGTGGCCATGGCATGAAGGATCTTCTGTGTCAGAAGATCCTGGCGAACAGCGGGCTTGAGCCTAACTCCCTTCTTTCTGTTGTAGGTCCTCTCGAGCTGATATTTAAGATCCTTCATTACAGACTGGAAAGCATTCCTGAAGAGTTCGTCCAACAGATCGCCGGCCTCCTTTACCCTCTTATTTGCAAGGTGGTCCTTGTCATCCTCCTTTCTCAGGCCAAGATGCAGTTCAAGAAGACTTCTTGCCATTCTTCCCAAGTAAATACCCTTCTTTATTCTGTCTTCAGGCCTGTCGCCGAGGTGTGGAAGCAGAGATCTGTCAAGCATCTGGGAAACCTTCTTCTCCCTGAATTCTTTTGCCTGACCTGCTGCGAACCTCTTCTCCAGGTACGCTATCGCATCTTCTGTTGTGTTCACTCCATTGGGAGGCAGGGCCTTCGGGCTCTTTGCCTCCTCAAGGTTTGCATAAATGATAGGCTCCATCTGAGGAGCAGAGGCGATAGAATCGTGGATGTCGACATCCCTCTCAAGCCCCAGGGCCCTCATCAGGATAACCAGAGGAATGGAACCGGCAACACTGGGAATTGACACATTTATTATTCCGTCGTTTGATTTCTCCATTGATGTGAGTGCCCTGAAGCCGGACTTCTGGGAGAACACCTTGGCAACCTCCACCTTGGAGTCGTACTTCTCTTCAAATTCAACCAGAATCTTGTTGGGGGCCAGATCTTCTAAGGAAACGATTACTCTTTCTGATCCTCCTATTATAAAGTAACCACCGGAATCATCCGGGTCCTCACCAACGTACTGGAGCTTAGCCCGTCTGCTGGCATTCACAGGGCCATTGTTCTTCTCTATGTACTGATCTAGATTGCTTCCGTAAAGGGTGCATACCTTGGAACGCACCATTACAGGCATATCGCCAATCTTGATGGCTTCGGGCTCCCTCTCAACGCCATCTTCAACTACCCTAACCCTAAGAGTTATGGGGGCCATGTAGTTCAGGTCCCTGAGCCTCGCCTCATTTGGTGTTATCTGGTTTGAGGCACCAGAAGCTTCTTTGATCTCGGGCTTATCGACCCAAATGGTGGGCTCACCGATGTACCTTCCCTTCTCCCTTACCCTTCCAAAATAGACCTTTATCTCCCTTCCGCCTGTCTTTGTCGGATCAAGGATCATTACACCGGGCTCGTCCTCATCCGTGACCTTGGTCTCGTCCACAATCTGCTGCATGATGCTGTCGGGGTTGCCGAGCGTAGCAACGAAACTGTTGTAGGAATCAATCTGGTGGCTGACTACACTTGCATTCTTGAAGAAATATTCAACAAGCTCCTTCATTTGAAAACCTCGCTTGCCACTACCCTATAATAAACAGAATAACCCATAGTAGGACTCTTTCTCACTATTCTGATAATGGTTCCGTCCGACAGGGGCCCATGAATCTCTTCCAATGCCTTTATTGCTGGATCACTCCTGCTTATCTTGGGTAGAAGGTCTTTAGCTATTCCAATCTCCTTTAAAACCTTATCTTCATCCTCTTTCTTCACCACATGGTGTTCCGGTACCAGCTCATGCTGGAGCACGTTAAATTTCGCCATCTTTCACACCCCACAGCGGGCCCGGGGGGATTCGGACCCCCGACCACCTGGTTAAAAGCCAGATGCTCTACCTGGCTGAGCTACGGGCCCATGATAGCAATGCTCCCCTTCATTATAACGACGTTAATAAACGTTCTTTGAAGATATTATTTTGAACTCAGCCGCTCCGAAGAAGAGTCTTAAAGTAAAGTTGCAATCACATGAAGATAATTCTTGAGAAAGAAGGTGATAATTCCTTGCATAACTCCATTCAGGGACGGAACTATTGATGCTGAGGCGGTCCAGGCCCTAGTGGATTTTGCAGAAATCTCCGGTTACAGCGGCCTATTCTTCGGTGGATCCACGGGAGGGTTTGCTTCGCTCTCTCTAGAGCAGCATAAGGAAATTCTCAGGATCGGCATTGACTCGGACCATGGTAATATTGAACTGTTTGCCGGGGTCACTAGATCAAGCCTACCGGAGACTATTGAGTTGGTTAACTTCGCTGAGAAGTTGGGCTATGAAAACCTTGTGAGCATCACCCCATTCTACCACAAGTACACGAATGGCTCTATCATCAGATTCTACGAAGAAATATTGAAGACCACCGGATCAAGATTCTTCCTCTACAATAATCCGCCACTGTCGGGCAACGTTCTCACCCCCGAAATTGCCCAGAACTTGAAGGACAGGTATCCGAATGTAGCCGGCATAAAGGACAGCGGGGCTGATCTTGGCAGATTCGCTGAATTCCTGAAAGTTAAAGGTCTTGAGGTCTATCAGGGAAAGGATGATCTTCTCCTGGAATCACTGAGAATGGGTGCCAGCGGAGGTGTCTGCTCCTCTGCCAATTTCTGTTCCAACACAGCTATCATAAAGGAAATGGATGCCAGGGCTGAGGCGGTCTCCAGGAAGACGGGAAGAGTGATTGAGCTGATCAGAAAATACGAAACTCCATCGATTCACAATTTCCTGTTCAGAAGAATCATCCTTGGAGAAGACACACCCAGAGGTTACATAAATGCACCATTCTCGCCACTGAATAATGGGGAGGTCATCGAAGAGTTCCGGCCCTACCTTGAATTGCCGGATTCATTGCCCATGAGGAAATCCTCACGCTGAAGTTACTGCTAATTATTTATGTGTTGAAACAATAAACAGCCATGAAGATAATGGTGGACGGGCAGGTTCGCCACCTGCTAGCAGTGTGGTTCGAGAACAACACCGTGAAGCTGATAGATCAGCGGAAACTTCCTCAGAAGGTGGAGATTTTTGATGCAAAAACTTCAGATGAAGTGGCGTTTGCGATCAAGGAGATGGTAGTCAGAGGTGCTCCTGCGATTGGTGTCACAGCCGCCTATGGACTTGCTCTTGCAAAGATCAACAAGGAGGACATGAACACTGCCGTCGAGAAAATAAGAAACACTAGGCCCACCGCCTATGACCTATTCAAGGCTATCGAGTACATGAAGGCTAATAATTTTGATCTTGGCGCTGCGAACAGATACTCCAATGAGATAAGCGGTAGATGCAGGAAGATCGGGGAGTACGGTAATGAGCTCATCAAGAACGGTGACAGGATCCTCACACACTGCAATGCTGGAGCCCTGGCAGTTGTTGACTGGGGCACTGCTCTGGCCCCCCTTCGAATGGCAAACAGCGGCGGAAAGAAGATCTTCGTCTATGTTGACGAAACAAGACCAAGACTCCAGGGTGCAAAGCTCACCGCATGGGAACTTGCTGAGGAGGGCATAGATCATGCCGTGATAGCCGACAATGCGGCGGGATATTTCATGAGCAGGGGTGAGGTTGATCTTGCAATTGTCGGTGCGGACAGGATATGCGCGAATGGTGATTTCGCCAACAAGATTGGAACCTATGAAAAGGCTGTACTTGCTAAAGTCAATAACGTACCTTTCTACGTCGCTGCCCCTGGAAGCACGTTTGACTTTTCCCTTGCCTCCGGAAAGGATATCCCGATAGAGGAGAGAAGTCAGGAAGAAGTGCTTGTGGTTAACGGCACAAGGTTGGCGCCTGAGAAAAGCCAGGCACTTAATCCTGCCTTTGATGTTACACCGGCATCATATGTGACTGCCTTCATAACTGAGTATGGCATATTCAAGCCTTCTGAGCTTGGGAATCTCAGGAAGTTCATGGAAAGAGACCTCTTCATGAAGAGTCAGAAGAACCTCAGCACCGTGAACATTTAAAAACCCATCTTATTTTTATAAGAGCAGCCAATGCGGAATGGTGCCTGAAAAAGCCAGCGTGACGCCGTGGTCTGTCTCAGGTGACCTGACAGAAACGCAGTACCAGAGGATCGCCCAGGATTTCGGGGCAAAACTTATAGACAGCCAGATGATTGAGAGGGTAAGATCCGTCCTGGGCGGCCTTCATCCTTACCTGATAAATGGAACTTTCTATGCTCACAGGGACATGGATGTGGCTCTTGATGATTTCCAGAGCGGTAGAAGGGTTTATCTTTATACTGGAAGGGGCCCATCTGGAAGGATGCACCTGGGACACATTCTGCCGTTCCTTTTTACCAAGTGGCTGCAGGAAAGGATGAATGCACACCTTATAATCCAGATAACGGACGATGAGAAATTTGTCTTCAGGGACATTGATATGAAGGATGTTGCCAGATACACGAGGGAAAATGTTCTTGATATTCTGAGCCTTGGATTTGATCCGAAGAAGACCCATATACTAATCGATACGGAGAACGCCGGGCTATTATACAACTCGGCCATAAAGATTGCCAGATTCGTCAATGTCACACTTAGCAAGGCCGTATTCGGCTTCCAAGAAAGCGATAACGTTGGAAAATATTTCTTCACCTGCATACAGTCTGTCCCTGCGTTCATATTGAGTGAGATTACCGGCGAAACATGGCGTTGCCTTATCCCCTATGCAATTGATCAGGATCCGCATTTTAAGGTCTCTAGGGATGTTCTTCCAAGGATAGGTATGCCAAAGCCTTCATCAATCATATCCAAGTTCATGCCTGCCCTCAAAGGTTCGGGAAAAATGTCGTCCTCAGATCCCAATAGCGGAATATTCCTTGACGATACCCCGTCCACCGTGAGGAAAAAGCTCATGAAATATGCTTTTTCGGGTGGCAGGGACACCGCTGAGGAACAGAGGAAGTATGGTGCGAACCCCGATGTGGATTTCGCCTTCAATGCCTACAGGCTTCTTGAGCCGGACATTGATAAGGTCAAGAAGGTTTATGACAGTTACCGGTCTGGAGCGATTCTGAGCGGAGAGATGAAGTCTATTGCTGCAGACACAATCAATTTGTTCCTAGCAAAGCTGCGTGAGCTCAGGCCAAAGGCAGAAGAGCTATATGACGATTTCAAATTCAGACCTGAAAAGTTCATGTAGAGCGTATATTTGAAATTGATATTTGTGTTAAAGCCTGACTGTTCATGATTACCAATCAAGACCTTTTTCGTGTCGGAAACGAAAACTTATAACCGCACTGACACTTGACATGCATGTCAGGTCCAAAGACTGTGGTCATTACTGGGGGCGCAGGAGGCATAGGTACCGCAATAGGGAGACAGTTGGCAGAAGAGGGCTACAGGATAATACTGGGTGACCTGAGGGCTGAAGTCTCTGAGGTTGCAAATGAATTAAGAAAGGAAACCTCTGGTGATGTTTTGGGCTACACGGTCGATGTGGCTGATGCTGGTTCCGTTTCCAAATTCTTTGAGAACATTTTCAAGAGTGATATTGATATTGACATACTGATAAACAACGCAGGAATAACCAGAGATACAACTTTCCGTAAAATGACCTTCGATCAGTGGGATATAGTTATAAAGGTGAACCTCTATGGGGCCTACCACTGCACCAAAATGGTCATTGATGGCATGATAAGGCGGGGATTCGGGCGCATTGTGAACATTTCCTCAATTAGTAGATATGGAAACATAGGTCAGGCAAACTACGCGGCTTCAAAAGCAGGGCTTGTGGGACTTACCTTGACTTTGGCAAAGGAGCTGGCCAGATATGGAATTACAGTGAACGCAATAAGCCCAGGATTGATTGAAACAGAAATGGTGAAAGCTATACCTGAACAGGTAATGGCAAATATGTTGAAGCGGATACCCTCAGGAAGGCTGGGCAGACCCGACGAAATTGCTTCCCTAGTCTCTTTCCTCCTCTCAGAAAGAGCGCAATATATAAACGGAGAGATAATAAATGTCAATGGAGGATTTTTCTTCTAGAAACCGGAGTAATACCTAAATATTTTCTATTTAGCAAATCTGCCGCTGGCAAACGAATGAAATCTTCTCCTTCAGGAATAACTGTATTTCCATATAGTAGTGGAGAAAACAATTTGTCACATTTGAGTGGTTTCACCGCCAAGAAGCCTTTCTATCATTTTGTCAACCTCATGGAGAACATTTGCCTCGAGGCTCTGTTTTGGCCACTGAATAAATCTTCTTGCAAGAAAATCAGCGATTCCCATTAGCATATAGGCCATAACCTCCGGATCGGACTTCTTTATTTCCCCAGATTCTATTGCCTTTCTGAGACCGGCACTATATCTCTCTGCAAGCGTGGTGTAATGCCACTTGAATATTTCGGGCCTGTGTATCTGGGCTTCCAAGAGAATATTGAAAAAGACGATGTTTTCATGCACCCATTTGAAAAACGCTCTGAATCCTGCCTTTTCCATCTCAATTCTTTTAGAATAGTCTTTAGTTGAATTTTTCAGGAAATACCTAAGATCATGGTTATATTTCCTAATGAGCTCATCAAGAAGGTCGTCCTTATTCTTGAAATAGAGATAGAACAATCCGTATGAAACACCAGCATCCCTTGTTATGTCGCCAACGCTAGCGTCGCTAAAACCCTTGGTTCCAATTATCTTTATTGAGCTGTTAATGAGCTGCTGAAGTTTGCCCTTCCCTTTTTGGGACTTCGGATAGCTCTTCATGATGTCAGAATATGGTTGGGTATTATTAAACAGCTTTTAAAACAGATGCACCCCACGTCCATCCTGTTCCCGCAGATGCCAAAACCACTACGTCGCCGCTGTTCACGGTTTGTGCCTCTAGTGCGAGGGACAGAGACAAAAAGGGATCTACGCCTTGCGAATGACCATAATTATCGAGGTATATGCTACGCCGGGCATCCAAGCCTAGTTCAGCCAGAATTTCACTGTGGAAGGACTTCTTGGTGTGCAGGAATGCCAGATAGGAGATATCATCTGATCGCAGGCCACTTTTCCTCAGTGAATCTTCAATCACGTGGATGAAATTTCTCTTCGATGATTGTCCCATTCTTTCTCGCCAGCCCCATGTATCATTTACCATCAGCTTGAAGGACCATTGGCTCCTGTCTGACATAAATGACTCACCGAATGGCGAGTAGACAATATCACTAAAGCTGCCGTCAGTGATAAAAGAGCTCCCCAGAACTTCAAACGTACCTTGAGATGAGTCTAACACTATGGCTGCAGAGCTGTCTGAAAAGTCATACATAAATGTACTTGCCTTGTCGTTATAATCAACTATGTAACTCTGTTTAGTAGATATTGAGATAATGCCTCTTTTGCTCTCTCCAGACTGTACCAGTGACTTTGCGACATCAAGGGCCACAAGACTGCCAGCACACTGGGCAGAGAGATCAAAGGCGACAGCATTGGTCAGGCCTACAGAGTGGGCTATTTTTGGCGCCATGGTCCAAATGTATCTGTCTTTGAAGTCAGATCCTGCGCATATAAGGAAGGAGACTGTTTTGGGTTCAAGTCCAGTTCTTTGAAGCACATCCTGGATTGACTTCAATGACATCTCCGAAAGGCTGAGATGGCTTTCAACTGGTTTCCTCTTTATTCCAAGCTTTTCCTCTACTACATCCACCGGCAATCCCGAGCGGCGTGAAATATCCTGAGAGGTTTCAAAATTATCAGGCAGATAAATTGAGAGACCTCTAATATATACCTTGCTCATATAAATTGACCAACCTCTCTCTATCAGGTTTTCCAACCGAAGTTCTAGGAATTTCTTCTACGAATATGAATCGCTTAGGAATTTTAAATGGCGCAAGTTTAGGCTTAATGTGTTCCCTCACCACATGTTCATCAACATTGACTCTGAGCGATACAAAAGCCACTACTGCTTCTCCCCAGAGTTCGTCAGGAATCCCTATCACACAGCAGTCTTTCACATATTCAAGTGAGAGTATCACAGATTCAACCTCAGCTGAGAAAACATTTTCCCCACCTGTCTTTATAACGCCTTTCTTTCTGCCCACAAAATAATAGTATCCTTCATCATCCTTCCTGAAAATATCCCCAGTCTTCAGAAAACCTTCATCATCAAAGGGATCTTCATCGGCCCCAAATGCGTATCCGCTGAATGTATGTGGCCCTCTGATTAGAAGTTCCCCGTCACCGGCAATCTTTGTCTCAACGAAAATGCAGGGTCTTCCTACCGAACCGGGTTTCTTCATAAAGGCTTCCGGTGAGATATAAAAATTATTTGGACCAGCTTCAGTGAGACCATACCCCTGGAATACTCTGGCGCCTTTGGCGATAAATTTTTTAGCAGTCCCCTCCCTGAACAAGCCACCACCCGAAATTATTGTCTTTCCGGAAAAATCTGCAGTACCAAATTCCACAGACTGGGTGATTTTTTCAAGCATTGTCGGAACACCCATGTAGATTGTTATTTGCTTATCTGCAATTATTTTTAGAATTTCACCTGCATCGAATCTGGGGGAAGAAAAGATGACAGTACCTCCTGACATTAACGTGGGGATTAGCAATACGTTCCATCCCCCAGTGTGGTATAGGGGGAGAGAAACAAGTGATCTGTCATTTGATGTCACTCCCCAAGAAAGTATAGTGTTGAAGGCGTTCCAGATGATTGAGCGTTCTGATAAAACTGCCGCTTTAGGTCTTCCTGTGGTTCCGCCTGTAAGAAGCAAAAGGATTTTCCTCTCAGTATTGTATTCCACCTTGCAGTCTAAATTTGTGGATTCCCTTGCTGTCTGTTCAGTAAAGATATCCAGGAATTTATTGCCCCTGCTGTGGAAGTCGTCTACGACTAGTTCAGGCCTAATAGTCGAAACTATCTCAGCGAATAACATTTTCTCAATATCAGGATTAACTGGGAAAAGCACTGAGCCAAGTTTTGTGCTGGCAAAAAATAGTGCTACAAAATTTAAAGGATCATCCACTGAGGCTATAATTGTGCTGCCCTGACTTATTCCGCGACGCGCCAGCTGGGCTGCCATGTTTTGTGCAATATTTTCCAGTTGTCCATAAGAATACATCTTGTGGCCATAAATGACTGCTGTTTTGTCCCCCAAGCCGGATCTTTTAGACAGAATTTCCTCAATCATTCAGATCACAACCTCGTCCTTTTGTGGAATAAAGTTCCCAGAGGAGACCTGCTTTATGAAGGTTAAGATCTGGCCGTTGTAATCATCAGACCTTTCAATATTGACAAGATGTCCTGCACTTCTGAATTTTACCAATCTGCTGCTTGCCAGGAGGCCATGGATTAGTGAGGAGTTTTCGGGAGAAACAACGGAATCATCTTCGCCAGTAAGAATAAGAACTGGTATTTTAAGCATTTTAAGCCTATCGTAAGAGTCAAAATTAAGAACTGCACCAATCTGTTGCAACTGCATCACCCTTTCGTTGCTTGCAAGCCTCAGGTGTATGACCTTTTCTACCAGATCCCTTCTGCTCCGAAGGGTTTGCTTGGAAAATGCAGGGGACATCCTTTCATAAATTGACATTTCTGATGGGTTAGTTGCAAGAATTTTTAATATTTGAACCGAGGGCTGCTTCGAGCGGATTCCAAAATTTGTCGATGATAGTATCAAACCTTTCACCCTCTCAGCGTGCCTCAGTGAGAACTCCTGCGCAATCATGCCGCCCATTGATGCCCCCAAAAGGAAAAATGAATCAAGTCCAATATGGTCCACAAGACCTAACAGGTCATTTACAAAATCATTCATTGTGTATGCACTCTCAGGCTTTGATGACTTGCCGACCCCCCTATTGTCATATATAACCAGCTTCAAATGTCTTGAGAGTGAGCGCTGAAACTCCCACATCCAGGACGAGTATCCCAGGCCTTCAACCAAGACAAGTGGCTCACCGTTTCCAGATATTTCGTAATATATTTCAATTCCATTCAGAGCCGCTATCATGGTGAAAGCGACTCCAGCCTCAATTTTGTGCTCCTGGGGCCAGCAGTAAGAACAAGAGCCGCAACTATCTCAGCTACTCCCAGAATTATGAAAAACCTAGATCCCGTGGCAACAATTTCGCTTGCCGATAGGACAACGACTGCTGAAAAAATGAATGGAGCAATTGCACCGCCAAAATGCCCTATGCCGTCTGAAAGAGCAAAGCCCGTGGCTCTTGCCCTGGTCGGAAAAATTTCCGCAGTATAGGTATATGCGGGAACAGCAAAAGCTGTTGCAAAAGAAGCAAGAAATGCCCCAACGGTTATAAGATCAGCTGAGTGGATAATTAGCGCCCAGGCAAATAGAAATACAGATATTATAGCGGGGATGATAGCGCTGATGACTAGAAACTTCCGCTCCCATCTGTCAGCTATAAACGCCATTGAAACCGCCCCAATGATGTATCCAAAGCTTCCAAGCCCTATATACCAGACTGCGGACGTAAAGAGGAATCCTGAGGTAACGAAAATAAGGGGGGCAAACCCCAGAAAACCATAAGCAAGAGTATAATCCAAAAACCAGAAAGTAGCCACAACGGCTAGCCTGGCACCGTATTTCCTAGACAGTATCTCACGTGTTGGAAAATGATCCAATGGCATTTCCGGCATATACTTGGGTATCTCTGGCAGTTTGCCAATTTTTCTCTCTGCAAACAATTCCATTTCCTTTACAACTTCTTGAGCCTCGTCCTCCCTGCCCTTCATCAGAAGCCAGCGCGGCGTTTCCGGCATACTGAATCTTACAAATACTATGGCTACGGCTATTATAGCTGGGATTGCAAACAGATACCTCCAGCCATCTGTGTTTACCGGAATGAGAACGAGCGCAATAAATGGTGTTAGTGCAAAACCCAGTGCTCCAGAGACGTAGGCCCACTGGGTCATACGTCCTCTTATTGGAGCGGGAGTGATTTCAGACATGTAGGTGTTCATTATTGAGATTTCCGCGCCTATACCCATTCCTGTGATGAATCTGCCTACAAGAAGTTCCGCCGCGTTGTACGATGCCGCACTTATCAACGTGCCAATTGCCACAAAAAGAGCGTTTGTGATCAAACCAAGCCGCCGGCCCAGATAGTCACTGATTGTAGACACGACATATGTACCAACTATGTAGCCAAACAGCGTTAGCGATGCACTAAGGCTAAGCAGTACTTCTGTCATATGTAGTTGAACCACCATTGGTGAAACAAAAGTGTAACTAAGACTCAAAATATCATAAAATGCGAAGAAGTAACCTATGCCCAGAATAACCATCCACATTCTTGGATAGGGCCTTACCGTCAATCTGTCTATTCTCGCTGTCAAGTCAGCCAGAGCTGATCCGGCGTTGTTGTTAGTTGACACATGAATCATATGTCAGGTAAGTAATTAACTTTTCCGTTCCGATATGGAAACCACCCATGATTCTTATAATGCTGCTGTATGAAAACCGCCAATCTACAAAATTGATGCATTGGTCTGTTAATGTAGTAAAGAATTAAAGGACCATATATGTCGCGTAAGGGTTTCACCTGCTTCTTTAGGATTATCGCCAGACTAACGGTAAGCAGCAAATTTTGTCTCCATAATCAGAAAAAAATTGAAATTCATTTTACAGAAACCAATTAGGAAAAAGAAATTTTGTTAAAATATTAGCAAAGTGCCCGGTTAAGAAAATATAAACAAGGTATAGTGAAGATATTTGGGAGTTTCAACGGCGCATTTCATTGTCTGGAGGGCAAATGATCATACTGATGGTTAAATTCAGCAAATATAACCGACTGGACCGGGATTAACTGTAAACAGGTAAGTAAAGATGGAAGTTGGGTGCATGCTGTACTCAGGCTGACAATCGGTTGAAATTAGTCAGACCCTTTTTATAAGGCCTCATAGATTGTCTTCGCTCCTTGTGGTCTAATAATGATCAGCTTCATCCACTTAACTGATGTTCCGGCTGCTGTGGCAAGCTTCGTTGAAATGGAGGCAACGACCTATCTCATGCAAAAGTGCCTCAAGTATGGAGTACTATGTTCCACAAACATATATAAGCACGATCACATTGACAAGCACCGAAGTATTTACTCTCTCAATGTGTGGTACAAACCTACTGATTCCCACGTTACTGTGTAGCACGGTTATGAGGCCAGTCTGTAATTCCGTGGATAAGCCAGATGAGCTTTTCCTGTTACGTTAGACAGAATCAGCATAGTTATCTGACAACCTTTCAATTGCATTCAGATCTGATTCGTACCCGCTGCAAACCCAAAGGAGGAAGTTGTTTGAGTTGAAGCAACTGGTGCTTCCCCTTTCTCAAAGTCTAGTTAAGTTAGCTGTAGGAATCGGCTCGTCTGAAACTTGTCAGACTATTAGAAGATACATGGATTATGCTTCAGGAGGATAGGAGAACCTCGGTCTTCCTGAAACTCCCACAAACCATTTTATTTCTCAATGTCTATTGACAGGCGCAAATATTTCACATAGAACTTGAACCCGAATATTTCATAAGAGCATCTTCAGACAGCATGCCGCTATGAGGATGAGACAATATAGGCTTCGAATTACATGTAATTTGTTTCATATAGCCATCGTTTGCTCCCTGCGGTAGAATCTAGCTATTCGGAAAATCCATATAAAACAAGAAAGTGTGACAGCGAGTCGTATTTCCCGTCCCCTCGCGGAAGACAGTACACGTACGACCTGTGCTGGGCTTTACCGTCGGGTTCGGAATGAGACCGGGTGTTACCCCAGCGCTCAAGCCGTCACGCTCCTTCATTCCAATTATTTATTTAATTCTTTTCAGAGATCAGGCTCCTCATCCGGAAATAATGACTGCGGGGTGCAACAGTGAGCATTGCGGATCTGAAGGAAAGAATCAAAGGCGGAACCTATTGCCTTTAGAACTCATGGAATGCCTGATAGAACTTATATATGATCAGCCAATAGAAAAGAATGGCCTACGTCGTAGCTACCAGCAGGTCTCCGCTCTCCCATGACCTCCTTGGCGGATCTGAAAAGGTCAGAAAGAATGTGGGAGGGGTAGCCGTGGCATTGGAAAAAGCTATGAGGAGCTTCGGTGGGATTTGGGTTTGCTGGGGTGACGGGAGCATGGACTACAAATATCCTGAAGAGAACCTGAATGGATACGCTCTTGTCAGAATCTTCCTGACCCAGAAAGAACGCCATGGGTTTTATGACGACTATTCCAATGGCACTTTGTGGCCCCTGTTCCATTACTTCCGGGACAGGATCAGGCATACACGTTCCGGCTTCCGATATTATTATGAGGTAAACAGGAAGTTTGCAGAGAAAATAGCGGAAGTATCAGGGCGTGACTCCAGGATATGGGTACATGACTACCAGCTTTCAATGGTTCCAAAACTTCTGAGGGAGGAGGGATACAGAGGGAAGATCGTCTTCACCTGGCATATCCCCTGGGTTGCAAGGGAGTTCTTTTCTATCCTGCCTGAGTCGGGACATCTGCTTGAAAGTCTTAACTCATGCGATCTGATAACTTTCCACACCGAGGACTACGTGAGAAACTTCAGGGAAAGCGTAACCGGGATTCTCAGGGAAAAGGTGATTCCAAGGACAAAATCCATACCGCTGGGTATAGACGTGAATTACTATTCCAGAAAATCACACGATGAAATGGTTGAGAGGCCATTTGAGAACCAGAAGATGATTTTTTCTGTTGATCGCCTTGATTACACTAAGGGGCTGATTAACAGGGTCTACGCGGTTGAGGAGCTGCTGAGAAAACATCCCGATCTGAGGAGGAGATTCGTGTACGTGATGGTTGTGAATCCAAGCAGGACCACTGTGGCTGAATATGCAGAAATGAAAAGGGAACTGGAAATGGTCATAGGCAGGGTGAACGGACAGCATTCAGATCTCAGGTGGAGGCCAATTATATACATCTACAGGAAAATTTCCGATGCTTCCCTTATGAGGTACTATCGCCAGGCTGATGTGGCCCTGATAACTCCGCTGATTGACGGGCTGAACCTGGTGGCCAAGGAGTTCGTGGCCGCATCCGATCATGGCGTACTTGTCCTCTCGTCATTTGCCGGCGCTGCCAGGGAACTTGGCGGTGCTTTAACAGTTAACCCAAACGATATCGAGGATGTTGCGGAAGCTCTCTTTCAGGCCATCCAGATGCCTGAAGAAGAGATAAGGTCAAGGCTGCAGCAGCTGAAAATGACAGTAAAGAAACATAATCTGGCCTGGTGGATAAGGGCAGTGGACAGAAGCATAAGGTGACGGCATGCGAAACGATCTCAGGAAAGCTGTGGAGGGCGCTTTGAAAAGTGGCGGAATGATTTTCCTTGACTACGACGGCACTCTGGTTGAAATCAGGGAGGATCCTGAGAATTGCTATGCTGACCCCGATCTTATAAGACTGCTGGCTCGGATCGATGAAGCATGGGAACTCTTCATAGTCACAGGGAGAACGCTTGAGGATATAGATAGATTCCTTGGCAGACAGTTCAGCGTGGTCGCCCTCCATGGTGCCATATACAGGCCAGCAGGTGGAAGTGCCTTCTATTGCAACGATTTTCCGAAGTACAGAAGGCTATCCTCAGAAATTTACAGCCAACGCCATCGTATCCTGAGTGAATTTCCCGGAATAAAAATACGGGATAAGGGCGGATCGGTGAGTTTCTCTACCTGGAACATCAGTGAAGATCGAAAGTATGCGCTGAAGGTTTACCTGAACGGCATCTCCAAGGAATACGGCTTTGAGCTGTGGTCTGGAAAGGAGATATTTGAAATGCGGATTCCGGGCGTGAACAAGGGAACCGCAATATCAAGACTGAGGTCGGGCCGTCCTGCTGTTATAGCCGGGGACGACACAACCGATGAGGAGTCATTCAGGTGCAATGAGGATGCAGTCACGATAAAGGTGGGAGGCGGAGAGACAGCAGCCAGGTTCAGGGTTTCAGGCGTACAAGAGATGAGGGAGGTATTGAGATTCATAACCCAGATACGTCATAAAGGTCAAGGCGCCTCTGCTTTATGACAGGCACATCGTTGGAGTACTTTGTGATC
>JAHXPV010000005.1:0-54139 GCA_031625175.1 Thermoplasmatales archaeon AK | reverse complement strand
GCGGAGAAGTGTTCTCCAGGTGTCCAGCTTCCGCTCCCCACTGAACCACCCGGCCTGATAGGTCAGAATCCCGCTACCCATAAGCCTGAGCACCCGCGAGGGCTCAGGGAATCTGAGATCATAGCATATCTGCGTTCCGAAAGAGACATCCGGAATCTCAAGGGGGTGAAGCCTGTCCCGTCCGGGCTCAAAGGCATTTCCCTCATGGAAGCTGTATGCGTCAAAGAGATGGGCTTTTCTGTACTTGCCAACGATTATGCCCATATCATCTATCAGGACTGAAGTGTTGAAGGGCTTTAAGGAATAGATGTTCTGCTCCACGATGTTTATCATGAGGTATGTCCTGCTCTTCTTCGCAAGATCCTTGAACGCTGAGGTGAAGGGTCCCTCAAGGGGCTCTGCATTCTTCCTTACAGAATCAGGGTCCGAGAAATCCGGAAGGAGCATCTGGTATTCTGGAAAGATGATAACTCGTGGTGATTCTTTGATCGCTTGACGTGCAAGTTCGAGGGAATGTTCGAGGTTCTTCTTCTTGTCAGCAGTTGACTCCATCTGTACCAGCGCAAGTTTCATCTTATCACTCCCTGAATCCCGACAGTTCAGATAGCTTTTCTGGAAGGTAGGTCTGTGTGACGTAATCCAGACCGTACTTCGCAAGTGCCTGCTGCTCTGCCTTTTTGTTTATCCTGAGCATAGTCTCAATCTCCTGCCTCCAGAAATCTGTGTTGAACCTCGGGTCCTTCAGCTCGGCGTTGAGAGCTGCAATGTCCTTGTCGTTCAATGCATCAGTTGGGAGATCGTAATTGAGGATATCCGAAGCTGTGATACCGATGAATTCAGCACTTGGGACTGCCAGATATTCGGATATATGGGCTGTCTTTATGGCACCATAAGCTATGGAGGCAAAAATCCGGAACGACCAAGGGTCCCCGTCTGCGAAGACGTATATTGGAAGGTGCATCTGCGTGTTGAGCTTCTTCAGCAGCCGCCTTGTGCTTCTGGCAGGCTGCCCTTTAAGATGCACTAGGATGCATCTGCTGCCCTCATCAAAGCCGTTCTCCACCAGGCGGTCGAACATTCCCCCCGTTTCTATTGCAAGTACAAAGTCAGCATCTGCCTCTATTATCCTAAGCTTGTCATCCTCTACACTGTATGGTATGGAATAACCGCTGTCTCCCACATCATCCTTGCAGTTAATCCTCTTGAACTCACCCTTTCTCGTCTTCTCTTCCAGTGTGATGTTTCCGAGTATGCTTGCGCCGTTCTCCTCCGGCCTGAGCCTCATGTCCTCCCTGAGCAGGGTCGTAAGGACCTCAAGGTCCTCTGCAAGAAGGTTGGATTCATCCTGCGTCTGGAACTTCGCAAGCTTCCAGCCCTCGGAAATGTAATACATCTCCCTCAGTGTTGACGACTTGTTGCCGGTCATCATCTCCCTTATAAAGTCGATTACATAGAGAACCTTCACCATGTATTCCGCCCCCTCAGTGCTGGACGCTGCCCTTGAAACCATGGAGGTGCCATACTTCCAGACGCCATTTATCGGGTCCATCACTATGTTTTCCTTGGTCCTCGACGGGATTGAGAGTCCAGGGACATTCCCCTTTGTCAGTTCACTGTAAATGTTCTCAACCAGAGATTTGAGCTTCTTCCAAGAGTCCTCCGCCATCAGCTTTCACCCTCTATTGTTATTCGGCTGTATTTGTAGTCTGCCGGGAGCGGTTCGGCCCCCTGAACATGAACCATATCGACCCCCTTCACAAAGTAGTCCGTGCCGGGATACTCACCAAGGGGGTATGTGACGTTGAAGACAAATTCCTCAGATTTGCCTGAACCCAGCGACGAAACATTGAAGCTGATCATTTCGCTTCCGTCATTGCCCCCCGGTGTGCTGGCGTACAAATCAAAGGATACTGGATCCCTGGTGTAATTGTACACCTTGGCCTTTACAGTTACTTGGTCGCCCTCCTGCTTAACTTCCTCCGTGACATACACTACGTTTACAATCTTTGACATTACACTCCTCACATCCGGTTCCTGGGAACCAAGTATGGAAGCACTCTTCCTAGCAATCTCAGGGAGAAGTGTCTCCACAAGCCGGAATTTCTCATAGAGCTTTCTCCGCTTCTCCTTCTTTCCCAGAAAAGATTTCACATCCCGACCTGAATGCTTTAGAGCTGCGGTTATCTCCTGCATAATTTCGTCAACAGGAGCGATGGCTTCCTTTGACTCCGAGGTGTAGGGAAGCCTGACTCCGTAAACGTGAACAAATATGATTGCGGGCCCAAATGGAATGCCCTCTCCGCCCCTCTGCTCAAAGCCGTACGGCCTCCAGTCCATATCAGATACCGCCCTGGTGATGGCACAGGCGCCCGGCTGGTACAGTAGGGGTACCTTATTGGCGAACCTAACTATCCGGACAGGCTGGTCCGATGGCAGAAGCCCGCCATACACCATCCCCACTTCAACAGAGAATGGGTTTCCGTTATACACTGATAGGGGACGGCTTACCGGACGACAGTAAAACGACGGGCGCTCGTCTCCATAAACGTTCTTGAGGCCTTTCCGGATGAAGTCTTCCCCAAGAGGGGAAAGGCATTCCGGAGGTGGGGGCATCAGCTTTGTCTTTGAAAATGCCTCAATAAGTTTCTTGGCCTGCTCCCCCCTGATCCTTCCTGGGCTCATATTGCGCTCAAGACCGGAGGCGGCGATGATTTCATCCGCCGTACCGGATGTGACTCTGCTCAGGTCGTTCTGCAAAAAGGATCCCAGGTCTTCAGAGCTGCTGGATGCCAGAAGCTCAACGAGCTCACCCACCTCCAGCCCCTTGGGATAAGGCTTAATTGATCTCGAAGGCTTCGGCACATCTTCCGTTGCCCTGCTGATGGATGCCCTCTTCCCGTCGGGGTCAACAAATGTCAGCGAGGCATGAGGGTTCGCCACGGCAGTCTGCTTTATGTACTCAATAATGGACTGCTTGCCAGTCTGATATTTTCCCCTGGCAGTTATTGTGATTGACGTGCCATGATCCCTGTCCCAAATAACTGGCTTTTCTTCCTTCACATCTGCTTCGTTCTTCTTTATGTTGATACCGAGAATGAAGGAATATGCCACGTCGTCCTCTTTCTGCTTTGTGATAATCTGCGCCGGGCGGTCTGTGGTGATCTGCCCGTAGAGGATTGCTGCAGTTATACCTATGCCCTGCTGGCCCCTGCTCTGCCTGTAGCTGTGAAATCTCGAACCATAGAGCAGCTTCCCGAATACCAGTGGCACAACCTTCCTGTCAATTCCAGGGCCGTTGTCACTGACCGTCACACGGTAAACATCATCACCTTCCCTTGCTACCTCCACGGAAATTTCTGGAAGTATTGAGTGCTCCTCACAGGCATCCAGGGAATTGTCCACTGCCTCCTTGACGATCATGAAAAGGGCTTTCTGGAGAGAATCGAAACCGAGGATATGGCGGTTCTTCTCGAAGAACTCCGAGATGGAGGTTTCCCTGTATTCTGTTCCCGTTTTCTGCTTTGGAGGCATCAGGCTCATAAGCAGGGAATATTAGAAAAATCTTCGCCATCATGGGAACCCGAAGGTGAAATGACAGAACAGCTTGCACCTTGCCAGGTCACTAGGTGAGGACGGGGTCAATATGCGTTTTTTAAATTATTGTCTGGCTGAGGTGAAACGGGAATCTGTATGTATTTTATGCAAAAAAAATTTGAAATAAAATTGCTGTCATCCGAAATAACCCAGGTCCTCCTTCTGGGGGATCCTGCCCTGAGTTTCGTCCTGCATCTTCTCTGTTATCTGCTCGATCTGCCTGCTCCTCTCCTCTATATCAGAAAGATCAAGCTCTATGCCGAGGATTCCCTTGAGAACCTTGACAACCTCCCTGGCACCCTTAGGATCGGCGAAGTATCCGGATGTCTCTCCCATGAGGCATGCTCCCCTCAGATCGAACATTTCCATTCCAAGGCCGAGCATTATGCCGGCGCTTCCGACTATGCCGCCACTTGGCTCCCCCCTTGGGAACACAACGCCGATCTTCTGCAGCGGTTCAAGAAGCCCCTCGTCAGTAACGGCCCCGAGGACTCTTGGGGTCTCAACGATCTTGCCAGTGCTGTATCCTCCCAGGGTGTAGATTACTGAAACGTTCAGTTTTTTAGCCAGCTCGAGGACAAAATGAGTCAGCTCATACTGCCCTTCCTGGGTTGTTCCCTGGAAATCCCCTATGAGTACCAGTAGATCGTTCTTTGAGGGGAACTTCTTGTAGTATATGCTGTTCCTAGCCAGCCTTACCACACCGGTCTCATCGATGAACACCTGAGGGGGAAGGTACTGGGAGAATATGTCGGCAAGCTTCTCCATCTTCAGCTTCTCTATCAGGTATTCTGCAGCGATCTTGCCAACGTTTCCGATCCCGGGCAGTCCGCCTATCAGGATTGGGCTGTTGAGCCTCGGTCTCTTATATTGATTTAATACTATCTTCTCCATTTCTCACTTCCCTCCTTAAGTCTGAACCTCTGAAATTTGTCGCTTGGAGAGAATTTCGGAGGTAGGGCAACTACAGTATCCCTCATGCAATTCGGGCATATCTCTTTCATGGTATAGGTTCCACAGAATCTGCATATCCGGATTAAGGACTTCATTCTCTCTGGAATTCCATTGTTACGCCATTCCTCTTGGCGGCATCTGAGAGTTTCTGGACTACCCTTCTCAGAGTTTCCTCGGCACTCTTGTAGTCCTTGTCCCTGACGGTTATCCGGTACCTCGGGGCGCCGGCATACTGCACCATAATCCCGTCGAGGCCTGCTTCTGCCAGTGTGCCCTTTATGCGGTCTATCCCGTCGCTGGCCAGGCTGTATGCCTCCACGATCCCGCCAATCTTGACGAATGGTATTGATATGTTTTCCTTTGCAACCTTTACAAAGGCGGCCTTCCACTTTCCCTTCTTGTCAGGTAGCCATTCGTCGCTGGACGCTGCGTCCTCGAAGGCTGCGTAAAGTGAACCGAAGCGGTCAACCAGATCATCCGCGAACTCTTTCTGACACTCCTCGACGGTCTTCTTGAGGCTCTTGGCCACAAGCTCAAGCAGCTTTTCCGCCTTCTGATCCTCCTTCCACTGAGATATTTTCTCCCGCCGCTGGTGATCGTTGACCCTTTTCAAGGAAAGTTCCACGGTAGATCTGGACTGATCAACATTCAGGACCTTGCAGACTGTCTTCTGGCCCTCCCTGAGATAGTCCTTTATGTGCTTGACCCATCCCGTTGCCACTTCACTTATGTGTATGAACCCGTTGACCCCGGGATACTCCTCCAGCACCACATTGGCACCAAAATTCTTCACTTCTTTAATCGTAACGACAACGAGATCGCCAACAGCCGGGAGGTCCTTTCTCATCAGTTACCCTCTATGATCTCAGCTGCAACCTCAAATGTTCCGCCAGTTGGTCTTGCAATTGTTGCCCCGCATATGTTGCACTGAACCACAGAGGTGATCCGTGTGTAGGTCACCTGTTCATTTCCGCAGTCCCTGCATTTAAGTTTCACAAACCTGTTCCCTATGTTTTTCGGTTTGCTGAACCTGCTCTCCGCCATATTCAAGCCTCCACCAGTTCAAACTTCTTCGCTCTAATGCCAGGAGGCGTAACGGCCTTCTTGCAGACCTGGCACCTGAACCTGAGGGCCACCCGCTTGGTTGGCTTCTCCCTACCCTCAAATTTTGGCCTTGGAAATCCTCCGAAACCGGATGTTACTCTCCTGAATCTCCTCTGCCCTGCCTTGAACTCGCTTGCCTTCTTCTTTCTTACCCTTTCCACCTCGTGCTCGGTGTGTTTATTGCAATGAGGACAGTACATCATAACAGTCTTGGGCATCTTCAACGCTTTCACCCTGCATACATACCCTCAAGTTTGACGATCTTGAGTGCTCTGCCAGATGATTTCTATTGATATAAGGTTTAGTAGTTGCCGCCTAATGCAATGAGGGTACCACAATAGGGTTATATATCGTCTACCAATCCTGCAGTGAAAACAGATGCCTAGACCACAGAGCGGTAGTGTCAAGCCCATGGATGTTCTGAGGAGCTCCATTGATAAGAGCGTCCTTGTTGATGTCAAGGGAAACAGAACCTATTCTGGCGTGCTTGAGGGTTATGATGTTTACATGAACCTGGTGATTAAAAACGCCGGTGAGACCATAGGGGGCCAAACAAACGGGGTATTTGACAGGATTCTGGTGCGCGGCGACAATGTTATTTTTGTTTCTCCATCGAGGGGTGAGAATCAGTGAGTAACGGAACTGCAGTAATGGGAAAGATGAGCAACAAGAAGGTTCACATCACCTGCAGGAGGTGTGGCCATCACACTTATCATATAAGGCAGAAGAGGTGCTCTCACTGTGGCTTTCCAGCTGCAAGAATCAGATCATATAGATGGGCTAAAGCCAAGTGAGAACTGTGCCGTTGTTGGCTTTCTAGGGGATCGTCAGGCATTCCCCTTTCTGCTGACAGCACTGAAGACCCTGCAGCACAGGGGGCAAGAAAGCGCAGGTATAGCCACCTATGATGGTGGAGCCATTCATCTCAGGAAAGGGATGGGTCTTGTTGCTGAGGTTTTTACAGACAGAAATGCCGAGGTTTCAGATTACCTGAAGGGCACAGTTGGTATAGGGCATACTAGGTATTCCACCGCCGGCTCCAAAACAATGGAGAATGCAGGTCCCTTTCTGGTGACCAACTCCGTGGGATCACTTAGCCTTTCACACAATGGCGAGATAACAAATGCTCTAAGGCTCAAGGATGAGATGATGCGGCAGGGTTCTACCTTCCTCACATCCTCTGATACCGAGGTTATGCTGATGCTTCTTTCCAGGGAGATAGTGAATCATGGTGTGGAGGCCGGACTTAGGCTTGCCATGGAGCGCCTGAGGGGGGCCTATGCCGTCACGCTCATGCTGAACGACCGGTTGTTTGCCATTAGGGATCCCTTCGCATTCCGTCCCCTCTGTATTGGCGAGGTGGAGGGAAGCTATGTGGTGGCATCGGAGAGCTGCGCCCTGGACATACTTGGTGCGAGGTTTATAAGGGACCTTGAACCGGGGGAGGTTGTGGAAATCACACGCGAGGGCCCCAAGTCGCTGTTCACAGTCAATTCAAGAAGGGTTTCACACTGCATGTTTGAATATGTCTATTTTGCCAGGCCTGATAGCATAATTGATGGAAGGGAGGTATTCCAGACAAGGATAAACCTTGGCAGGAGACTTGCGAAGGAATACCCTGTTGAAGCAGATGTCGTTGTCGGTGTGCCTGACTCCGGGCGTGCACAGGCCTTAGGCTACTCTCTTGAATCTGGTATTCCTTACAGCGAGGGACTCATAAAAAACAGGTTTTCCGAGCGGACCTTCATTATGCCGACGCAGGAGGCCAGAAACAGTACGCTGAGACTAAAACTGAATGTAATAAAGTCGGAGGTTCAGGGGAAACGTGTTGTCCTCGTGGACGACAGCATTGTGAGAGGCAACACCATGAGGCGGATCGTCGGATTGCTCAGGTCGGCAGGGGCCAGGGAGGTTCACGTCAGGATAGGGTCACCGGAAATTGTTGCACCCTGTTATTTTGGAGTGGATATGAAGACGAAGGATCAGTTCATAGCGGCCGGCAAAACTATAGAGGAGATAAGGAGGGAGATCGAATCCGATTCCCTTGGTTACGTTTCCATAGACGGCCTCGTGGATTCAATCGGAATGAGGAAGGACGAACTATGCATCGGGTGCCTTACAGGAAAGTACCCGCAGCCCATACCCGAACAGGTTCAGGGCCCGAAACAGAGCGAACTGGAACATTTCATTCCCTGAGCGACATTGCCTTTTTTATTTTCTCCTTCAAAGGCCTGACATCGATCCTTCTCCCTAGATAATCGGCCCTTGCGCAGATCGATATCTGATTTGCCGCAACTCTGCTTGCCTTCCCCCTGAGTTTCTTGGGGAGGGATGTTATCCCCGGAAATTTGAATATAACCCCGTGCTTAGGCGGAGGAGTACCCGCTGTCAGGTGCTTGAAAAGCGCTGTATCAGCTCCTAGTACCTGAATGCCGCTCCCAGGCATCTCGGCAAGGGCACGTAAGCTCCCTGCCTCCGCAAGAAGCGCGAGGCTTATATCCTCTCCTGCAAGTTCGCAAGTGTTTGGCATCAGTTTCCGTATCTCCTCCCTAAGTGAGGAGTGGATTTTTGATCTCGTGTTGCAGAGGGTACTCCCGGCTTCAACTAGGTGGGAGAGATGCTCCGGCATCCCGGATGAGCCCTTCAGTGAGTTGAAGAATGAGCATGGTTCAGATGTATCGACATTGGGATGATCTATGACGGGCATCAGTCCGAGAACCCTCTCGTAGATCTGGTTGATTGCACTGTCAAGGTCAGGGATTGACATTCTAATCTTTCTGAGGATCTGGTCCTGGGTGAATGTCTTCCTGACCCTGTACTCCCCATAGCTTATCAGAAGGCTTCTGAGGTCTGGGACCCGCTTTGCCGGTCTATCGCTCAACTCAGGAAGGGTCCCCTCTGCGAGGCTTTCAAATACCCCAATGAAATCATTTTCGAGGTTCCTGTACAGGAACGTTGTGCCATTCCTGTTCACACCGTACCACTTTGGACCTTCAGGCGTCATCTCCGGCCGCTTCTCCTGTGCCCTTGGACGTTCTTACCTGAATTTCGTGCCATTTGCACCTTTCCTTTCCCAGTTGCTGCCTGCCTGACCGGATAAGGCTTCTGATGCATCTGGGGTTTCCTCGCGATCACTGGTTCTATCAGTATCCTGTCAAAATCCACGACCTTCAGGTCTCTTATCTCATCATGGGAAACAAGCATTCTTCCGGTCCCTATAAGATTGTTATCCGGATCGTAAACCGCCACCCTTGACCCCTTGGATGGCGTCCCCAGTACTGCCTTGATGCCACCTGGGAACAGGTCTGAGCCATGGGCTATATTATCAAGCGCGCTCTTTTTCACAATGATCTTGGGAAGGTCCCTGAAGGGGTAGTCTATGCCCCTTATTATGGATGTGAGCCTCCCTGTGTCTCCCTCCCTTGCCATGGTGAAGGCATCGCTGAGATCCTGCAGGGTGACCGTTTCTCCCTCACCGAAGGGGCCTGTCCTCGTCCTGCGAAGCTCTGCCATCTGCCCGCCGCATCCAATCGCATATCCGATGTCGGTGCAGAGGGTCCTGATATAGGTCCCTGATTCGCAGAGAACCCTGAAAAGTACCAGCCTGTCATGCCTTTCAAGGATGGAGAGACCGTATATTTCCCTCACCCTCAGGACCCTCGAAACCGCAGACCTCAGAGGAGGGAGCTGGTATATCTGACCAACAAATTCTGAGAATGCCCACTGCAGCTTCTCATCCGGAACGTCGCAGTAAAGCCTGAGTACAGAAACATATTCTTTTGGCATCTCGTGAATGATATCAATGAGTTTGGTGGCCCGGCCAAGTGCCATCACAAGGACACCCGAGGCATTTGGATCCAGGGTGCCAACGTGCCCAACCCTGTCGATTCCGGTGATCTGACGCACCCAGTAATCAACCTGGTGGCTTGTTGGGCCCTTCGGCTTGTCAATGACGACAAAGCCGTCAATGTTTTTTAAATTCTGAAACAATCCTATCAGCCACCTCCCTGGGATTGAGATCCGAAGTGTCTATCACGAGGTTGTATATTGACGGATCGGTGTAGTCCACACCATAGAGATGACGGTAACGCTTCATCTCAGAGGCTTCCCGCAGTTTGATCATCTCCTCAAGCCCGCCCGTGCTGCCCTCCCTCTCCATTACGCGCCGGACCCTGACTTTTAGGGGGGCGTCGAGGTAGACCCTGAATGATTGTATCCCGTTGCTCGCGCATATCCATCCGGCAAGCCTGCTTTCAACAACAACCCTGTCATGGGATAACATGTAATCCTTGAGCATCCGGTCCTGGTGGATGTCAACCTCCGGATGATTTTCCGAATAGAGATTGAATTCCTCAACAGTCATCCCGTTGGCAGCTGCTGCAGCACGGAAAATCTGCCCCCCGGAGAAAAACTCAAATCCCAGTTCATGCGCCACGATCCTGCCCACGGTGGATTTTCCGGAGCCAATCGGCCCGCTAATCGTTATGAGCATCTGCCTGGACCTCTTTGGGTCCCATCTTCCTGAGCTTGAATGAGAAATCAAAGTACTTTATGATCATTGTGGCAAAGTATCCCACAATCAGGCTCGAGAAGAAGTATGCCGGTACCCAGTATGGCACGAATGACAGGTGGGAGCTGGCTATATTGATGTTGTAGTCCCATGGAAATGCCACTATCTGGTAGCTCAGGTGAGAGATGAAGTAATACACCCAGGCGAAGAGCAGGAGAGTGAAGAACGTAAGAACAATCAGTGGCTTTGTAGTGTTCATGCTGACCTGCATCTGCTCGATGCTCATCTCGCTGCGTATCTTGTTAAGCTTCTGGATCTTGTCCCTCTGGTTGTTTCTGTAGGCCTCCTGGAAGAGCTTGTTGAAGTGCCTCATCCTGTGCTGCATCCGGCCCATCCTGACCCAGTCCGTGAAGAAGTACCTCGGTATTGATGTGATGAGACCGATCAGCACCCCCACCAGAACGATGGTTATGAGCGGATAGGAGTAATTGAATCCAATAAGCGGAACGAGCACTGTGGACATAGCCGACCCGATCAGGTTTCTGAGCGTGGTGTCAGTGATTATGATCAGGGAGAACATCGTTACAACAAGGTAGATCATCATGAAAGTGGTCTGTGACCTCATTGCCTGAGCCTGGGCACTGGATATCTGCTGTTTTCTGGATACCGCTGGCTTCTGCTGCTCAGTCATGATGCATCAACCTCGATACTATATGCTGTGCTGCTATCTCAGGTTTTCCCTCTAAGTTCTGCACGAAGGTCACCGTTGCTCCGGTGTAGACAGAATAGGCTGCGGCATAATACCTGTTCATCTCCTGGTGCTCCCTTATGCTGTCCTCCGAATCGTTGTCCCTCTGTCTTGTCATGTCGTTGGATCTGCGCTTCAGAATCTCTCCAGGGTCAGCCTCAATGAGAAAATATGCAGACACCTTCAGTTCGCGGATGACCCACTCAGGAAGCCCTGGCCAGTATCCGTCAGGCGTCTTTATGCTCATATGCGTGTCAATAACAACATCGTTCATCCTTCCGATAGCGGAGGAAGCCTTTTTCTGCAGGTTTATCTGTGTATCAATTGAAAGTTTCCTGATCTCGTCCCTGCTCTTGACGAGGTTTATGTCCTTCGCCATCTCAAACATCAGTGTGCCGAAGTTTATGACATCATAATTTGTCTTGCGCTTCAGTATCTCAAGTACCGTGGACTTGCCGACACCGGCAACTCCTGAAACAACTGCTCTCAATCAACCACCCACGAAGAACTGCCGTATAACCGGATGCATCTCCATTAGCTGCTCCCTGCCCATTGCCTCGTAGAACTGAATCACTATTCCTACTGCGAGCAGCAGCCCGGTGCCGCTGGTGTTCCCAACCGTCCCTATGAGATTTGCACCCGCTGCCAGGAGCCCGACTGCCGCACCGCTGAACACAGTGATGGCAGGAATATACTTGTTCAAGACCCTTTCCATGACCTTGGGATCCCTTCTGAAACCAGGGATCTGCATGCCGCTGCTCATGATCTGCCTTGCCACAGCAGCAGGGCCCATGTTTGTGGTCTCAATCCAGAACTTGGCAAAGAGCACGCTTGCCACAACCATGAAGCCCAGGAATGCCACAACGTGTATGGCCTCCTGCCATGGGGCATGGCCGAGAAGTATGCTCTGGTAGGCCGACGGCTGCAGGATCGGGAAAAGCCAGTCAGAGAGTCCATTGGGCGAGAACAGATAGAATGCAAGGCCTCCTGTCGGAGTGGTCTGCGAGATGTTCAGGGCGCTGATCTGCCCCGCAGTTGGATATGATCCCAGCAGCGGATTATGCCCAAGGATTGGGACATGGCTGAGAACCGGACTGCTCCAGAATAGCAGTGTCCACATTGACACGTTGGCAAGCAGTGCAGTTGCAAGTATCACAGGTATGTTGGATGCATAGAAGAGCTGCAGGGGGTACCTTCCCCTTGCACCCCTAACACGCTCATGTGATATCGGAAGCTCGATCTTGCTGCTCTGGAAGTAAGCCACTATAAAGAATATCAGCACCGTGCCGATGAGTGCAATCATCGGATTGGGCTGCTGAAACATGATCTGGAGAATTCCGTTCTGGACAAGGTAGCTTGAGCCGGAGTTCATGAGGATGTAGATCATCTTTGGAAGGGCTCCTGCAGGCGGGTTCGACAGTGACAGGGCAACCGCAGAGCTCTGCGGGAGCCAGTTGAATGTACCGGTGACAAGCTGCTGGGAGACCCCTGCCGCTATGAAAAGTGATATTCCGGAACCAATGCCGTACTTAGACACCACCTCATCCATCAGGAACACAAGATATGAACCGAAGAACAGCTGCAGCACGATTATTGTCTCAGCCAGAAAATGACCAAAGCCGGGAGCCAGAGCATTCAGGCTGGTCACCAGGGAGGTGTCAGGAACAAGGTATCCAAAAGCCTGGGGTATCGCCTCAACAAATATCATTACGATGACCAGAAGCTTCTGAACACCCTGGTAGATAGCCTTATCCTGTGAATTCTGGAGATCGATGTTGAAGATCTTCGCACCGGCGAACAGCTGCATCACTATGCTGGCCGTAACGATTGGACCGATTCCAAGATCCATAAGTGTTCCGTTGGCCCCCGCGAATATTGCCCTGAAGGATGCAAAAACATCCACAGTCTGGCTGGTGTTCAGGCCGTAAATGTAGACATTGGTCAGGGCAAAGTAAAGAATCACAATGAGTCCGGTCCAGAGGAGCTTGTACTTGAACTGCACATGTCCCTTGGCCTTCTTGACCGCCGGAAGCTTTGAGGTGAGGTATTCAAGCCCGTAGAGCTTGCTCTGCTTCGGACCTTTGTAGCTTACAACGAGATATATGAGAAAGAATACCGGAGCCGCCAGCACTCCGGAGACCACCATCTTGGCCAGACCGAAATGCCCGAAGTACCAGAACCCGGCCATGACCAGGGCGTAAATGAGTGCGACAGGGAAGGCTGCGGCTTTATTCCTCTGAACTTCCTGCATCTGTCTCTACCGTAACACCGTTACCAGAAAGCTTGCTTAATGCTTTTTCGGTCGCCCTGTGAACTTTTATCTTCCCTCTGTACCTGAACTCGCCCGATCCAAGAAGCTTGTCATAGCCGGCTGAGGTCAGATCTATCTGAACCTCTTCTCCATTGACGCTTGCATAGCCCTTGCTCACCAGAGCAGGAAGAGTCTCTGACAGCTCTGTCAGGGTTATGGGCACCTCTATCTTTGATGGGTGATGGCTTGTGAAGCCCTTTCCTCCAAAATGGTCCCTGTCATACTTGAGAAGCCAGACCCACCTGTGCTTCCCGAGTCCCGACATCCCGGAACCCCCGCGTTTTCCCTTACCCCTTCCAGCCTTCCAGCCACGTCCGTAGTGGCCTCCGCGAAGCTTCTTAGTTCTCGTTCTTACCATTGAGATCAACTCCAGGAAGTATCATTTTCCTGATCAGCGCGTTTATCTTTTCCCCTCTGTAGCCTGTGGTACCGCCCTGCTGGTAATTCTTGCGGATATATTCGTATCCCCCTCTGGGCGGATGCAGGCGGATCACCGGAACTATGTCCTTTATTTCCGTGTATTTCACCTTGCCGCCTATGAGAGCCTTGGCGAGAGTGCTGAAATTCGCATATCCCGCCGCCTCCTTGAGATGATCCTCAGGTAGCGGTTTCCTCCCCCTCAGCCTGGCACGGTGCTTCAGAAGAAGCTGGAGGGTCTCCTGATCAACTTCGCCCCAGGTGACGTAGTCCTTGACCTTCTGCAACATGGATCTGTATACCTCATTGTCCTCAAGGAGGACAAGATGATTGATCTTGTGGAGCCTTAGCAGTTCGGCGGTCTTGACGGCCTGTGGCCGCATGCCTGTGCTTCCCCTAACTCTGATTACTGCCAGCATTTGATACACTCCCCACATAAATTGGCGTACTGAGCACTAGAGACTGGTTTATCTTCATCTTCACTGTCTGCCTCATGGCGTCGAAGGCTGCAAGGGCATAGTTAACGGTTGTCTTAGTGTGGCCCGTCGCAGAACCCCATGCATCCTCAATACCTGCCATCCTGAGCACAATCTTTGCAATATCCCCAACAGCCCTCCCCACTCCCTGTGGTGCCGGCTTCAGTGTCACCTGGACAGATCCGGATTTGCCAACAACCAGGAACGGCAGAGTGTGGGCACGGCCGCAACCGCATTCCCAGGACCCGCAGCCTCTTCTTATTTCAAGTATGTTGATCTTCGCATTGTTGATCGCTTTCCTGATAGCCGGGGCGGCCTCCTTTGCCTTTCCTCTTCCAACCCCTATGAAGCCGTCTTCGTTCCCTACAACTGCAGTGACTGAGTAGTTCATTCTCCTTCCGGAGTCAGTCATTCTCTGGGCTCTCTCAATATCGATGACCTCATCCTTAAGGTTGGGGACAAGATAGTCAACTATCTGGTATTCCTTAAGGGGCAGCTTCGTGCGAAGCGCCTCAGATAGCGTCTTGATTTCTCCCGATGCGACCAGCTTACCAAGCTGGGTCTTCGGTATCCAGGTTTCATCCGTCATTTCTTAACCACCAGCTTCTCCTTGAGTGTATTCAGAGCCTCGGGCTTCGTTTTCAGATGCTGCCCGTTAAGCCTCTGCTTTGTCGGGAATATGGACTTGTCATGCGGCACCTTCAGCCCTGAATCAACGAGACCGTTGAGAGCGGCTGCAATGCGCCCACCCTTTATTACCTTGAGCCTTCCAGAGTCAAGGACCGCTTCTTTGATCTTGCGGTTCTTGGCGAGGTTCCCTGCAAGGTAGCCTGCCAGGTAGCAGACAGGGGTGCTGTTTCCAGTCAGTGTTAATCCCATCTTGGCAAGGGTCCTGTTGGTAACGGTCACTTCGACCTTATCACCTGCAGGATCATATGAAACGATTTGAACTAGTATACCCTTGTTCGTTGGCCTGACAACAGCCCGGGGAAGTCCGGATTTGAGCAGCCTCAGCCTCTTCTGATAATCGGTAAGGCCCTCCTTCTTCCTCCTCAGTATGAGTGCCTGCGCCATCATTTATCACCCCTTCCGAGGCTTGTTTTGACGTGAGAGACGAGCTGTGCCCTCGACCTTATTGATCCTCCCTTTATCTCAAGGTAGAATCTTCTGTATTCCCTGCTGTTGACCGTACCATCAGCCTTGAGTTTCCTGAGTTCATCCCTCAGGGCCCTGACAGTCTTTACCCATCTCTCCTTTCTTGGAAACCTGGCGTATTTTGTGCCCCTTATGGATCCGGGACCTCTGCGGCGCTCCTTGGACCTCTGGGATATCCGCTTCTTAAGCCTGAAATTTGAATTCCCCTTTTTCTGTCTGGGCTGTATCACGTTCCTCTCAATCAGGTCCCTTATGTCGGATCTGGACGCAGCCTCCAGGACCTGATCCACATTGTTTGTATCGATCCAGACCCTGGTTGTTCCGCTTTTAAATTCTTCTGCAGCAAGCCTTTTTGCCGTCTCTATCCTCATCAGCTGACCTCCTTCATGGGATTCAGAACCCGAATGCCCAGCTCACTGGCCTTTGCCTGGATCTGTTCCCTCTTCCTCGCTCCAACTGTCGATCCGATCCTGACGGCTTCGTGGGAGGGGTCTATCTTTTGCAGTTCTGCAACATTAAAGACCCTGACTTCTCGGAAACCGGAGGGATGAAGCCCTCTCACTGCTGCGGGATTCCTGAACCCGGCATCCACCACAGGGGGCCTCCTGTTCCAGTGCTCCCTGAGCTTGGAGTGCTTGCCTCTCGGCTTCCTCCAGGCGGTTCCGAGCTTTTTGTATCTGAACCACTCTTGCCGCCTGAATTCCGGCCTGTTCCTGTTATCCCTGTTTTTTATTTTCAGGAGCCTTTTCTGCTCCTTTGTAAGGTTTGGTTTAATCTCACTCATCATTATCACCGCTACAGCAGGTAGATGCCGTCCTGGAATACCCTGAGGTCAAAGCCCTTTATCCGTGTTGCCCTCTCAATGTTCGCTGCCGTTTCCCCTATTTCCCTTTTGTCTGGTCCCGTGAGAAATATCCTGTCGCCCTTGACCGAGGCCTTGGTGCTGCCCACGATCTTTGCGACTCTCGGGGATCTCTCTCCCAGGAAGTTGTCAATCACAACAGAGTCACCCTTTACCGTGACCCTTATGGGGAAGTGTGTATAATCGATCTTCATCTCGTACTGGAAACCGTTCTGTACGCCTTCCACAAGATTCCTTACTTCTGAGGCCCATGTGCCTACTATCCCCTTCACCAGCCTGTTGTTTTTGCTTGATAGAATGCGTATCTTGCCCTTATCGGCCTCAAGCCTGACATAGTTGTTGAGAAGGGTTCTGGTCACTTCGCCGTTCTTTCCCTTCATTTTCAGCACCCCGTCATGTAGGGATGCCTGAACTCCGGAAGGGATTTCCAAAGACCAGGATTCTGTCCATTTTATCATTCTTTCCACCTCAATATACATATGCCAGCAGTCGCCCGCCAAGGCCCTGCTTCCTAGCCTCGATGTGGCTCATGACACCCTTCGTGGTTGTAAGTATCAGTATGCCGAAATCTTGTGCAGGAAGATATCTTGACTCGTACTTCTCAAGGTTCGCACGCTTCACCGGAAGCCTTGGCTTTATGACGCCGCAGTTGTTGATGGTGTCGCTCAGGACTATCCTGAACTTCCCGCCGCGGTTCTCATCAATGACCTCAAAGCTCTTGAGGTAGTTGTATTCCTGCATTACCTTCAGTACCCTGCCAATCAGCCTGGCTGCCGGTTCTGTCTCAATGACTCTTTTTCCGGTTCGTGAAGCATTCTTAATCGTGTTTATTATATCATTCAAAGGATCGTGTCTCATTTAATCCCTCCTTAACTGTATTTCCTGAACCCAAGGACGGGGGCCGTCTCCCTGAAGCACTGCCTGCAGAGGCGAATGCCATACCGCCTTACTATGCCGCGCTTTCTGCCACACCTGCGGCAGCCTTCCTTATGCCCGAAATGCTTTTTGGGTTCCAATTTCACCTGTGCCAACTTTTCACCTCAAGATGTTTACTTCGAAACTTTCCTCTATGAACTTCATCGCATCCTCTCTGGGAATCCTTATCCTGGAAGGGATTGAATGCTGCCTGATCTTGCGCCTTGAGACCCTGTAACCGCCCTTCCTCTTCAGCACCACTGCGACGTCAAGGCCAAAAATACCTATGTCAGGATCGTATTTCATGCCCTCGAAGTCCGTGTAATCCGGTATTCCAAAATATGCATTCCCCTGCTTATCGAAGGAGTAATGGGGCATCTTGTTCCCCTTTGCGAAGAACGCCCTCTTGAGGAAGTCCACTGCATCATCCCCACGAAGGGTGACCTTGGCCCCTATCTGGAGCCCTTTCCTTATGTTGAAGTCCCTGACAGTCCTCTTTGCCGTTGTGAATACAGGCTTGTGGTTTGTGAGCATCTCCAGGACCCGGCCTGCCTTGTTGAGCCTGTCTCCGGCTGCTCCCACACCGATGTTGACTACAACCTTGTCAAGAACAATTTTTGCCATTTCATTTTCACTGGGCATCCTGGATCACCTCGGGAATTTCATACTGGAACTTTGCGCTTGATATGGGAAATGCATACTCAGCAATAGTTGAGAAACCCTCCTGAAGATGAATCAGATTGCTGCCGGATGACTCCTTGACCTCGACCTTCTGAACTGTTGCTATGCTGCCCACATGGGTGCCTCCTGTGAGGAAAACCTTGTTTCCCTGCTGCAGCTTCAGCACATTTAGGAACTTCTTCTCTGGCATCTGGACAACAACGACGTCTCCGGGGGATACCTCTGAGCCATCGGATACAACATTCTGTCCATCGTGGAACACGAGCCTGAATTTACCAGGTTCTACAGTGATCTTATCTGTCACCTTGAGCAGCTTTATCTTTCCCAGTTCCTCCTTCTCCTGGGCCACCTTAAGCCTTCCTTTCCTGTCATAGACGACGCGGTAGAACTTCTTGAGGGGAGCCAGCTCTATGACGTCCATGAATCCCACGCCGCGCCTCCTTTCCTTGACCACCTTGCCGTCCACTTTCACAAAGCCGCTGTTAAGCATCCTTGTGATTTCACGCTCCTTGTCCCCGTAGTGAAGGTAGTCTCTCAGAACGGACAGAAGGGTTACGGATCGCTCCTTGGAATGTGGGCCCGGGGAAGGCGTGGGACCCCAGAAATGAGTCTTTCTTGGAATGTCCACGGATCTGGGCACAACCAGTCTCTTTGTCTTATTGATCATCTTCATCCTCCTCTTCCTGCTCTTCCTCCTCTAATGTATCAGAATCGTCATTCGTGTCGGCTTCACCGCTCTCTTCGGGAGATTCCTCATGGCTCCCTTCCTCCATGCCCTGCTCCGCGGCCTCTGTCTGCTGGACCTGCCCTTCACCGGTTGCTGCTGGCTCAGGCTGGGGCAGCTCAGGTTCAGCGATTGATATGTTCTTTATTGAGGCAATTGTCTGGAGCTTCCTGTATCTCTCCTGCCTTGAGAAGTCTATCTTTGTTATCACGAGCTTTTCAGGCCTGAGATAGAAGGTTTCCTGCTTTCCGTCAGCCTTTGCGATCGTGATGCCTTCCACTGCAATCCTTCGCGAGGAGTGGTTAACCTCAACCACCTTGCCCCCCTCGCCTCTCCTTGAGCCTGACCTTATCTTAACTATGTCCCCCTCTGATACCGGGAATGAGCGCACTCCGTATTTGGAACGAAGCTCCCTTGAGAGACCCACTCTGACCTTTCCTTCCATATTTCACACCCCTACACTATTGTGGACGCTATTGCAGCTATCCTGGGCCATCTCTCAGCCGCCTCCCTGGCTACTGGACCCTTGATTTCTGAACCCCGAACCTCTCCATCCGGCGTAACAAGCACGGCAGCGTTCTCATCGAACTGAACCATGGTTCCATCCGGCCTCCTATAGGGACGCCTCTGCCTAATGACTACCGCATATACGATCTTGCTTCTCATCTCAGGAGTCCCCTTCTTTACGCTGGCAATGAACATGTCACCCACACCAGCTGCTGGTATCCTCCTTGCTACACCATGATAGGCCTTGACGTCAATGAGGCTGATCATCTTGGCCCCGCTGTTGTCAGCGCAAAGCATTGTTGCGCCCAGCGGAAGGCCGCGGTGCTGTCTGCCGGCAATTCCCTTCATCTGCTCACCTTTTCCACAACTACAAACGAAATAGTCTTGGCCAATTTCCTGGTCTCAGCTATCCTCACTGTGTCCCCCACCTGCAGATCTATGCATTTGGGTACATGTGCATGGTACGTCGAAGATCGGGTCTCCTTCCTCTCATACTTCTTCACGAGCCGCTTGTATTCCCTGACAATTGTTGCACTGCCAATCATAGACATCGACTTAACCTGCCCTACTATGACCTGGCCCCTGACCTTCAGTTCGCCATGAAATGGGCATTTCCTGTCATTGCATTCCTTTGACGGTGCCTTGACATCAAGTCCTATGTTCTTAGCCATAAATTTTCACCATTTCCTGTTTAACTTCCTGAGCTTGCGCACATCCTTCATCCTGTCTTCTGGCCTGATCAGCAAATCCTCGTGATCAAGGTCAATCTGCCACTCATCGGTCTTCAGGAGAAATCGGCCTCTGGACTTGGGTACCATCTTCACTGAATCACCGCTGAGCACACTGAACGTCTTCATTGTCTCCATCACCACTTTACCCCTGAGACCTGCCAGATTGCTGTTGCTGTGTTCCCTGACTATTATTTCGGAGCCGACGAATTCGTCCAAGTAGGCCAGATTGCTGTTCTTCATGAGATTACCTCTGCCTTGAAACCCATCTGCTCAAGGAATTTCTTCACAGCATCCCTGTGATCTCCCTGCAGCTCGATGGTCTTTCCCTCCTTTACTGTGCCGCCGGATGCCACCTTCTTCTTCAGTTCCTTTGCTATCTCCCACAGGTCCTCAGTCTTGGGGTCTATCCCCTCAATTATAGTGACGTTCTTCCCGTACCTCCTCTTGTCAACGCTGACTTTGACCGTCTGGCTGTCACGGGTGAACCCCTCCCAAGGCTGAAGCTCTTTAGGGAGCCCAGTGAAGTTCTTATCTTTCATTACTTGTTGTCCTCCGATCCTAGGAATGTCTTGATCCTGGCAATCTGCCTCCTGAGTGACCTTATCTTTCCCGGATTTATTGGTGCGCCACCCATTGCGACTGATGCCCTCTCCCTGAGTAGGGACTCCTCCAGTGACTTCAGTCTCCCTACTACCTCATCCTTACTGAGCTGTTTCAGATCCCTGTTCCTTATTTCCATCCTTGTTCACAACTCCGCTCTGCAGTGCCTTGACGTCGAGAGTGACTTCAAGGTCATCTGGCAGCTTGTAATCCTTCTTGAGCATCCTGACGCTCACGCCGATGATACCGAGCTTTAACTTTGCCGCTGAGAAACCCTTCTCCATTCCTGCCCTTGCCGGTTCCCCTGAATATTTGATGGAACCGTACATGAATTTCTGGGCTCTCGCCCTTTCACCTGAGATCTTTCCTCCGATCCTGATCATGACTCCGCGCGTCCCGCTGTCAATGATTCTCCGCAGAGAGGTGTTTCCAGCTTTCCTGTATGACCATCCCTTTTCAAGTGATAACGCAATCTTCTTTGATACCACCTGAGGATTGAGATCTGCGTTCTGAACTTCCTTCACCTCGATCTGTGGTGATTCCACCTTGTATTTCTTCTCAAGGGTATCCGTTATCTCCTGTACCTTGCTACCATGCCGCCCTATAACCAGACCGGGCTTATTCACGTAAAGCGTTATGTTTGTTCCGAACGGTGTTCTCTTCATCTCAAGACCGCCAAAACCTGCATTATCGGTCTCCTTTCTGATGTACTCGCTCACGAGGAGCTTGTTCACGCTGTTCTGTACGAATTTTCTCTCCTTCATTCAGATTCCTCCTGCAGGACAACCTCAAGGTTCACAAGGTCCTTGAAGAACGCTCCCGCCCGGCCGTATGCCTTTGGAGTGTACTTCTTTATCATCCTTCCCTTGGAAGCAGCAAGATGAACTATTTTCATGCTATCAGTGTCAAGGCTCTTGAACTCAGCGTTAGCTTCTGCATTACCGAGAAGGCTCAGGAATGCCTTGGCCGCTTTGACTGGAAACCTTCCCGGACCCACACTGCCCTTCCTGTGGGAAACCGAGTCCAGGTACCTGAAATATGGCACAGCCTGCTTCCTGGAGATCACATTCTCCAGTGTTGACTTTGCCTGGCTGAGGCTCATACCCCTGATGAAGTGTGCTATGTTGACTGAATCCTTGAGCGATATGTCCACCTCCCTGACCCTTGCAATCGCGGTTTTTTCCGGAATCTTCTCAATTGAGTATCCTTTCATCTTTCATCACTTCAATGGCATGAACTTCGATGACCTGGTTGCTCCGACCCCAGGACCTGAGTGTTTCACTTCTTTTCGTGTAAGGGCAAATTCACCAAGGTAATGGCCAATCATCTCCGGCCTGATCTCAAACTTGACGTAGCTGTTTCCGTTGTGAACCTCCACAACCTTTCCAACGAAAGCTGGCAGTATTATTGCATCCCTGACATGGGTCTTTACACTTGGAAAGTCTGGAGAGGCAAGCTTCTTGTACAGAATGTTCTGATCATGGTTCTTCTCCCTGATCAGTGACCTTCTTGCCCTTGCAGGCAACAGCTCTATGATCTGGTCCATCGTCATTGATTTGAGCTCCTCTAGTGTGTGGCCTTTGTATCTGAACTCCTTTGCCCTTCCAAGTATAACTTTCTGTGATTTTCGCGCTCTCCTCTTAATAGATTTTACCGATGCCTGTCTGTTCTGTGCCATCAGCTCTTCCTCCTCTTGGGTGACAGCCTGCCAACTTTTCTACCGGGCGGAGTACCCCGTCCCACCGTGCTTGGTCTGCCAATGTGCTGGTGGTTGCCCCCTCCATGGGGATGGTTTACAGCGTTCATTGCAACTCCCCTGACCGTGTAGGGTCTCTTTGCCTTGCTCCTGAGATAGTGAACATTGCGGCCTGCCTTGAGAACTGGAATGTCCTTGCTTCCTGAACCTGCGACGAAACCCACCGTCGCTCTGCAGGATGGATGGAAATTTCTCATCTTCCCTGATGGGAGCTTAAGAACAACGTTTTCGCCGTGGCTGACAACGAGGGCTGAGGAACCGCCAGTTCTGCAGAATTTGCCACCATCACCGGGCTTGCTCTCAATGTTGTGAACATAGGTACCATCCGGAATCTGCCCTAGTGAAAGCGTGTTCCCCTTCTCAACCGGGGCTGAACTGCCAGATAGGATCTTCTGCCCAACAAATGAACCATTGACTGCTATCTGAAGGTAACTTGAACCGTCATTTCCAGACATAAGGAGCAAAGGGGCATTCCTCCCGGGAGCGTGAATTATGTCCTCCACCTTGTACTCTCCATCCGGGACCAAACGTATGTCCCCAAGATGCCTGTGGCTGGGGCTCCTGTAAACAAGGCCGCCCTTCCCTCTCCTCTGCGGTATTATTGGCTTTCCCATGTTATTTCACCTCAGAATATACCTATCCTTCCCCCAACTTCATCTGCCGAGAATTCCGGAGACAGTTTAATTATGGCTTTCTTACCGTTCCTTGTTATGAGGGTGTTCACCTCATCCACCTTGACGGAAAACAGCTCCTCAACCTCCTCCTTGATGTCATCCTTACTGGCGTTTCTGGTAACGTAGAAAGAGAGCTTGTTTTCCCTCTCCATCATAAGCATCGTCTTCTCTGTAGCGATGGGCCTTATTATGTATTTCGCCATCACTTACCGCCTCCCAGCTGCTTCAGTGCGCTTTCAGTGAAAACCGTAAGCCTTCCTGCCACGCCTCCCGGTGCAAGCTTCATCAGGCTCAGGCTGTTCTTGGACGCAACATCAACCCCCGGCAGAGACGAAAACGGCCTGAGGTTCTGAGCTGACGATCCAACAACCAGCAGACTCTTTGGAACCCTCTTGCGGCGACCGCGCATTTTACCCCTGCCTGCCCTTATCTTTGTCCCCTCCTTAGCCCTTTCAACATCCTCAATAAGGCCAACCGCCTCAAGAAAGGCTCTTGCGTCTTTTGTTTTCTTTATTGTTTCAATAGAATCTTCCACGACAACAGGGAATGTGAGCTCTTCATTGAACCTGTGGCCTCTATCTTTGACCTTCTCTTTCACGGCAGCCAATGATAGGGCACTGGCTATGGCGATCTTTCTCTCCTTTCTGTTTATCCCCTTAAACAGGACCTTGTCTGTTCTTGGAGAATGGGCACTCTTACCACCCCTGAAGTTGGCAAGCAGCACTGCCACTGATGACCCAGAGGTTCTTGGCAGCCTCGCGATACCATGGCCAGGGCCAGCATTATGGCCTACCCTCCTCATTCCTGCCAGCGGGTAGGACCCATAGGGCTGACGCTTTGAGAGTGATGTTGCCCTGAACGCCTTTCTTATTATGTCCTCCCTCGGCTCAGTTTTGAATATTTCCGGCAGGTCTATCTTCTTCTTGACCTTCCCATCAATAGAATAAACATTGACTTTCAGCTTAATCACCCTGTTTTGATTCTCTTGAGATGTAAGTCAGCGTAATGTCATTTAGAGATGGTGCCTGCTGCCTTGCAGGGTCCCTGAACTTGATGAGCCTCTTGGCTGAACCGGGTATTGAGCCATGCAAGAGAACGTAAGATGTTCTGACAACACCATATCCCGGGAACCCCCCTTTGGCGTTGATATCGTCCTGCTCCTCGTTCTTCGCAACCTTGAGAACACGTATGTTGTGAACGGTTCTCTGGTGGAAACCCATCTGGCCAGCCATTGGAACTGTGTTTCGTACCCAGTCAGGATGCCACGGACCTAGGGTTCCGATCATCCTCCTGTGTTTCCTGTTCTTCCTTGGCAATAACTTTACACCGAACCGCTGAACATGACCCTGGAAGCCCTTCCCCTTTGTAACCGCGATCACATCCACAAACTTGCCTGTAGATGAGAAATCATTGAAAGTCAGCTCCTTACCAAGCTTTGACTCAGCATACTTTATCCTGTCGTCAACTGTCCCTCCTCCAACCCTTATTTCAAATATGTCAGGAGTTTTTGAGGGGACACCTGTAACCATATCAGGATTAGTATGAACAATCAGATGTACCTCGGATACCTGCGACACAAGCTTGCTTTCCTTCCTGGATTCGGGTTTCGTTATGCGCCTGAAGATCTCCTTGTTGAGATCGGGCGCCCATTTTTCACCGACAATCCTTAGGCCCTCAATATCCTCCTCATAGTACCTGATCCCAGCAACAGTAAGAGGCGGAACTTCCACAATTGTTACAGCAGACACAAGGTTCTGCCCGGCTGTGACACTGTACTTCCTATAATCAACCATCTCGACATGTGTCATTCCAACCTTGTAGCCCGCAAACCCCTGTATCTTTGCATGACCCTCAATTTCAGGCCATGACCTAATATCAGCTTGCTGTCTCTTAGCGCGTACCCTCGGGTAATAACCCATTGACCCCCTACGGGAGTGATGTGGCGTTGCCATCGAATATCACCAACCAACCGTTACACATTTTACAGGCCCAGAACAGTGGGCTTGTTAAGCTGGGTCGCATTATGCGTCGCCCATTTGTGTATGGTCGTAAAGTATTCCGAGAGCAGAAGAACGTATTTAAACTTTATAGAACTGCGCAGACATAGTGGGTCAGCAGAACATGGACCGGAATGGCAGGGGGTTACTCGTCGTGGATCCCTGGGGGATACTTTTTCCGAAGGGTTTCAATGCCCTCAGTGAAGATGAAGAACTGAAGGAAGCGTTCTCATCAGGCCTTCAGTTTGTGGCGGATCTTGACATAAGTAGGTGCCTTGACATATTCCACGATCTTATCGTAGATGGTTTTAAGATCGCCAGGGATATGAAACTGTATAACTCCCTGAACATCTTCAGAACCGTTGTCAGCAATGCTAGTCCGCATACAGACAGCGTGACGCAGACCGCCATGTCGATTGTCATTAATGACAGATACTGGTCACTCAAGACACTTGACGCAATTCCAAACCCGGCCCTGAACAAGGTGATAATTGAGGCTCATAGACTGGGATTCTCGCTTGTTTTCATGTCACTGCACTACTATGCCCCCGCCTTCCAACATCTTTTAAGAACAAGGCTTCCAAATGTTTCTGGCTATTTCGCAATTAGCGATTCCCCAATTGGAGGCACCGTCAATATTGACAATTTCATAGCTGAGACTGCTGCTGGTAAGAATACTGATTCCAAGGTCAAAATACTGATTACCCATAGCGACTCTGAAATTTTGCGACGTACTGGCATAGAGGAGTTCTCCTCTAGGTTCGATATTGCTATCGTTGCTGACTCTTCTGAGGAAATTATGGATTCAATGCGTCCGTTTCTCTGATTTTCCTGAATATAAATAGTGTGTACTAATATCTAAATAGAAGTCCGTAAATATTTGAAAAACATTATTAAATAAGGAGGGTAGAAAATGAGGTACATCTGCGACAATTGCTCTGGCTCCGGTTGGGTCACCGATCAGGATGGCCACATAGATGTTTGCGAAAGATGCTGGGGCCTGGGATATATTGAGGAGACTGAGCAGCCGAAGCCGGTCGCAGATCAGGGCAATCTGAAGGCGATCAGAAGGATACAGAGAAACGCTGCGATAATACTTGCCTCCGTGGTTGGTGTAATTTATCTTGTACTCTACTTCTTCTCCACAATATTCACTTATACGATTCTTGACCTTATAATAATCTTCTTCACATCCTACTACATCGGAATCCTGATAAGCAACCTTTATGCCAGAAGGGCAATGAAACGTCTTTCCAGCAAATCAACAAACACAAAGAACGAGCATACTTGAACCCAACAAATTGAAATTTAGTCTGTTCGTCTAATATTTGAGGGAACTTAATTTGAAACATTGTCTGGTTCGACCCATTTGAACCCAAGGGAACCCATCTGATGGGTACATCCTTAATCACATTGTGAATCAATTTCCGTATAATAGGGCGTCTTCTTCTATGAAAAAAGTTCTATGACATTCATGTGATTGAATCCACTTTATTTATATTTCCTTCAGTGCCAATTCTTTTTTGCCTCTCTTTTCTGGCATCCATAAGATCATTCATGAGGTCTTCCATTGCGCGGGCCTTTGATGGTCTTATAGCCCTTGATCTCATGGCAACCATCTTTCTCTCTGTCAGCGCATCTATCCTGTCAATGAATTCAGTGCCTCTTGACAGCATTGTATATATGATCTCAATGAGTGTCCTGGCTATTGCAACTATTGCACGGTTCTTTCCCAATCTCTTTACAAGGCTGAGGTATTTTCTCCTCATTCGATCTGAATATTTTATGACACTGTGGGCAGTGATGTGCTCCCTTTATCATCTGGACAGTTCTAAGAGAGAATATATGGAGCTAAGGAGATACAAGGGGAAGTCCGGAGGGGGTTTTGCAAATCTCCTGCACCATCCCCATGGAACAGGTGATGCACATGCCTGAGAAATTCACAGTTGAGCAGAAGGTTCAGATAGTGATTGAATGTGTCCGTTGCACAGTTCCACAGATGGAAGGAACGCTTCCTTGAGGGTGGAAGGAAAGGTCTGGGTGAATCATCAAAGGGAAATGAATACCAGAAGGAGATTGACGATCTCAAGAGGCTTGTTGAGGATCGGGCCCTTGTCATTGATGCTTTAAAAAAAGTCGAAAGGGGAGGAAATAGCCATGGCCATTGAAACCCTCAGGCCTGCAATGGCCACATCAAGGATATCCATGCATTGTGTATTCCAAGATCATCACAATGCGGGCATAGAATCATTCCACAATTCACTGAAGACAGATTACATCTGGGTTAACGATCTGGAAACATTTCAGGATGCAGAGAATCTGATGGAACATGCATTCATAGACTACAACACCGTAAGACCGCACTCATCCATTGATTATCTTCCGCCGGATGAGTTTGAAAGGAGACTGCGTGAGGGAGATGGCTTCAGGGATAGATTCCTGGAAGGCAGGAAAAGAAAGGAGGAGAGAATATTGAAGAACAGGATTGAGAAGAAAAGGAGGTTGAAGGAAAATGTCTCACTGGAAGACGGAATATCTGTCCAAAATTAAGGGGCTCAGATCAGGGAATATTCACGATTCCTGTTTATGTAGTATATCATCTTGAGGAACATTCACTGATTATAGATCAGTTCAAGTGCGTCCACATTTTATCATCAAAAAAAAGTTGTTATCTTAAATAAGGAACAGCTAAAAATCATTTAAGCTAGATATCAGTGCGTAAATAACTGACGAAACTCCTTTTCAAGATACTAAGGTGGCAAAGCCAAACAACTTAACAGCTTACTAGCTAGAATTGAACAATATAGGACATTGATTTTCACCCCTTCATGATGGGATACTCGAAACCCCTGACCCTTATACCTAGACTGACCCCATAGGTCATATGGTAGAAAGTTTATGCACAGTTTTTCCATTGATTATTTCATAGATTTTAAAAAAGGCATGTGTATCCATCCTGCATCGTACCTACTGAATCTGTCAGAATTTTACCAGAGAATAGGGTAATATTTCGAAAACACGCATAAAATGAAAGAGTGTGCGGGTGCTCTTCACCACACTGGTGTCAGGAAATTAGGATGTGGGATTTTATAAATTTTCATTGGTAGTTTGGTCCATTAGAGTGAGTACAATTTTTTGCCGTTAACCTTAAAGGTCTAAACGAAGTTTCTCCTTGCTCCTTTTGCAAAGAAAGCGAATACTGTTCTCTTTTGAATTCCAGATAGTCCGGTTTTCTTTTAGACCTTGGGATCATCCATCTCTCAAGCGCAAATTCGACTATTTCATTCTGTGAGATGTCGTAATATCCAATTTGTTTTGTTTCATTCCTAAGGAAGTTCAAGGACTTCGAACCTAGAGGTACAAGGAATAACTCTCGTGTAATATTGTGATAGATCAGGTCTGGAGGCAAGTTTAGAATTCTCAATGCCTCTTGTATTACTACTCTCCTGTTTCTTGATCCTTTGCCCCAACGGGGATTTTTGGTCCACTTCAAAGTAGGCAACGCTAAATCACGTAGTTGTTCGTAGAGACCATTTAAAAAATGAAACTCACCTGAACCTTTTGACCAACCAATATGTAAGAATTTAGAGCCACCGGTGATATTTATTCTATCGTAAACTGAACTCTTTCCAAATGCCGAAGCGGTTGTAATCGCTACAAGTTTTCCATCAAACAATTCACCAGATATGCGAGATTTTTTTCCTTTGTATTGTTTTGAAAAGTCCGTTCTAATTCTTGGGGATGTTAACAATGATGCAATTAACTTTCCTCCAAGAATATAGGAATATGGTGGAACAGCTCCTAGTACGAATGCATCCATAACGTGCTTTAGATTCTTTTTCTTCACATCAGTGGTCCATCCAATGTATCGGTCTCTATCTCCAAGAGCATAAACTGGATCGGCCAATCCAATTATTCCCATTACTGCGGAGTTTCCCTTATCATAGACGACGTACCTTAATCTTCTGCCATATCCAGCCGAAATTGGAATAGACCAGTGCAACTTTACCCAGTTAAATAGAGCATTATCAAGTTTTGTATCTATTTTTCTTAACATGGGTTGAATATTATGTACGTCAAGCTCCTTACCATCTATGATGAATTTCTCAATGAATATTCCGTCGTATTTTTCTATAAAGGCCTTCTTTTTTTCTCGTAGAAAAAAGACTGCGTTGGCGTGAACCTTGCGAATGAACTCTTTGTCCTGCGGGACACTAAGTACACTTTTGCCTTCTATTGAAAAACCACTTGATACCAAGTTTTCTATGACTTTGTTTCTTAAGGCAGCAACCGAGTCTGTAAATTTTTTTTCTACAGATCTACTTTCATTAATTTCGGATTCCATGATCATCAATGTCCACTGTCCTACAGTAATGATTTTGAGAGGACCTACATCGTGTTTTTGAAGTTGATTTGCAGGAATTCGCCTGGGTAGTTAAATGTCGTGAAGAATAAGGGAAGCCCGGAAAAGGAGAGGGGAGAAGTCGGACCGAACGACATAAATGAAAACTCTTTCTTTCCAAAACCACTCTGCGGGTCTTTGAAAAGCTGATATAAATTTATTGAATCTTCAGAGCCCCCTACTATTTCTCTTAGTGCCTGCCTCTCAACACCGTACGCTAGACCGTAGCCGAAAAAATAAGCCCTAATCTGATTAATTATCTCCTTATCGAGTCCAGATATTGTCTGGCTTATGAACATCCAACCCAACCCATACTTTCTCGTCGTTCTAATACCATCTATTATTGTAGATTTCAAAGCAGGTGATATTGTATCATCATTCGCAACGTCTCTGGGCACAAGTCTATGAGCCTCATCTATAATCAACAGCGTGTTAAGCAATCTATCCTCCCTATACGCTTGTTCAGCTTGCCTAGTTAACTCCCTCAGAAATTCATTTATCAAAATTTTCCTAATTTCCTCACTCCAGAACAAGTCAGGGGGGATGTCTTGTTCTGACAGATCTATTATTGCTAGGACACCTTGGTCTGAATTTTTTATCAATTCAGCCACGTCTTTGATTTTCATCTTCTCACTGTTATCCCCATATGAAAATAGCTTGCAAATGCTAGCCCAGATATTGTACATTTCTTCCTTGTCAAGTCCTTGCAACGCATTCAAAACTCTACCTTGAATCTCTTTGCTAGTGTATATGCTTTGCAAAGCCTCGGGGGTCTGTAAATCACTCCATATGGCTTCGAAACTTGCTCTCTTGTAATAATCCCACGGTTTTATTTCGCTAACTCTATCAAGTGTATGGATCTTGCCTTTTAAAACATTTAAAATTCTTAGGGATGCTCTTTCCCTATTTTCCTGGTGGATTATAGTTAACTTCTGATAAAAAACTGAGGAATTCAAAATTTTTCTGAATAAATCATCTCCAGTCAGTATTAGATTATGTAAACTAATGAATAGGGGCTTTTTTTGAAACTGCTTTTCTATAACATTCATTACAGCGACGTCCTTTCGTAGTTTTGAAAACTCACCTTGCGGGTCCAAGACAAAGACATTCATCTGTCTGTGCTTAGCATAGTTCAACATTATCATTTTTGAGAGAACAGATTTTCCAGATCCCGTCTTTCCAAACACCCCTATGTGATATGCTTCACCAACTCCATCCTCGCCTTCACCAAAGTGTTTAAACCACATTGGTAATTTTATGTCTGTACCATACGCATTACCCAAATAAGTAAACTTATCTTGAAATTTGTTAAGCAGTGCCCTCATGAGATCCTCGCCCATTACTCTTACTGATGTACCGGTTGATGGAATGGTTCCAAGCATACTTGGTTCGGTATCAGAACCAACAGAAAATACACTGCTAACCGTCATTTTCGCAAAGTGATAGTCCTGCCTCTCAGTTACTGGTTCTACTGACCCCCTCTGCCGTATGAGGCTTCGCATTGTTGGATCCTCCGCCCAAACGTTCCTCATTCCAACTTCAACTATTTGTCCTAAAGCGTAGTGATCCTTGCCGTCCTGTGTATAAGTAAATGTACAAAGATTTCCTACTAATCTCTTTTCTACTGCAGTACCAAGAATATCTACCGAAAGACCAGACGTTGAAGACGGTGAACCTATTACTCCTATTCTTTCAGACCTATCAAAGGCTTCCTTTATTATACCTTTGTTATCAGCCATATTCACCCACCTTCTGTTCTATACCCATGCATACCCAAGTAAACGTTACTTATGTCACCGGACCAATGTTCTGATATTTTCTGAAATGAAGCTTTTCTTATAGCAGGAATCGCAGTGGATAAATGTTTAACCATTCTGTCCGCTAGATATAGAGGATAAGGCTCCATTATGGAAAGGGATGTAGTTTGAATTTGAATTGCTTCCATCAGGGTTCTTAAACGTGTCTTATTTCTTGAAACAGACTTGGGTACCTCTATTCTTAGAACAGGAGAATATGCATGAGGTCTGAAATAAATTATTGAAATATTGGGAAGAAGTTCTCCCGTGATCTTGTTTAGTTTTTCTCTCAATTCAGGTGAAACATCATAATCCGATGGAAGATATGTCAGACTCAAATGTGGTGAACCACTATCCTCAATCTCGTATGGGGCGATATATTCTCCGCCCCTTAGGATGAAGTTTAACAATCCCCTATCATCAAACTCTGAAAATCCTAATCTACTGCTTAAATCGTTTTTAGTTGTATACTTAGGTACTGCTGCATAGATTTTATCTGTTCTTTCTGATTTTAGGAGTTCATAATAATCGCTGATTATTTCTCTTAGCCCAGGAAATTTAACCTGGTCTTCATTTTTTGAATCTTTTCCATTCAGAAATACATCACTTAGTGTTTCAGGAACTGTGCTTAGCTTTTCTGTTGCATTGTTTAGAAAAATCAATGGAGTTTTCATAGAACCATCTAGTAGTATCACGTCATGTGGTGCATTTACTATCAAATGTAGCTCCAGACCTGCTGAAATGCCCCTTAAAATCTGCGATGTGTCCTCATTGTGACGCACGGATTCTACGTGAGAAAAATAACGCGGCTTTGGCCAATTCCTTTTTTCTGGACCTGGTGGGGTTAACCCTTCAACGGCAACTGCTGCAACACAAGCAAAATCCAATGAAAGCATTCTTTCAATAGAGTAAGAGCCGTCAACTCCAGCGGAAGTCGGGTAGGTGTTAACGCTATCTAAATCATTGTAACTTCTCAATACTCCTTTGTCTTCAAGATTTTTTCTTAGTACGTCTTTCCGACCGCTAACATCCTTGAATTTTTCAAGCAGGTCTTGTGATATCGCATTTGACCTTGCAAGCATTTCCTCTACCAACCCCTGGGGTAGGTCTTCAAAAGGATCATTAGCCTCCGTCACTTGAATTCCTCCTTAATAATTTTAAACATTTTTTCATTTTATTAAATCGTGTTCTTCTGGATCTATTACCAAATCTTGCGTTTTTCATAAGTGTTAAAGTGAGCCTACAACTATCCATTTTATCCACATATGAGCACTTATCAATGAACTAGCAAACAATCACTCTTATTTTTCCTTCATCTGGGAATTGACTATGCACCCATTTTTCAAGATCTTCCAAAAGAAACTCTTTTTCATTTTTAATTAGCGGTTCACCTAAATATGCAACTACCAGAAATTTTGCGTCAAATTGGTCGTAATGCCTCTTTAGCTTTTCATAATCATTCTCAATATCTTTTTTGTCCCTTTTTTTGAGTAATTCTAGGCTGTTAGTCCTGTGGTCCACTGGAGCCTTTACTTCTATAACGCACTTTTCACGATTTCCGTTTCTGTAAACAAGGTCAGGGGTCTTTCTGTCTGTCACATCATTCTTGTCTGGCCTAATAGCTTCGATAAAAAGTTTATCCCTGTAGGACGGATCTTTTTCGATTAGAAGCCTGTAAACTTCTGCAACAAACTCACGTTCACCGCTATAAAGTCTGTCGTCTCCCTCCAATCCATCCCCATCATTGTATTTCTTATGCTTTTCTCTTAAGAAACTAGCAGCGCTCTCGCAGCACTCTTTCAGATCATTATCAAATCTATTATTCATTCTTACACTTCCGAATTCTCGTATGTGTGTTTTGGTATCTAACTTCATTGCCCATAAGTTCTAGATTCATTCCATTCAATAGTAATTGAATTTTTTCCATAGCCGAATTTTTCCATCAAAAACTTAGCGTTTGATTCTACAGCCTGGTGTGATCCGTGAACCTCAAGATGCAGACCATTCGAAAGCGTATAATCGTCAAAAAATTTCTTTCCACTCTTGTGAATAGGCTCTCTGTTTACAATATATCTTGAAGGCCCTGACTCAATGGGTACATCGTTTGCCTTTAATTTTCCATGCTGAATTAACCACTCAGCCACGGCTATAAGCACCTCCTTGACGGTTGATACTCGCACTTCCTGACCTAAAATTAAGAGCCGTTTGGGTCTACTTGGGGGACTACGCTTCATATGGTCGGCTTCAAAAATTGCATATTTGGGAAAATCAGTTTCAGGAGTAGTTTCCTTTGAATATTCATCGTCACCCAAGTAATTCTTTGTTTCTTTACCGAATTCAGAAAAGTTTGATATAGTCAAGATTTTTCTGATTATCTCCCCGGGTGGATCATTTAATATGTTCCATTTTTCAATCAGTTTCTCTTCGATTGTTACCTGTTTGAATGCATCATAAAGCTCCCAATTATTCCCGTCTGTAGCTATGAAATACTGAGAAGGAACACTAATACAGTAGGCCAAATGTTGACTTAGATTTTCGTTAGTTCCAAGCTTCTTCGCACCAACTAGAGCTTTAACCTTACCGTCTCTACTAAGCAAAGCATAGTCGGCACGCCCTACCGGGTTCGAGTACTCTGGGATTACTTGAGCTGGATCAGACGTATCCCATCCAACCATTCTCAGAACGGGGTCAATAAGTGAATATCTGACCAGAGTTTCATTGCTGGAGTACTTGTCCCTGTATTTCCTTATTTTATTTTTGAGTTCTTCAATCTCTTCAATTGCCTTTGCTATAGCCTCACCCAACGCCACACTTTATCACCTTGTTAAAATTTCTTCAATCTCCTTTAGCCTCTTTGCAACAATTTTCCCCTTTTCCGTAAGATGGAGAACCGTCCTGTTTGGATATTTTGAAGTGTCGATTTCCTCCCGTATCAGCCCAAGCTCCTTGGCCTTCCTTATAGACGGATACATGATATTGGGGTAAATCTCTGTATTATCGACAATCGACTGGACATTGGTGGGCGGATTATCATTAAGATATATCAAAAGGCGAATTAGACCGGATTGCTTCTCAAAGACTTTTATCGGATTGTCAGTCAATATGCGCAATGTACGTTTTCAAAGAACATAACCTTTGCATATATAGATTGTGCGTTGATATGCAGAATCTATAAATGCACACTCTACATATCAACTCACAATGTCATTTGTAAGAAAGAACATAACCATACCTGAAGAGCAGGATAAATTCCTGTCAGAGAACAGCACAATCTTATCCCGGGTTGTTCAAAAGTCACTATCCTACATGATGGAATCAAAAACTACGGTTCTTTCCAAGGATGAAGCTGAAAGAATATTCTGCAGAGGTGTAAAATGAGAATGGAAAAGATGGAGGGTGTTGGTGACCAGAGCAGAACTCGTTGTCAGTTTAAAACGATTCACCTGTACAGGCACGAGAAGAAGGCCAAACTGAGAAGGATGATCATTGAGATCCAGGATGTTATCAGATACCTGATCGAATTCAGGATTGACAATAAAGAGAACAGGTTCCTTGAATTTTTGATAAGGAATACCGCAAGAATCCAGAGCAGGCTTGTGTCAAAATACACCAGAAAATATGGGGAATTTACCTTCGGATTCACCTTCCGCCGTTTATGGCTCCATACTCATCGATCACATAAGGCGCTACGTTGAACTGTACAGGATGCCTACCGATTCCAAAGCTTTATTCACCGGGCCGAGCGGAAGGCTCAATGCTGACTACATCCTGAGGTACATCTCGGTGATCCGCAAGGAGGGCAATCTCAGATTTCACCCACACACAGCCAGGCATTGGGTCGCCACCGCTCTTTTGAGGGGGGCGATGACCTCGGCATCGAGAGGCTTGATGCTCGGTTTGTTCAAACCCACCCGGGACATGCGAGTCTGGCGAGTACTCAGGTCTACACGCACATCGACCCGGAAATGAATGCAAAACTGGTCAGGGAGAGGATGAACAAATTTTTTCTCATCGGGAAAATAAATCCGGTATCATACGAACCCGTACCCGCGGAGACGGGTCCGGAGGGGTTCGAACCCCCGACCTATGGATTAAGAGTCCATCGCTCTACCTAGCTAAGCTACGGACCCGGTAGCACCGGATAATGACACTAAATTTATAATTTCCTCTATTGCAGACAAAACCGGACATTCTTACCGTTATTTCGTTGAAGGCGCAGTTACGCTAATCCATGTTGGTTTCAATCGATTGGCTGCCTCTCACCGGTCATTTCAGATTTGAAAGCGGCATTTACTATCTTCACTACAACCTCCCCATCTTCCCCCGTCGCTATATGCGTCTGTTTTCCAGACACTGCTTCTGTGAAACCGGTTATCTCACTGGAGTAGACATTGCCGCCGCTGAAAGTTTTCGGCTGGCTTCCACTCTGCTGCAGTGTGCAGTTCACGGATGTCGAGAATAGGCCATTTACAGTCACGGTTGCCCTGGTTCCAAGTAAGACAAGATCGTTACGGGGATCGTTAACCCCCCTTGATGAAACCGCCGCTGCAATTGTGAAGCCATAGGAAAGCAACATCCCGGAAGTCATATCAATAACGCTCTTTTCTGGATTTCTTAAAGCGGATACACTTTCCGGATGCCTGTTAAGAATGAAGTTAAGAGTGTCTAAGACGTGAACCCCGGTACCCATAACGGAACCCCCACCAACCTTTTCCTCTTCGGACCACCACTTTCTATCCCCGGTATAAGCTGACTGTGACGACGACCCCGCCCATATGCCACTCGCAAAGACTATGTCACCAAGGGCCCCACTCTGAACGAGTCTCCTTGCCTCAAGAACTGCCGGGTTGAATCTCATATGGAATCCAACGCAAAGCTTTAGGTTCAATGTCTTAGACATCCGCACCAGTGATGCCGCATCCTCATTCCTGAGGGCCATGGGTTTTTCAAGTAAAACGTGCTTGCCATGTTCAAGTGCCATTTTAGCATGCTCGAAGTGGAGGAAGTTTGGTGAGGCTATGTAAACTGCCTCAAAATCTCCCGATTTGAACATCTTCGGAAGGTCACTGAATGCCTTTGCATTGTATTTTTCGGCTTCTCTGCCAGCCTTGTCCATGCTCCGGCTGTAAACGGCGGTGATCCTGTTTCCACTCTCCTTTATGGCTGGCATAACCCTGTTCATGGCGTGATTGCCCAGTCCTATTATTCCAAAATCCATAACATGGAATTCCTGAGCTTATTAAATAATACCTGATCTTTGCCCATCATTTTGTTTGATATGAATGAAATCGGAATCATCACTTTATACCTGTATCGTTGATCGAGAAATTTCGGCAAAATTATTAAAGCCATATCAGTTTTACTTCCGATGAAGTGCAGAGGCTGCGGTGGTTATGGCTTAATTCGGACAAGCAAGCTTGTTGTTGATTACGGTTATGGCTGCTGCTAAACTGGTTTTGGAACTATATTAGATCGGTATGGATTCGGCAACAGTCATCATCAATACAAAGCACTATGAGAGGAGCTCGGGAAAAAATGCGTCTAGATTCCTGGAGGGTTTTGCCTCCATCGTCAAGGGGCTTGATCTAAGAATAATCTTTGCCCTGAACCCCATAGATCTTCACCTTGCAGGCTCTTTCCCTGAGCTTGAAATCTACTCGCAGACTGTATATCCCATAGGGTTTGGGCCATTTACTGGAAAATTTTCCATTGACTCTGTAATGGAGATGGGAGTGAAAGGATCAATTATAAACCATTCAGAAAACCGGATGCAGCTTGATTCAATAACTGCAACGGTAAAGCATTCCAGGGAAATGAGGTTCAATTTGGTTATCTGCGCAGGGAATGCAAGGGAGGCAATAAGGATATCAAGACTTCAGCCTGAATTCGTAGCCTATGAGCCACCTGAACTCATTGGCGGCAACATATCGGTATCAACCGCAAAGCCCGAGATAATTTCTGAGGTTGTGAAAGGATGCAGTGAATGGAAGACCAACGTTCTCGTGGGAGCAGGAGTCAAGACACATTCGGATATGGAAAAATCCCTGAGCCTTGGTGCGAAAGGTGTCCTGATTTCTTCCGGAATCGTGCTGGCAGAGGATCCCTACCGTTCGCTATATCAGCTTTTAGGAAAGGAGTCCGGTTAAGGACGAAATCTGCAGAAAATTCATTAATAAAGTCACAATAGGCTCAAACCTCCATGGCTAAGAGCAAAGATGAACCCCTGTTTGAGGAACCAGAATTCGACGAAAGGGAGTACATAGAATCAGAGAAGGAAAGGGCAAAGGCCATAATCTTCATATTCATCATAGGGGCTCTGATAGGGCTTCTCTCCGGTTATTTTCAGATTCTGGGCTACACTTATCTGTCTGTCATCCTCATGCTTGTTTTTCTGGTCGTTCTGTCCAGGATTCTGAAATTTCTGGGTGTCAAGCTTTCCACAAGGGCGAGTCACAGGATCATCAATTATGGCGAGTACGTGCTGACATGGATGCTCTTCTGGATAGTCTTCCTTAACCCGCCTATACATACGGTTTCCCCTCCTCAGATAGTTAGCCTCCAGGTCACAGACAGCGCAGGTAGCCATAATCTCACATATTCCAGCCAGTATGCATTCGTTAACACATACACCGGATCAAAGGAATACGTTATGTATCTGTCATACAGATATCCCCTGTCATCGGCTACCCTGAACTATAGTACGGCTGGTAATCCGACTGTTACTTCTTTGCCGTCTCATCTTGCAGGAACGGTGCTCTATTTCAACCTCACATGGCAGATTAGCACTGTATACAATCTTGATATGCATTGGTCCGGAGGAAATCACTCAGGGAACCTCCAATTCTCAATTTCGGATCAGTGAAGAAAATTATATTCCCCTGAAATATCCCGGATTGACGCAGGTGTAGTGTAGTATGGTCTAGCACGAGAGCCTTCCAAGCTTTCGACCCGGGTTCAAATCCCGGCACCTGCATACTATTTACATGCTTAGGTCTTACCTTTTTTAGGAACGTATGCATTTTCATAATATGATAATCCTTGATGGGGAATCACTCACACTTGAAGATGTGCGAAAGGTTGCACTTCTCCGTGATAAGGTAACAGTTTCCGAAGAGGCCCTGCGTAAAGTCAGACATTCAAGGGAACAGCTGATGAAAATCAAGGAGGAAAGGGTATTATATGGCGTAAACACGGGCTTTGGGGCTCTTCTTCATAAGGTCATCACTAAGGAGGATGAGGTAAAGCTGCAAGAGAATCTCCTCAGAAGCCATTCATCAGGAGTTGGGGTTCCGTTCAGCGAGGAGTATGTGAGGGCAATGCTTCTGATAAGGATCAACTCGCTGATTCAAGGGTATTCCGGTGTTTCGGAGGAGTTGATCAGAAGGTCCGTTGACCTCCTGAACAGCGAGGTGGTCCCCTTTGTTCCTAGGTACGGTTCTGTAGGTGCCAGTGGTGATCTCGCCCCACTTGCACACATAGGTCTCACGCTGATTGGCGAGGGTCACTCCTATTTCGGCGACAGCCTTCACGATTCGAAGAGCGCCCTCGCAATGGCTGGCCTGTCCCCGTACCATCTGGGTGCGAAGGAGGGTGTTTCCTTCATCAACGGCACAGCAGCAATATCCGGCCTCCTGTCTGTGGACATTGAAAGAACTTTTCTGACATTCAGGTCAGCTCTTATCGCGGCAGTGCTCTCCTTCGAAGCTCTTACAGCCCGGGCAGGCCAGGGTCGCTAAGGCGATGAGACTGATGCTTGAAGACAGCCCCTCAGTCAGGGAGACTTCCAGGTTCAAGATACAGGACCCTTATTCCCTTCGGTGCATTCCCCAGGTCTACGGTGCAGTTCTTGATACTATGGAGTATTCAAAAGAAGTGGTTGAACGGGAGATCAACTCTGTTACAGATAATCCCCTTATCAATGAGGATGAGGTTATATCTGCCGGGAATTTTCACGGTGAGCCTGTTGCTCTTGTTGCAGATTTTATGGCAATTGCGGTTACCGACCTTGGAAACATGATAGAGAGGAGGATTGCCCGGCTAACTGATGAATCCCTCAGTGGACTTCCGCCGTTTCTTATAGAGAACAACGGGCTTAACTCAGGGTACATGATTCCCCAGTACACGGCAGCTGCCCTTTGCAACAGGAACAAGACCCTGTGTTTTCCATCCACGGCAGACTCGATCCCCACGTCGGCTAACCAGGAGGATCACGTGAGCATGGGCACAAATGCTGCAATCAAGCTATCGGAAATAGTGAAGAATTTCGAAGACATTGTGTCCATAGAGCTTCTGCTGGGTGCACAGGCTCTGGATCTTGCCAAGGTTCATCATGGTAGCGTGGCTGAGAAGGCAAGAGACCTCATAAGATCAAAGGTGCCTAAGCTGGTGCATGATCGGCCAGTGTATACGGATATACAGGCTGTGAAAGGGCTTATCCGGTCAGGCGCTTTCCTTAGCCTCTGCCCGGACTTTTAACTCGTCCCTCACCCGGGATGGCTTCTCTCTGAAGTTCTATATATCTTTGGATCATCTCGGTTCCATGAACCAGAAGGTCAGTGCATCCCTGGTGAAGGGGAAGAAGGGACAGAGGGTTGGAGATGTCCTTGGGGCAACACCTGGTTCAGGTATTGTTGCCGCAAGAGGAAACGGTGTTCTGTATGATCTCAGGGACACACTGACAGAGGACGCAGATCTTGAACCTGTCCTGATAAGTTCACCAGATGGCCTGCGCATTCTGAGGCATTCGGCCGCTCACCTTCTTGCACAGGCAGTTGTTTCAATCTTTCCAGACGCGCTCCCAAATGCAGGGCCGCCGACCGATGAGGGCTTCTACTATGATTTCGACATGAAACCAATTGGGGAGGATGATCTGGCAAAGATTGAGAAGCGGATGAAGGAACTGGTCAGCAGGAATATGACTATTGTAAAGAAGACCTACCCAAAGAACGAGCTGATTAATATATTCCGCAGCAACCCCTATAAGCTCGACAAGATTAAGGAGAACGTTCCTGACGGAACCCAATCAAGCGTGTATGAACAGGATGGCTTCGTTGACTTCTGCAGAGGGCCGCATGTCATGTCTACCGGCCAGATCACTGCCCTGAAGCTGCTTTCCATCGCAAGCACCAACTACAAAGGAGACCCGAAGCTGAAGCCAATGGTGAGGATATACGGAACCGCCTTTCCCACGCAGAGGGAGCTTGAACAGTTCATGCATGCAAGAGAGGAGGCACTAAAGAGGGATCACAGGAAGATCGCCCAGGAAATGGACCTACTTGTTTTCAATACAGAAAGGGCTCCCGGTTTCCCCTTCTACACCCCCAACGGAATGGTGCTAAGGGGTGAGCTGATGGATTTCATGCGACAGCTCAACAGGAAATACGGATGGGAAGAGGTGTCAACCCCGCATCTCTACAGGGACATAATATGGAAGCAGTCCGGCCACTACGCAAAATACAAACCTAATATGTATCTATTCACGCTCGAGGATGGGGACGGCTACGGAGTAAAGCCCATGAACTGCCCCGGCCACATCACCATTTTTGAGCGGGAACCGAAGAGCTACCGTGAGATGCCTGTGAAGTACTGCGAACCAGGAACAGTGTACAGGTACGAGAAGTCGGGAGAGGTTGGGGGGCTGACTAGGCCTAGAATGTTCACAATTGACGACGGACACGGTTTTCTGAGGCTTGACCAGATTGTATCCGAGATAAGGTCTGTCCTTGAGATGGTGAAGGAGACATACTCAACCGTCTTCGGCCCGATCGATATGGCATTTGATCTCAGCGTCATAGACAAGAATCATCCAGAGGATTATCTCATAGCCTACCGGTGCAATAGATGCGGGCATTCCATAGAGTCAAGAAAAGCATCCTCAGCCTCAGATCTCATCTGTGACTCGTGCGGTTCCGCCGACCTGAGCCCGGACTTTACTACCTGGGACGATGCCACCGAACAGCTGAAGAAGGCACTTGATTCAGCAGGCATAACGTACAAGGAATATCCAGGCGAGGCTGCATTCTATGGACCAAAGATTGATGTGCATGTGAAGGACGCGATAGGCAGGATGTGGCAACTGGCAACCATACAGCTGGACTTCTTCATGCCAAACAACTTCGGTCTCTATTACATAAATGCCGAAAGCAAGCATGACAGGATAGTGATGGTGCACAGGGCCATTTTCGGCTCATATGAGAGATTCATGGCGATTCTCATTGAGCATTATGCTGGAAAGTTTCCAACGTGGCTTTCCCCCCTGCAGTGCTACATTGTTCCTGTGAGCTCCAAATTTGAGGGTTATGCCAGGGATGTGGAGAAAACACTCAGGGCGAAGGGCATAAGGGCAGTGGCGGACCTGGGGACTGAGACCATGAACAAGAAGATTCGCCTCATTCGCGTAAAGAGACCCTCCTATATAGCTGTGGTTGGAGAAAGGGAAGAGAATGATCGTACAATCTCTGTAAGGAACCGTGAAGATAAACAGGTCACCATGGGTCTGGACGACTTTGCTGAGAAGATTCTGGAAGAGATAAGGACCAGAAGCCCTGTCCAGCGGATCTAGGCTCTTCTCCGCCCACAGATGGCGTAGAGGTCACCGTCGAAATAAAGATCATATTCAGGGTGTCTGTTCCGGTGCATGGTTATGCACCGGTCTATCTCCCTGAGCGTGACCCTGGAACCCCGGCTGAATCTCTGGAATACCCTGACGCCTTTCTCCATCATCACCCTCATCATGACGGTGACGGCTGAGGTACCGCTGCTTTCTTCTTTTTCTTTATGACCTGGATAAGTTTTGGGATCACCTCATACAGATCACCGACAATTACGTAGTCCGAATACTTGAAAATTTCAGCGTTGCTGTCCTTGTTAATCGATACTATCACCTTGCTGTCCATCATGCCGACTATGTGCTGCGGCTTTCCAGAGATTCCGACGGCGACGTAAAGATCAGGGCGGACGATCTTTCCAGTCTGGCCGACCTGGAAATCGTGGGGTACCCATCCCAGATCAGCAATGGGCCTTGATACGCCAATTGAACCGCCAAGCTCCTTGGCAAGCTGCCTGATCAGGTCTATGCCTTCTGGGCGTCCTAGCCCGAGCCCCCCAGCAACGATGACCTTTGATGCAGTTATGTCTTCCTCACCCTTTGGAATGAATGAGAGAATCTGCTCCTTCAGAGAGTTTTTGTCCACCTTTACATCCCTTATCTCAGTTTTGAACTCCCTCTTTGGATTCTTGGAGGGAAGATCGAATGTTCCGGGCCTTGATGTAGCCATCTGGGGCCTGTGTTTTTCGCACCGGATTTCAGACATTGTACTGTCACCATAATCCGGCCTTCTTGCTATGAGGATCCCGGTGTCCGGTTCGATATCTATCTCCATACAGTCAGCGGTAAGCCCGCTCCTTACCCTCACGGCCGTCCTGGCCGCCAGATCCCTTCCGTTCTTTGTTCCCGGCACCACAAGTATGTTAGGTTTCTTCTCGAATACGGTTCCCGCCAGGATATCAGTAAAAGGTTTGGATCTGTACATCTTGAATTCAGGTGACTGGAATCCGTATACTTCGTCACAGCCATAGTAACCCGCCTCCTTCACCATTGACTGTACCTGTGACCCGATTACAACTCCAATAACCTTCTCCCCGGACTTGTCTCCCATTTTCCTACCTACACCTATCATTTCTATTGCAGCTCTGGTGAGCTGATCATTGAAGGAATCCAGGTAAACCATTATGCCCTTGTACTGGGAAAGATCTTCAGGTGGCACTGCCTTCGCAAGTGTCGTCATGCTGACACCTCCAGATTGATGACTTTCATTTTCACAAGATCTTCTATAAGCGTCTCAAACTGGGATTCATCAATCTGTTTTGCCTTCCTGTCCTTTCTCGGGAACGGCAACATTTTCCTCACAACGGTGGGGGATGATCTGAGACCTACCCAGTCTGCAGGCACATTGATATCGTTCAGAGACCACACCATTATACCTTTTCGCATGGCGTCCAGCTTTCTTCTCAGGGTGGCTCGCCTTGGGATGTTGGAATCCGTGATTATTGTCACAACAGCCGGGGTTGGAATCCTGACAACCTCTACGCCTGTCTCAAGTTCCCTTTCAGCTGTTACGTATCCATCCTCATATTTTAGCGACCTCGTATATGAAGCAAGTTCAGCCTCTAGAAACTCCGCAACGCCGGGACCCACATGGCCGGTGCTCGAGTCTGAGGTCTTTTCCCCGGCAAACACAATATCAACCTTCCCCAGCTTCTTTATTGCCGCTGCCAGAGTCAGGCTCGTAGGATAGGTATCCGAGCCTGCGACCGCCTTGTCGCTTATAAGAACAGCCTGGTCCGCGCCTCTAGACATGCACTCCAGCAGAAATGGCTCAGCGAAAGGCGGGGCCATGGTCATGACGGTAACGCGCCCCCCATGCTTGTCCTTGAGTTGAAGGGCAGCTTCAAGCGCATTCTCATCGGCCGGATTTATGACATTCGTGGCCATGGATCTATTGAGAGTGAAAGTCACCGGGTCCACGTAAACTTCCTTGCCATCAGGCACGACCTTTATCAGCACTACCATTTCAAGAGGCATTCCTTCATCACCCGTATTTGTACTTCACCCCGTGGGCACCCTTAACGTTCGTCCACGTGACACTGCCATGGGCACAGGCCACAATGCAGGTTCCGCATTCAACGCAGTCCTCATATTTAAAGTTCAGCTTGCTGTCAATAAGGGTATAGCACTTGGCCGGACACGCGAATGTACAGAAATGATCGGGGCATGTTTCGCATATCTCCGGTTTCACCGTTATGTGGGCATAGCTCTTATCTGTCTTGTAGTTAAGAAGCGCTAGCTTGTCTTCTATCTTCATTTACATCCTCCTCAACATCTTTACTCCATCGGAAACTAGGCGTGACGGCTTTTCGTCTGAGGATTTTATGCCTTTCAGGATCAGCTTAATGATGTGCTCCTTGGGCTTTCCATTCTCCAAGAACAGGGATGACATCACGTTCTCCATCAGTTTTGGCATCGTTTTGTGCACCAGTTTGCTCCAGGTTACCTCATCTATTCCGCTAAAGTTGTACATGTCCCTGAGCACATAGGAGTCCATCAACTTGGATCTGTAGGATTCCAGGACACTCTCGCTGTAGTCCTTCCTCTTGTAGGCTTCAGTGAATGTCTGTGCAGCTGCCTTTCCTGAAGCTATTGCGTAATTCATTCCCTGAAGTACCATGCCGTTGCTGAATGAGAAGCCGGCGGCGTCCCCTGCGATCAGATATCCGTTGCCGAAAAGTTTAGGGATAGACTTAAGTCCCCCCTCCTGAACCAGATGTGCACTGTATTCGTCCACGGTCCCACCCTCCAGCAATGGTGCAATGGCAGGATGGTTCACAAATTCGTCAATTATGTTGAATGAGTATGTTGCATTATTTTCCCTCAGGTGTTTCATCGAAACCACGACGCCTACAGAAATGGTGTCCTTGTTCGTATACAGAAAGCCACCTGCTTCCACGGTGTCCGGAAGGTATCCAAGGACGTACTCGCCTGCGAATCCCTCTTTCTCTCTAAGGTTGAACCTCTCGTTAATTGTCTTCTCTGGGAGCTTTATTACCTGCTTGACCCCAATGGCAACATCCCTGTCTGATAGAGGAGGTCTCAATCCCGAGTCAATCGCAACCCTGGGGTTTGCACCTTCCGCAAGGAGGACGCCATCGCTTGTAATTATATCGCCATCCTGCTCTATCCCCTTCACCTTGCCGTTTTCAAATGCCACCTTGTCTACAGTAACGCCCGTGACAACAGTGGCTCCGACATCCTTTGCTTTTTTTACAAGAAACTGATCCAGCCTGGCCCTCAGGACTGTGTATCCGGATTTCTTCTGATCGAAAAGCCTTGACCTGAATTCGAGATTGACAAGGGAATCATTGGTGAGGAATCCAACTGCCTTTGCCTTCACATATCTTTCCAGTGGAGCGCTTTTTTCCCAGTCAGGAATAACGTCATCCAGATCATGGCCCCACAGAACCCCTCCTGATACGTTCTTGCTTCCAGGGGGATCTGCCTTCTCCACCAGAAGTACATTGATTCCGTTCTTTGCCATCATTATCGCTGCAGAGGCACCGGCGGGGCCACCTCCCACAACGATGACGTCGAACTCAGCCATATTTTCCAGATGGTGCGTAAATTAATAAGGGTTAGCTCTAAGCGGCTGATTCCAAAATAGTTATCTTAAAGCGCTGCAATTAGGGTTGCTTGGAGAAGCTCAAATTACTGCTAGATGGTCTCTATGTCCACTACGGCGAAACAGGCTGGTGGCCTGCCAAAACAGCGGATGAGATCCTGATAGGTGCGATTCTGACTCAGAACACATCATGGAGGAATGTGGAGAAAGCCCTTGAGAACCTGAGAGCTTCGGGCAACCTTTCCCTGAGGAGTATTTCTTCGATGGATGTCGCAGAACTGGCATCGCTTATCAGACCATCGGGATTCTACAACCAGAAGGCAAGACGGCTGGTGAATATCTCCCGGGCAATTATTGAACGATACGGGGGCATCCAAGGCATGAAGGGCCGGCCTATTGGTGAGTTGTCAGGGTTCCTTAAAGATCTGAAGGGAATAGGACAGGAGACACTGGATTCAATTCTGAATTACGTGCTTGACTGGCCAGTGTTCGTTGTGGACAAGTACACGCTGAGGATTGTGGAGAGGTTCGGAATAACCCACGGGGGGCCTGAGCATCTGAAAAAAATGGTTCAGAATCTTTTAAGCAATGACGTGGACAGGATCAAGAATGCTCATGGGATGCTTGTCTACCTCGGAAAGGATCACTGCAGAACCGAGCCCCTCTGTGATTCATGTCCGGTCAGGAAGGACTGCAGTTTTTTCCTCAGGAAAAACTCTTGATGTTTCCGTACCCTATCAATCGCCATCTGTTGGCAATGCGCCTGCCTATGGCCACCCTTTCACCTTCAAAGGCTGCAACGGGATATTTCAGGGAAATCTCTACGTTATTTCCTTTTACCACATTAACGACGCCGACTGTGTTGGATGTGCCTACCGTGAGCATCAGGTTTTCCTTCGTCCTGATGGGCTCGACTTTCACATCCTCCTGAAAGCCGACCACCCTCTTGAGCAGATGCGAATCCAGGGTCATATTGAATATGGTCGGTGGAACTTTTCCTGCTTTCCCAATGACCCTTCCCGTGAATGAATCCCCCTTTGTGAGGAATGGATCAAGCTTTGTGCCAACAGCGGCCAGACCTCCGGGTATGATCTCCTGATATGAGCTCTTCCCGGCCATTAGAGAAGTTATGGTCGTCGTAACGTTCTCCCAGATTTGTTTTCCACCCTTGGATGTCTGGATGCCTGGGACTATCTCTATTTCATCGCCAACTCTTAGCCTCCCTTGGACTAGGGAGCCGCCGAGAACGCCCCCATGGAGATTTGCAGGTGGGGTTCCCGGTTTGTTTATGTCAAATGATCTGGCAACATACATGATAGGATCCAGGTCCACCTTGTGGGCGGGTTCAGGTATCAGCGTAACTATTGCCTGCAAGAGCGCGTCAATATTAGTGTTGTGGTATGCACTGACAGGAATTATGGGCGCATTTTCAGCAATGCTGCCTTTAAGGAATGATTTAATTTCCTTGTAGCTTTCGAGAGCCCTCTCTCTGGTAACTAAATCTATCTTGTTCTGAACAACTATGATGTTGGTTATACCCATTATTTCGAGAGCCGTGAGATGTTCCCTTGTTTGCGGTTGCGGACACTTCTCGTTCGCTGCTATAACGAGAAGCGCCCCGTTCATGATGGCAGATCCGGAGAGCATCGTCGCCATCAGGGTCTCGTGCCCCGGCGCGTCGACAAATGACACAACTTTCACAAGCTCACAATTTCCGTCATTCAGCCGGGAGTATACTGCGCTGCCGGATTGGTCGAAGCACCTGTAAATAGGGGTGTCAGCATAGCCGAGCTTAATTGAGATGCCCCTCTTGATTTCCTCCGAGTGGATATCTGTCTTAATTCCTGTGAGAGCCTTGGTCAGCGTGCTCTTTCCATGATCAACATGACCCACCATGCCGATGTTCACAGATGGCTGAGGGAGGTCGGTCATCTTACTCCTTCTTTGCTTGTTCAGCTGGTTCGATGGGATTTGGTCCGTACTGCAAAATCTTCAGGTTTATCTGGGCTATATCTGTCCCGAGCAGTGATCCACGATATGTGACTCTCTTTCTGAGGCCACTCTTTGCCCTCTGCCCCGTTTCATATGTCCTCAGAATCCTCTTTTTCCCCTGAATCTGTAGATCTTTCTTCATGGGAAAGCCGTCTATGGTGCTGCCTCCGGTTATCTTGAGCCTGTATCCGGGCAGCTCAAAGAAAATTCCATCCACCTCATCACCGATCTTTCTTCCGGTCAGCGATGCCAGATTCTCGGGAGTTACCTCTTTCTTGTATGTCTTTCCGGTCTTCGTATCAGCTATTATAGCAAGTGTGTTCGCCATTGAGTACCACTCTAAATTTATCTTTTAAAGTCTATGGTAATTTGAATCTCATTAATAAAATTAGCATGGCTATATTATTGTACAGACATGAATATGGGATTTCAGCGGTGCATTGATTGATAGTGATGGGTCTGGAGGGTACGGCGCATACTATAAGCTGCGGAATACTCACCGAGCGGGAGATCCTGGGCCAATCCAGCAGGGTATTTGTTCCGAAGGTGGGAGGGATTCATCCCAGGGAGGCCGCAATACACCACGCGGATAATGTCCAGAAAGTCATGGCCGAGGCATTTGAGCGATCTAAAGTCAGCCCTGGGGAAATCGAGCGTTTGCGCTGAAGTTCAACAAACCCATTCTCGGTGTCAACCACCCCCTTGGCCATGTTGAAATTGGCAGAAGGGTCACTGGCGCTATCGATCCGATTATGCTTTATGTTTCGGGAGGCAACACTCAGGTTATATCCCACGTCAATGGCAGATATCGGGTCTTAGGGGAGACAATGGATATAGGGCTGGGCAATCTGATTGACAAGGTTGCCAGGGATCTTGGGATTCCCTTTCCCGGTGGCCCTGTCATAGAAAGACTTGCAAAGGAAGGCAGCAGGCTGTTTCCGCTGCCCTACAGCGTAAAGGGGATGGACACTTCTTTTTCAGGTATATACACCGCCATCCGAAAGTTAATAAGCGAAGGACACAGGAAGGAGGATATTGCCTACAGCCTTCAGGAAACTGCCTTTCCAATGGTCGTGGAGATACTGGAAAGGGGTATACACCAGACCAACAAGCAGGAGATTCTCCTTGCAGGAGGAGTTGCCAGAAATCTGAGGCTGAGAGATATGATTGGGGTCCTTGCCAGTGAACTTGGTTTGAAGGCTTTCCTCACAACGGAGGATTATTGCATGGACAATGGGATCATGATAGCCCAGGCTGGGCTACTGATGTTTCAGAATGGCTTCAGGGAAAACCTGGAGCAGACAAGGGTTGATCAGAGATTCAGGATTGATCAGGTCTCGGTTCCATGGATACATGACAGGCCTGGCAAGTCTCCGGGAAACAAGGGAGCAGAGGCTTATATTATCGACGGGACATTCAACAACAGGAATGTGGTGCTGAAAAGGAGGAACAAAAAGAGCTACCGGAACCCGGAGCTGGATATGAGGCTGATCTCTGAACGCACAAGGAATGAGCTAACACTTCTCAAGAAACTGGCTGATATTGGAATTCCTGTGCCTACTATCTACGATTACGACCCTGGCAGTCTTACAATTGTAATGGAGAAAGTTGAAGGGAAGAGCCTGAGGAACCTTTTGCCGGATCTTGATGATGCCGACAAGGCAGACTTAATTAGGAAAGTAGCAAATCACGTTGCTGTGTTTCACGAGAACGGGCTCGCCCATGGAGACCTGACAGCCAGCAACATCCTAGTAAGCAATGACGGTCAGATCAAATTCATTGATACTAGTCTTGGAAAGATTGATTCCTCACTGGATGATCTTGGGGTAGACCTCTTTCTGTTCAGGGAATCCCTATCCGGTGTCAATGGTGAGGATGACTGGGTGTTCTTGGAATTCCTGAAGGAATATTCCTCAAAGTCGAAGAAGAAGGAGGAAATAAGAAAAGTTATGGATAGTCTGGAGAACAGGAGGAGATATGTGTGATCAGTTTTATTACCAGCAACAGCCACAAGTTTCAGGAGATCAAGCAGATCATGGAGAACTATGGCATTCAGATCAGGTGGATCAATATGAAGTACGAGGAGGTTCAGGCGCAGACTACAGAGGAGGTTTCTGCTGACAGTGCACATAAGCTTGCAGATTTTGTCGATGCTCCGTTCTTCATTGAGGATACTGGCCTGTACATACGATCACTGAAAGGGTTCCCTGGCCCCTTTTCCAGCTATGTATTTGCAACAATAGGAAACCAAGGGATCCTTCATCTGCTAGAACATCAGAAAAGAGATGCTGAATTCAGGACAGTGGTGACTTTTTTTGATGGGAAGGGTTTCTTCCAGTTCACCGGAACCCTCAGGGGCAGCATATCAACAAGGGAGGCGGGAAATTCCGGTTTTGGTTATGACCCGATATTCATTCCTGAAGGCTCTGAGAAGACACTTGGTGAAATGAGCCTCCATGAAAAGAATGCTGTGTCCCATCGAGCCGCAGCAATCACGAAGTTAATTGATCATTTGAAAAATGCTAGATGAATTTTAAATAACACCTATCAATAGGAAGCCGATGAGCCAAAGGGTTTCGATCAGGGAGTACCAGGCCTATGTTTACCTAATCCTTATGGCACTCGGAGTCGCTTTGCTGCTCATAACCTCAAACGACCTGATTTTCAATAATTCCTCAGTATATAATGCCGGCTTTACATTCAAAGGTGTTGGAGACTGGGAGTACTGGATATTTGCCATCGCAGTTGTGCTCATCATTCTCTTCGCATACCTCTATTTCAGGCGAATTCTTGACGGAAACAGCAAGCAGACATTCGTGAAGAACATTAAGAAATTGCAGAAGATCGCAAGAAGCCTTGGGCCAAGATACCAGGAGGAGCTAGAGCGCAAGATGGAGAGCTGGAAGGTCAGGTAGATTTCCTTTTTGCCTCTTTGATTAGATCCAGAGTGAACTGGGGTAGCATGAATGAGCCTTGTAGCACCTGGGCGTTGAAGTATTTTCCACTTCCTATCTGGATGTCATGCCTGGGACTTATGCTTGAATCAGACGCCATCGTGAATGACCAGAAGCCGCTGGGATAGGTTGGTATGAATGCCGTGTACGTACTGACATTCCTGAAAACTGCGGAAAGTCCGGAAACTGCCATCTGCAGTGCCTTTGGCTGGTAGAATGGTGAACCTGACTGAGTGACTAGAACACCGCCGGAGTTCAGAATTCTCTTTGAAGCACTGTAGAAATCTTCCAGGAAAAGCCCCTCCGCAGGACCCACTGGATCTGTGGAATCAATTACAATAAGATCAAACTTCTCCTTACTCTCCTTCATGAATTTTACCCCGTCTTCTGGAAACATCCACTACCTGCTTGTCTATTTCAACATTGACAATCCGCTCCAGTCCGAGGCTGAGAAGTTCGCCTGCAACCCCACCATCTCCCCCGCCTATGACCAGGGCAGATTTTGGCGGTTCTCTGGAGCAGTAAAATGGAGGGTGAGTTATCATCTCATGATAGACAAACTCATCCTTTTCAGTCAACTGGACTGTTCCATCTATTGCCAGCAGCTTGCCGAAGTCGTATGTTTCGAATACATCAATCCGCTGGTAGTCTGTTCTGACGGACATTAGCTGGTCCATGACCCTGAACGACAGCTGCAGATTATCAGAATAACGCTCGGAGAACCAGTTTTCTATCAACTTCACACAACCGAAGCGCTAAGTTAAATAAAAATTTGTTTAGAAACTCGTGGATGCCACAATTCACGCTACCTGTAAATCCACCATAATATTCTAATATTTTTATCATAAATTCGGTATATCACATGATATGGTCATTTGTGAGTTGCACTAAAACAACGATACAAATATTTTAATACTACTAATTATATCATCATATAGGAGGTCAACAAATGGTAGGAATAAGCGAGCTCTCAAAGAGTGTGGCCAAGAGAACAAACACAACGCAGAAAGTGGCCCGAAACGTCATAAAGACATTTCTGGACACAGTGGTCTCCGAGGCCAACAAAGAAGGAACAAAGATTAACCTCGCCGGATTTGGAATCTTTGAGAGAAAGAGACAGAAGGCAAGAACAGCAAGGAACCCCCAGACAAAGCAGCCAATAAGGGTTCCAGAGAAGAAGAAGTTCGTCTTTCGAGCTTCCAGCAAAATCAAATACAGATAAGCAGTTCTGCCTTATCTAAACTTTAGTTAATTTTTTCTTTCTTTCCTTTGCGGAAAATCCAGTTATTTTTTCAATAAGGTCGTTGTATAACTTCACTGTCCTGAGAGGGTCCTCCGACTTGCTGTCGGTCTCAGTTGAAACAAGGATGGTGGCCTTTCCAGAACGGATCTCAATCCTTCTCAAACCGGGTAGTGATGCAACAACTGAATCGCCTTCAATCCTGGCATCTCCAGAAAATGTTTTTACAACCGCCAGAACGCTGCCAAGGTCCATTTTGTAACCCTTCTTGACAGGATATTCTCTGACCATTCAAGCCACCGTCTTCTTGACCTGAGTCTTCTTCTGGAATTTCCTGGAAACTGTCCTGAGGTAAATGATGTTCATGTACTGGGCATCATGTTCAAGCAGTGGCGAACAGGAAATTATCGTGGCATCATTGTTAAACTCTATCAGGGATTCTGCGAGCGTCTCGAATTTCAGATCACCATGCTTTATTGCTGTGAGCTTCTTCTCGTTGTGATCCTCATACTCTACTCCGGCAAACTCTGTATAAAGGTCGCCCTTGGCGTACTTTGAAAATTCGCTGATTATTGCGTCAAAATCCTTGACCTCAATGAGTGAGCCACCGGTTAGAGAATGTACATGAGGAAAATTAAGAATCGGCTCAACATTGCTCACCTTCTTTGCGACGCCTATGACCTCTGGCACGCTCCCAAAAATCTCAGTTTTTCCCGAAGTTTCAACCCCTATGTAGGGATAACCTGCGTCATGGCCGTATCCAGAGGATATGCTTGAGTATACTTCCACTGCTCTCCTGAGACTGTCCTTCTTGTTAGCCAGGTAAAAGCCAGTATGAGTGACAACTCTCTTGCACTTCATAGCCTTACCGATAATCAGGGCCCATTTCAGGTGATTGAATGATTTTTCTCCCATTTCGTCATCCTGCAGCAGGTCCATGTAATAGGGTGCATGCATTGACAGACTGACGTCCAGCTCCTTCGCCAGTTCCCCTCCCTCCTTTAGCTCGTCATAATTCCTGGCCATGTTCCAGAAAATCTCCTGAACGATGTCAGTCTCTTCTATCTCAGAGCCGATTCCAATTCCCCTGTAGTTTCCGTCCTCATCCTGCCTCAGGATGTCAACAATGATGGAGTTCTCTACATCCATGGGACTCTGACCAGCATACTCAACAGCCGGAGTCTCCTGCACGTTAACCCTCAGAAGCTGTACCTCAAGTGCGTTCAGACCAAGATTGTGCGTGTCTTCCACGGATTCAATAAAGGTTCGTCCCTTGCTGGTTAGAGGAATCCCGGCCAGACCAAACCTAATCATGATCCCTCTGCCGATACTCAGAACCTATATAAGTTTATCAACAAAATCAGCTTCGCACCTGAAGTCCGTCTCGCAATTAAAATATGAAAGTCACGCCCGAGAGATCACCATTAACAGTATTTGATTGTAGAGCCTAAAAATTCCAAAGTTTAAATTCTCATCCATTCTTATTGGCACACTGTCTATAATGACCATTATTATGCTCTCATCATGCATTGCTCATGAAAAGTCTTGGGCTTTTGTCACTCCTGTTCCAAGCGTCATAATTTCCTGCCGCAGATTCGAATCCCTTATATAGAATCAATATATCCATTTGCGATGGTGGTATACAGAGAAAGGTGGATTTCCATTTTCTCTTCCATTGTTAAATACGAAGGTGATCACGTTGAATGTAGATCCAAACTTAACGAAGTATCTGATAAAAGCCAAGATATACACAGATGGGGTGGTTGAGAAACCGGATGTCGTCGGGGCGATCTTTGGGCAGACCGAAGGATTGCTCGGCGAGGAACTGGATCTCAGGGACCTCCAAAAGAGTGGAAAAATAGGAAGAATCGAGGTTGAGATAGACAGCAAGAAGGGAAGGACTGAAGGTTACGTTTTAATCCCCTCAGGACTCGATCAGGTGGAAAGCTCGATTCTGGCAGCATCCCTGGAAACCATAGACAGGATCGGACCTTGTAAGATCCAGAAAAGGCAGAAGATTGTGTCCCGAGCAGAGGAACTCTACAAGAAGATGACCGAAGTTGGCAAAAGTGTCAGCGAGAGCATAGTAGAATCGGTCAGGAGTGAAGTGGAGAAGGGCGAGATCATCACATATGGGGAGGATAAACTGCCAGCAGGGCCTGCCATTAAGGATTCCGATTCAATCATAGTGGTGGAGGGCAGAAGCGACATTTTAAACCTCCTGAGGTACGGCATCAAGAACACCATAGCCGTGCAGGGTACCAATATACCAAAAACCGTCCAGAAGCTATCCAAGGAAAGGACGGTTACTGTGTTCCTTGATGGTGACAGGGGTGGAGATCTTATCCTCAAGGAGATGCTGCAGGTGGCTGAGGTTGATTTTGTGGCAAGGGCCCCGCCAGGAACAGAGGTGGAGGAACTCACCTACAAGCAGATCGTCAAGGCTCTTCGCTATAAGACGCCCATAGAGCAGTACCTGGCCATGAGGGGAATGTCGGAAGAACTCAAGGAACTCAACGAAAGAAATGCTTCTGAAGGGGCAAACAGGGGGGCAAAAAGAGGTTACGAGGAAGCAAAATCTGTAGTTGAAATCAAGAATTACCGGGAGGAGGAGGGCGAAGATAAGGAAAAGCCTGCTCCCGAAGCCCACATTAAAACCCAGGTAACACAGATGCCTCAGGAGGAGGTACCTGAGAAGAAGCAGAGTGCCCAGAATCAACCGCACGAACCTTTGCAGCCGGACCTGAAGAATCCGAAATTCATCGAGGCAAGGGGGCAGGCCCTTCTCAAGGAGAAACTCACAGAGGTGTACTCTGAGAACGGAGAGGTTGTAGCCTCATTTCCTGTTGCTGAAGCAGTCGAAAA